>DASZWS010000073.1:0-24959 GCA_035546515.1 Vitreimonas sp. | reverse complement strand
GCTCAATCCGATGTTCGCGATCCTCGCCAATCTCGGCGCACGCGAAGTGATGACGGCCGCTGCATTGCTGGTGGTGCTGGGCGCGGCGCTGTTCATGGAAATCGGCGGGCTCTCCATGGCGATGGGCGCGTTCCTTGCCGGGGTGCTGCTCTCGGAATCCTCGTTCCGTCACCAGCTCGAAGCTGATGTCGAGCCGTTTCGCGGCATCCTGCTGGCGTTGTTCTTCATGGGTGTCGGCATGTCGCTCAACGTGCCAACTGTGATGGCCGAATGGCCGCTCATTTTGGGCGGCGTGATCGCCTTCATGAGCGTGCAGGGGATCGGCGTGTACTCCGTCGCGCGGCTTTTCAAGGCCGATCACCGCGAGGCGTTTCATCGCGCCGCCATGTTCGCCCAAGGCGGCGAGTTTGCCTTTGTGCTCTATGCCGCCGCATTCGCGGTCGGCGTGATCGATGCGCGTGTGGCCGCGATCATGACGGCGATCGTCATCATCTCGATGGCGCTGGCGCCGTTGGTGGTGATTGCGCAGCGCGCGTTGACGCCGGCGCCGAAAGAGTCGCTCGAAGGTATCGATGAGGCGGCCGACTTGAGCGGCCGGGTTCTGTTCATCGGCTTCGGCCGCTTTGCGCAGGTGGTCTGCCAAGCGCTGTTGGCGCGCGATATCGACGTCTCGCTGATCGAAACCGACGTGGAGATGATCCGCGCCGCCGGCAATTTCGGCTTCAAGGTCTATTACGGCGATGGCACGCGGCTCGATGTGCTGCATGCCTCCGGCGCCGGGCGCGCTGAGGCCATTTGCGTGTGCGTCGACAAGCCCGAAGCCGCCGACCGTATCGTCGCGCTGGTGAAATCAGAATTCCCGCACGCCAAACTCTACGTGCGCGCGTTCGATCGCGGGCACGTGCTGCGTTTGATCCAAGCCGGCGTCGACTATCAAATCCGGGAGACCTTTGAATCCGCCCTGGCGTTTGGCCGCGCCGTGCTGGTCGACATGGGCGTCAGCGAAATCGAAGCCGCCGAGACCATCGAGGACGTGCGTGAGCGCGATCAGCAGCGGCTGGAATTGCAGATCGCCGGCGGTCTCACCGCGGGCCGTTCGTTGATGCGCGGCAACATGCCGACGCCGGAGCCGGCGCCGCTCACCGTGCCACGCCGCGACGCCAAGGCCCTCAATCAAGAGGCAGCGGGCGTGATAGGCGAGGACGCCGACTGATCGCTTCCGTGGCGGAAGCGGCTGCGCGCCGCCAATTTGCTGCTAAGCTGAAACGAGGAGATAGGAATGCGCTGGATCGCCGCCCTTGTTGCTATTGCGCTGGCGTCGTGCGCGCCGAAGCCGCCGGCGGGCGATCTCAATGCGCTGGCTGCGGATTATGTCCATCTGACGCTGGAGATCGGCGCGCACGAGGACGGCTACGTCGATGCATATTATGGGCCGGCGGCATGGCAGGATGAAGCCAAGGCGCATCCGCGCACAACGGCTGAATTGAAGACCGCGGCCGATGCACTGCACGGACAAATCGAAGCGGTTGAGGCTGCGAGCAGCGATGCTGCCGTAAAGCGCCGTGCGCACACCTTGGCCGCCTATGTCGCGAGCGCGCGTTTTCGCCTCGACATGATCGACGGCGCGCGCGCGCCGTTTGTGCAGGAAGCGCAGCGTCTGTTCGCCATGACGCCCGAGATCAAGCCGCTCGCCGCTTATGACGCCGTGTTGGCGCGCATCGATGCGCTTGTGCCTGGCCATGGCGATCTCGCGCAGCGCGTGGATGCGTTCCGTACACGTTACGTTGTCCCTGAAAACAAACTCCAAGCTGTCATGCAGGCCGCGATTGATGAGTGCCGCCGCCGTACGCTCTCACATATCGCGCTGCCGCAAGGCGAGCATTTCACGCTGACCTTTGTGAAGGGGGAGAGCTGGGGCGCGTACAACTACTATCACGGCAACAATCAGAGCGAGATCCAGGTCGATACCGACTTGCCAATCTATATCGACCGCGCCGTTGGCCTCGGTTGCCACGAAGGCTATCCCGGCCACCACGTGCAGGGCATCTACGCCGAGAAACTCTATCGTCAGAATGGCTACGTCGAAGATTCGATTGCGCCGCTATTTTCGCCGCAAGGTCCGCTCAACGAAGGCGGCGGCAACTATGGCGTTGACCTCGCGTTTCCGGGCGCCGAAAAACTCGCGTTCGAACAAGCGATGCTGTATCCGCTTGCTGGCCTTGATCCGGCGACTGCGCCTGCATTCGAGGCGCTCGGCGCGGCGATGGACGATCTTGCGGGTGCGCGTCTGACCATCGCTCAGCAATATCTCGACGGATCGATCAATCACGATCAGGCTGTAGCGTTGCTCCAGCACTATCAGCTACAGAACCGCGACCAAGCCGAGAAGACGCTGCGCTTCATTGATCACTATCGTTCGTACGTGATCAATTATGTGAGCGGCGAAGACTTGATCCGCCACTACGCCGACAGCGTTGGTCACGACAATGACGCGCACTGGCGCGCCTACATCAGCATTCTGTCCCAACCCACCTTGCCGGAGAACCTGCAGCCATGACGCCAGAATTCCGGATGATCGACACCAATGGCATCAAGGTCCGCGCCGCCGTGCAGGGCAGCGGTCCGCTCGTGGTGATGGTGCACGGTTTTCCCGAGAGCTGGTATTCGTGGCGTCATCAGATGGCGCCGTTGGCGGCGGCGGGCTTTACCGCGTGCGCTATCGACGTGCGCGGCTACGGCGGCTCCGACAAGCCGCACGCGGTTGAGGCCTACGCAATGAAGGAAATGTGCGCCGATGTCGCCGGCGTGATCGATGCGCTGTCGCCGGGCGCGCCGGCGGTGGTGATCGGTCACGATTGGGGCGCGCCCATCGCTTGGCACACGGCGATTTTGTATCCCGACAGAGTGCGCGCAGTCGCGGGGCTCTCCGTGCCTTACACCGGCCAACCACCGATGCCCCTGTCGCAAATCATCAAAGCGATGTTCACCGACCAGAACCGCTTTTTCTACATGGCCTATTTCCAAGACGAAGGCGTGGCCGAAGCGGCGTTTGAGGCCGACGTGCGCGGCGCTTTGCGTAAGCTCTACTATTCCGGCAGCGGCGATAGCGGCTTAGCCTGGGGCGCGCCGGAAAAGAAGCATGGCGATACGCTGCTTTCCGGCATGGTCGATCCGCAGCCGTTTCCCGCTTGGCTGACGGACGCCGACATCGACTATTTCGTCAACGAGTTCGAGCACTCGGGATTCCGTGGCCCACTCAATCGCTATCGCAATTTCGAGCGCGACTTCGCCTATATGAACACAATCAAAGACACCAACGTGCACCAGCCGTGCCTGTTCGTGGCTGGCGAGCGCGATCTGGTGCTGAAAATGTTCGGCGGTGATGCATCGCGTGCCGAGGAACAGTTGCGCGCGAACGCGACCGATGTGCGGGGTGTGCACATCATCCCGAAAATTGGCCACTGGACCCAGCAGGAAGCCGCCGATCAGACAACCGGCGTCATCATCGATTGGCTGGCGCAGCTGCCATAGACGGAGGCAATGGGAGTGGCGGTCACTTTCTATGGCCGCCCGCGTTGAAGCCGGCCGTGGCCCGCGCCACATCTGGCTTACATTTGGAGTGAGCCCCCATGCCGACGACCCGCAATGACCTTCCCGACAATACCCGCAAAGCCATGGTGGCGTTGTTGAACGCGCGCCTCGCCGATACGATTGATCTGCGGCTGTCGCTCAAACAATCCCACTGGAATATCAAAGGCCCGACCTTCATCGCGCTGCACGAATTGTTCGATCAAGTGCAAGCGCGGGTGGATACATTCGCGGACGACATCGCCGAGCGCGCCGTGCAACTCGGTGGCTACGCCAATGGTGCGCTACAGATGGTGGCGAAGACCACCACTCTGAAGGCGTACCCCACTGACGTCAGCGACGAGAAAGAGCACTTGAAGCTGGTCTCAGATCACCTCGCTGCATACGGCAAGCTCGTGCGCGCCGCGATCGACGCCGCTGACGAAGCGGGCGACAAGGACACCGCCGATTTGTTCACCAGCGTCTCGCGCTCAACCGATAAGGACCTCTGGTTCGTCGAGTCACATTTGCAATAAGGCGGCTGGTCTCATCCCGCTGTTCAGGCGTATCAATCTGGACAGCGGGGAGGCATCCATGATCGTCACACGTCGTAGCGCTTTGCTTGGCGCGGCAGCGCTAGCCGCCTGCGGGCAACAATCGCGATCCAAAGTTCAGTCGCACGTGCCGGCTGCGCCAGCATGGACGCAAATTGCCCAAACCGGCCAAGGCAGCATTGCCGTGCCTGGCGGCAACGTGGTGTGGCGGCGCTTCGGTGCGGGTTCAAAAACCCCGGTGCTCGCCGCGCATGGTGGGCCCGGTCTGCCAAGCGACTACATCGAGCCGCTCAAGGGCCTGGGCGATGAACGGCCGGTGTATTTCTGGGATCAGCTCGGTTGCGGCCGCTCCGACAGACCGACGGGCGCTCGATATTGGACGCGCGCCCGCTTCCTCGATGAACTTGCCGCGGTGCGCGCCGGACTCGGGCTCGCAGAGATGCACTATTACGGCAGTTCCTGGGGCACGATGCTCGGCGCGGATTATCTGATCGATCGCACGCAGCAAGGCGTGAAGTCGGCGATTTTCGACGGGCCGGTCATGAGCATTCGCCGCTATCTCGCCGATACGCGTCCGATGATCGATCAGCTCACGCCAGAGCATCAAGCCGCCGTGCACGAGGCCGAACGCACCAACAATTACGATACGCCCGGCTATCACGCCGCAGACGACGAATTCACCGCGCAGCACATCGCTCGTCACCCTTCGGCGGAAACGAAGCCTTACCTTGAGCGCACGTTTCAAGGCGCGGGAATGGAATCTTACTTGGCGATGGATGGTCAATCCGAGTTCAGCATTACCGGCAATCTGCGCGACTACGAGCGCGAGGACGATCTCAAGCACATCACCATCCCCGTCCTTTATATGTCCGGCGAATTCGATACCTGCACGCCGGGCGCGTCACGCGAGTACGCGGCGAAGACGCCACACGGCGAGGTGGCGGTGATCGCCGGCGCCGGCCATTGCAAGTTGATTGACGATCCAGTGGCGACCATCGCCGCCACGCGCGCCTTTCTGACCCGCGTCGAGAGCGCTTAAAGCCGCGCGGCGACTTCGGTGATAACGCCGTAGGCGCTCATCACGTCCTCGCGCGTGCATTCGAACTGGCCTGCTTGAAAGCGGATGGCGACTGCGCCATCGACCCGCGTTTGGGTGAGGTAGATGCGCCCATCGCGGTTGATGGCTTCGACCAGTTCGAGATTGAGCGCATCGAGATCGCGTGCGCCCTTTGGCGCGTAGCGGAACGACCAGAGCGAAAGCATCGGCTCGGTGACAATTTGAAAATTCGCGGCGTTGCGCAGCTTGTCGCACAGCTCGCGCGACCAGCTGACATGGTTGCGGATCATTGTGCGCAGCGCTTCGAGCCCGTACGTGCGCAGCAAGAACCACACCTTCAATGCCCGAAATTGCCGCCCCAGCGGCACGCCCCATTCGCTGTAGTTGACGACTTCGGCGTGTCCGAGCGTGTGCAGATAGTCAGGCCGCGCCGCGAGTGTGCGGGTGAGGGCGGCTGGATCGCGGACAAAGTGTGCGGTGCAGTGGATTTGCGCGCCCAGCCACTTGTGCGGATTGATGACAATGGAGTCCGCGACTTCAACGCCGGTCCAGAGTTCACGAAACTCGGGGCAGATCATCGCCGAACCCGCCCAGGCGGCGTCGACATGGGTGTAGAGGTCAAACTCGCGCGCGATGGCGACCAATTCAGCAATCGGATCGGTGGCGCCGACACCGGTGGCGCCGACATTGGCGATAATGCCCGCGGGCTTGAACCCCGCGGAAATGTCGGTGCGGATCAATTCCCGCAAGGCTTCCGGATCGGCGCCGCGTAGGCGGCCTTTGACAGGTATGCGTACGAGATTGTCGGCGCCGATACCGGAAAACCAAATGGCGCGGTCGATCGAAGTGTGCGCCTCCGCCGAACAATAGATGCGTAAGCGCGGTGCACCAGAAAGGCCGGTCTGATTGCCGGTGAAGTCCAGCGCGCGTTCACGCATCACCAGAACAGCGGCGAGCGTTGCGGTTGAAGCGGTGTCCTGAATGCAGCCTTTGAACACGTCCGGCAAACCAAACGCCTGGCGCAGCCAATCGATGGCCTTGGTTTCAAGCTCGGTGGCGGCGGGCGAGGTTTGCCACAGCATGCACACCGCATTGATGGCGCTGGCCAGATATTCAGCGATCAGCGAGGGCGGGGCGGAGTTGGAGGAGAAATAGGCGAAGAAGCGCGGGTGCTGCCAATTGGTCATGCCCGGCGCGATGATGGTTTCGAAATCCGAGAAGATGCGCTCGAAGGCTTCTCCGCGTTCCGGCGGAGCCGCAGCGATTTGCTTGGCGATGTCGCCAGGTTCGACGGCGGGACGCACCGGTAGATCGCGGATGCGCGCGCGATAATCCGCCGCCCAGTTCGCCGCTCTCACGCCCCACGCGCGCCAGTCTTCCATCCCAAGCCCTTTGGTCCGCGCACCCTTCGACAAGCTCAGGGTGACGCTACTGAGAGGTCGCGCCGCTATGAGGGGCGTCAGCCTGAGCTTGTCGAAGGCCGACGCTAGCTCGAACTACTTTCGGTCCTTGATATCCACTTCAGGCCGATCATCGCCCGCGGACACTTCGTCGTGCCATTTGCCGCGAGTATCTTCCCAGGAGATGCCCGCGGTTTCGCCGGGGCGCATCTGCTCGATGGCGACGCGTTTGGCGGCGGCATAGGCCGCGTCGTGTGAGCGGAATGTCTCGGAAATGGTGTCGCCGAGTTTGAAGGCCCAGCCGCCATCGTGCTGGATGATCTCGTAAACGATCTTGGTCATGGGGCTTCGTATCTCCTCGGCGCTTAACTTGGTCGTTTCCGTCCGGATGACAAGCTATTGCTGTTCGCGGCCGCGCGCGGTGACGCCAATACGCGCCTGTTCGATGGCCTCGGAAGAAACGGCGGCGTTCATTTCCCGCGTCGTCTTGGTTTCGAACTTGCGGGATTTGCCGTAGGACTTGGCGAAGCCTTCGTCGATCAGGCGCTTGTACAGCTGCGCCTTGTCGGCGGGAACGGTGGCGATGTCCTCGGCCAGCTTGATCGCGGCGGGGAGGAGCGCCTCCGGCTCAAACACGCGATTGACCAAGCCCCATTCGTACGCGGTCTTGGCGTCGATGAAATTTCCGGAGAGCGAAATTTCCTTGGCGCGCTGGATGCCGATGAGGCGCGACAATTTCTGCGACAAACCCCAGCCCGGCATGATGCCGACGCGCGCGTGGGTGTCGGCGAAGCGCGCATTGGTGGAGGCGTAAATGATGTCGCAGGCCAGCGCGACCTCGAAACCGCCGGTGATGGCGACGCCATTGACGGCGCCGATGATCGGCTTGCGGCAGCCATCCATCGCCGTGACCGGATCGGTGACTGAGCCAGCTTCTGGGTTGGCCGCGTCGCCAACGCTGGCGCCGCCGCCCAGTTCTTTGAGATCGAGCCCCGCCGTGAAGGCTTTGCCGGCGCCGGTGAGGACGATGGCGCGCACGTTATCGTCCTTATCCAGTTCGGAGAAGACTTTGGCGATCTCTATGCGCAGCGCTCTCGAAAGCGCGTTCATCGCTTCCGGCCGATTGAAGGTGACGATGGCGACGGCGCCGCGGCGTTCGACAAGAACCAGCATTAGAACTCCACGCTTTGCAGCTGCTTCTTCAATTCGGATTTGACGATCTTGCCGTTGGCGTTGCGGGGCAGGGTCTCCGGCCAGAAAATCACTTCGACTGGCACTTTGAACGCCGCCAGCTTTTGCGCGGCGAAATGACGGAGTTCGTCGCCGGTGGCTTGCGCGCCGGGCTTCAGATGCACAACCGCAATCGGCTCTTCGCCTAACGTTTTGTGCGGCTTGCCGACGACGGCGGCGTCCATCACCGCGGGATGATCGTAGAGGACGTTCTCGACCTCGACGCAGTAGATGTTCTCCCCGCCGCGGATCAGCATGTCTTTTGCGCGGTCGACAATATAGACGAAGCCTTCGTCATCGATCTTGGCGAGGTCGCCGGTTTTCACCCAGCCATCGACAAACGTTTCATTGGTGGCTTTTTCGTTCTGCCAATAGCCGCGCACGACGATTGGGCCTTTGTACCAAAGCTCACCCACCTCGTTGCGCGCGAGTTCCTTGCCGTCGAGCGACACGATCTTGGCTTCGCCAGTGGCTGCAGGATAGCCGCAGCTTGCGGGTTTGCGCTGATAGTCTTCGGCGCCATTGGAAACGGCCGTGGCCGACGTCTCTGTCATGCCCCAGCCTTGCCCAGGGAGCGCGGTGGGGAAGCGCTCAAGAATGCGTTTCACCAGTTCGGGCGCGGCGGGCGCGCCGCCGTACGACACGCTTTCAACGGAGGAGAGATCGTAGTCGTTGACGCGCGGATGCTCCAGCACCTGCCAGGCGATCGTCGGCACGCCGCCAAAATGCGTGACGCGTTCTTTTTCCATCAACGGCAGCGCTTCATCGGTATTCCATCGCCGCTGCATGACGAGCTTATGTCCCGCCATCATCGCCGGCAGCATGATCGCAAAGCAGCCGGTGGCATGAAAAAACGGCACCGACAGCAGGAAGGATTTCTGCGGCAGCGATGGATCCGGCGCTGGCGGCGCTTCGCCGCGGCGTAGGAAAGCGCGCGCCTGCGCGGAGGCGCCGTTGAAGATGTTGGAGATGATGTTGCGGTGCGAGATCACCGCGCCCTTGGGCTTACCTGTCGTGCCGGAGGTGTAGAAGATGGCGACATCGTCGTCCGGCAAGCGGCGCGGCAAGTTTGCCGGAGCTGGTTCATTGCCGCCGCTGAGCTTAGACCAAGCCGCCACGTTGCCGATGGCGCTTTCCAGGCGCTGCACGCTTGGATCGGCGGCCTCTTCCTTCAAGCGCGACACATAAACTTTCCGCACGTCCGGGCAGTTGGGCAGATGCTCGCGGATGCGCTCGTAACGCTCGATGTCGACCACCACGATTGAAGAGCCCGAATTCTGCAGGCCGTATTCCAGCTCGGGCCCGGTCCACCAGGCGTTGAGTGGTGTAACTACTGCGCCTGCCAACACCGCGCCCCAGAACACGACGGGCCACTCGGGCAGGTTGCGCATGATGATGGCGACGCGGTCGCCCGGTTTGACGCCGTCATCAATCAACCGCTGCGCGAAGGCGATCGCCGCGGCGCGTGCGGCGCCGACGGTAGCGCGTTCATCTTCCAGGACGAGGTGGTCCCGCGGCGCGAACGGCGCGGCGGCGTCGAATAGGTCGCGCAACGTGGGCGGGGCGTTCTTCCACACCTTGAACTTGACGCCACGGATCGTCTCTTCGCCGACCTCAAACATGGAGCCGGGCTGTGTCAGCAGGGCGTGTGCTTGCTCCATCGACATAGCGGGAAAGGCCGGCTTTACGGCGTCGTTCATTGCATCCTCCCGGCGTGGTCGGACCGCGAAGGCGCCGCCAGCGTCATTTTTGGAATTTCGCTGTTGAAACACGTCGCGACACGCACATCAACTGGCGCCGCCGCCAGAACTTTGCCGGAATTTAATGCTCCTTGCGGGGTGCGCACGCCTCGGGCAGCATGATGCTGTCAGGCGGGAGGGAGAGCGCATCATGGCTTTCGATTGGAAGGCGCTCGGCGAGCGCTTGGATCCCCGCAAATGGCGTTGGGGTGTGTTTGCGCCCGCACGCGATTGGGTTGTCGCCAATCGCACCGTGGTGTTGGCGACGAGCGTCGCGTTGCTCGTCGGTTTGTGGGGCGGCGCCGTGCTGGGGCGCGTGTCGCTCGGTGCGCCGGCCTTCGATCTCGCTGGCCTTGGCAGCGTCGGCGCTGCGCCGCCTGCACGCTCTGCCAACGCGCCGCGTGCTGGGCTTCCGCATGTCGATGGCATGGCCTTCGTGCGCCTGCGCGCGGAAATGAACCAGGCCGAGCCGCGCGCGTGCCTGGAGTTCTCCGAGGATCTCTCCCGCGACGCGTCCATTCACTACGCGGACTATCTCACTGTCGATCCTGCCGCGCCCTACCAAGTGAGCGTCTCCGGCAATCTGTTGTGTTTGGGTGGATTGCCGTTTGAGCCGGAACGTCAGGTTACCATCAAAAAAGGACTGCCGGCCGCGAACGGCGATCGCACGCAATACGATGAGAATTTCACGCTCACATTCGGTGATCGCCCGGCTTATGTCGGCTTCGCCGGCGGCGGCGTGATCCTGCCGCGCACTGAAGCTGACGGCATCGCCATCGAGACGGTCAATGTTTCGCGCCTCAAAGTCGAAGTGCTGCGCGTGCCGGACCGCATCATCTCGCAGTACGACATCGCCCAAACCGGCCAAAATGAAGAGGGCGGCTGGAACGGCTGGGATTTCAACAATGCAGGCGCTGACGCGGGCGTCAGCGTTTACAAAGGCACGATCGACGTGAACCCAGGCTGCGCCGCAAACGCGCCGGCCTCGGATCCGTGCCGCACCAGCCACCGCAATAGCGCGGTGACGACCGTGTTCGCCCTCGGCGCAGCGCTGCATGATTTGCGGCCAGGCGCTTACGTGGTGAAGGTAAAGGACGACTCGCCGAGCGCGGGTCAGCGCGGAAGCAATGACAGCGACAGCGAGTCGGCAGCCTCGGCTTATCGCTGGATCATGTACACAGACATGGCGTTGCAAAGCTTCCAGGGCGCCACCGGGCTTGACGTCGTCGTCCGCTCGCTGCGCACCGCGCGCACCATGTCCGGCGTGACGCTGACGCTGATCGCACAGAACAACGAAGAACTGGCGCGCGCGCGTACGGACGGCAATGGCCGCGTGCACTTCGCGCAACCGCTGGTGAACGGCGACGGCCCGTCGCGCGCGCGCTATGTGATGGCGTACGGCGACGCCGGCGATTTCGCCGCGCAGGACCTGCAGCGCCCCGCTATTGATCTCTCTGATCGTGGCGTCGACGGCCGGCATCCGCCTGGTGATGTCGATGCGTATCTCTACACCGAGCGCGGCGTCTATCGCCCCGGTGAGCGCGTGCGGTTGATCGGCCTCATTCGCGATCACCTCGGCCGCGGCATCGCCAACCGGCAGTCGACGCTGGTGATCTACCGCCCCAACGGCACTGAAGCGCGGCGGATGCGTCTCGATCCGGCGACCCTTGCCGGCGCTATCGCCAAGAATATCGACATCGATCGCGGCGCGCCGCGCGGCATGTGGCGCGCAGTGCTTACGGTCGATGGACAGGATGCGGAGGCCGGCGACGTCAGCTGGTCGGTCGAAGATTTCGTGCCGCAGCGTCTGCGTGTCACTTTCAGTCCCACAGAGGATCAGCTGCGTGCGCAGAACGTGATCCTGCGCGCCAACACGCAGCAGGCGCTCAATCTGCAGGCCGACTTCCTGTATGGAGCGCCCGGTGGCGGGCTGGCGGTGCAAGCGGAAGGCCGCCTGATGGTCGATCCGACGCCATTCCCCAGCTTCACGGGCTACAGCTGGGGCAAAGCCGACGAAAGCTTCGACGAGCAAGTGTTCCAACTGCCGGACACGACAACGGACGGGCAGGGCCACGCGCAATTGCTGCTGGCGTTGCAGAATCCGCCCACAACCTCGCTGCCGTTGCGCGCGCGCGCGGTGGCGAGCGTCGCCGATCCGGGCGGGCGCGTCGTGCGGGAAAGCTTTACGCTGCCTGCGCGCACCGACGATCTCTACATCGGCATCAAGCCGACATTTGAAAATCAACGTGCAGGCGCGGGCGAACGGGTGGCGTTCGACGTCATCGCCGTGAACGCGCAGGGCCAACGCGCCGGCGTTCGTAACGTGCAATGGCAGATCGTGCGCGAGGACTGGAACTACGATTGGTATCTCGACAACGGCACCTGGCGTTGGCGGCGCACCGGGCGTGATGTTCCCGTTGATGGCGACACGGTCAATATCGGCGGCGGCGGCGCACCTCTGCGCATTGCCAAGGATGGCCTGCGTGATGGTTCGTATCGTCTGATCGTCACCGATCCGGCGACGCACACTGAGAGCTCGCAACGCTTCGGCGTGGGCTGGGGCGGCCCGTCCGAAGACGATCAGACGCCGGACATGGTGAGCGTTGTTGGCCCAACGACGGCGACGCGCGCGGGCAGAACCGCGCATATCCAAATCCGCCCGCCCTATGCGGGCGAAGCGGAAATCGTCATCGCCACCGATCGTGTGCTCGATACACGCACCGTGCACGTCGCCTCAACCGGCTCGACCATCGATGTGCCGGTCACCAATGAATGGGGACCGGGCGCTTACGTAATGGTGACAGTGGTGACGCCGCGCGATCCGGTGAACCTGCCGGTGCCGCGTCGTGCTGTTGGCGTGACGTATGTGCCGGTCGATATGGGCCAGCGCACGCTGCAAGTGATCGCAGGGCAAGGCCTACAGCACGTGCGGCCAAACACGCATATCGAGGTGCCTGTGAGCGTTGCAAATGCGCCGCTCGGCGAGCATGTGCGCGTCGCCATCGCCATGGTGGACGAGGGCATCCTCAATATTACCAAGTATGAGAGCCCGAACCCGGTGAACTATTTCTTCGGGCGGCGTGCGCTGGGCGTCGATCTGCGCGACGATTACGGGCGCTTGCTCAATCCCAACCTCGGTGCGCCGGCAACCGCGCGGCAAGGCGGCGACAATCTCGGCGGCGAAGGCCTCACCGTGGTGCCAACCAAGACCGTGGCGATCGTTTCGGACATCGTCGATGTCCGTAATGGCCGCGCGACCATCCCTGTCGATATTCCCGACTTCAACGGCACGCTCAGATTGATGGTCGTGGCATGGAGCGAGAATTCACTCGGCCAATCGTCGGGCGACATCATCGTCCGCGATCCAGTGGTGGCTGAACTGATCCTGCCGCGCTTCATCGCGCCAGGCGACCAGGCGCAAGCTGCGCTGAACATCGACAACGTGGAGGGCCCGCCGGGCGCCTATACGGTGACGATCACCGGCTCCAACGTCGCGCAAATTCAGCCGCAACCGCGCCGTTTCCAACTCAATCGCGGCCAGCGGCAGACGGCGTTGGTGCCGTTTACCGGCGGTCCGATCGGCGTCGGGCAGATCGCGCTGCGTTTGGAAGGACCGAGCGGTTTCACCGCCGTCTCGCGCACCTACGACATCCAATCGCGCGCGCCGTTCCTGCCGATCAGCCAGGTGGACACGCAAACCCAGGGTCCGAACGTTTCCTGGCGTGCGCCCTCCGATGCGTTGGCGACCTTCCAGTCCGGCGCCACAGCACGGATTTCGTTCTCCAACCTCGCCAACATCGATCCCGCGCCGCTGCTGGATTCGCTCTGGCAGTATCCGTACGGCTGTTCAGAACAGCTGACGTCAGTGGCGATGCCGCTCTTGTACTACAACGTGTTGGCGGGGCAGGCGAACCGCGCGCGCGATCCGCGCATCACTCGCCGCGTGCAAGATGCGGCGACGCAATTGTTGGATCGTGAAGGTCCGGATGGCGCCTTCGGCTTGTGGCGCTCCGGCGATAGCGAGGCGACGCCATGGCTGGGCGCCTACGTCACCGACTTCCTGTTGCGCGCCCAACAATCCGGCATCGCGGTGCCGCGTGCGCCGATGGAGCAAGCTTATACGGCGCTCCGCAAAGTGGCGCGGCTCAACGATTTCGGCGGCGTCGGCTACGACGATCGCGTCTATCAATGGCCTGGCAACAACGACACATCCGACCTGCTGCGCTCGCGCTCTGCGGCGTATGCGCTCTATGTGCTGGCGAAGGCGCGTCAGGCCGACATCGGCCAGGTGCGCTATTACTTCGACACGCACGTCGCCAACGGCAGCGAACCATCACCGCTGGCGCGTGCGCAGATCGGCGCGGCGCTTTACTTCCTCGGCGATCGCGCCCGCGGGCATGCCGCCTTCCAAGCCGCGGAACGTGCGCTCGGCTATCGCAATCTCGGTGACTGGTACCAGACGCCGCTGCGCGATTTGTCCGGCGTGTTGGCCTTGGCGGCGGAAGCTGGCGAGATCGACATGGTCAACCGCCTGCGTGTGCGGCTCGAGCGCGATGCGCCCGATCCGGACAACATGATGACGCAGGAGCAAGTGCAATTGCTGCTCGCCGCCAACGCCTTGCTGCAGCGTTCGGGCGACGTCAACGTCACCCAGAACGGGCGGCCTATGGCTGGCCGCAGCATCGTGGCGACGGCGCGTAATTTGGCGACGGGTCTGGTGTTCCAGAACAACGCGCGCGGCCCGGTGTGGCGTTCGATGATGCGTGCGGGCGCGCCGCTTACGGCGCCGCCGGCGATGTCCGGCGGTTACACGCTCAGCAAGGAGATCTATCGCCGTGATGGGTCGCGCGCCGATCTCAACAGCATCCGCCAAGGCGATCGCGTGGTGGTCGTGCTCTCCGGTCAGCCAGAAGGCGCGCGCACATATCCAACCGTGCTGGTCGATCTGTTGCCGGCCGGTTTGGAGATTGAAAGCCTGCTCTCGCCTTCGGACGGCGCCGCGAACAGTGACTATCCGGACGCGGGCGGCAACGGACCATTCGCGTGGATCGGCCGCATCACTTACAACAATGTGGCTGAGGCGCGTGATGATCGCTTCGTGGCGAGCGCAAACCTGCACGCCGAGACATTCCGGTATGCGTACATCGCGCGCGCGGTGACGCCGGGACGCTTCACTATGCCCGCGGCGCAAGTCGAGGATATGTATCATCCAGGCGTGATGTCGCGGACCTCGACCGGCGTGATCTCGATCGCGCCGCGCGGCGGCTAAGGAGAACACGACCATGCGCCGCGGGCCGCGCGTCGCCCCGCCGCTGAGCGAGAAGGCCAAACGCTGGGTATCGGGCGTGATCATCGTCATGCTGACGTTGCTCGCGCTCGATCTCGCGTTTCCGCCGCCGCTGGAGCGCTTGCGCAATGTGTCACCGGTCGTGGTCGATAAGGACGGCCAATGGCTGATGGCCTTCACCACCTGCGATGGCGCAACGCGCGCCCGCACCGGCCGTTGTGACGGAAAATGGCGCTTGGCGGCGCAATACGACGAGATCGATCCGGAGTTCCTGCGCCGGCTCGTTGAGGTCGAGGACGCGCGTTTCTGGTGGCATCCGGGCGTAGATCCAATCGCCTTGGCGCGCGCAAGCGTGAGCTACATCCGTCATCGCCGCGTCACCCAAGGCGGCTCAACCATCACCATGCAGCTGGCGCGTTTGCTGGAGCCGCGTCCGCGCACGATCCAATCGAAGCTGATCGAAATCATCCGCGCCTTTCAGATCGAACGGCGGCTGTCGAAGCAGCAAATCCTTGCCGACTATCTCACGCTCACGCCGTACGGCGGCAATCTTGAAGGCGTGCGGGCAGCGAGCAGGGCGTATTTTCAGCGCGACCCGCGTTATCTTGATGACGCGGAGATGGCGTTGCTGATCGCGCTGCCGCAAGCCCCTGAAGCGCGGCGGCCCGACCGTCATCCTGTGGCGGCGCGCGCGGCCCGCGATCGGGTGCTGGACATGTTTGTGTCGATCGGCGCGATTTCGCGGCAGCGGGCGAACGAAGGCAAGCAGCTGCCGATTCCGCAGCGCGCGCCATTTCCCTATTCAGCGCCGCATGCGGCTGCGGAACTGGTCGCAGCCAATCCAGGCGTGGCGGTGGTGCCATCGACGATTGATGCGCGGCTGCAAGCCGATCTCGAAGGGCTCGCCCGGCGCAGCGCCGTTGACTTCGATCGCGATACCCAGATCGCCATTGTTGCTGTCGAAACGCGGACGCGCGCGGTTCGCGCGCGGGTTGGCGGCGTCGGCGGCGATCGCGCCGGGGCTTATATCGACATGACCCGCGCCATCCGTTCACCCGGCTCGGCGCTGAAGCCGTTTCTTTACGCGATCGCTTTCGATGATGGCATCGCTGCGCCGGAAACGCTGGTGCGCGACGCGCCGCGCACATTCGGCGGCTACTTGCCTGAAAATTTCGACCGCCGCTTCCACGGCGAGGTGACTTTGCAAGAGGCATTGCAGCATTCGCTGAACTTGCCCGCGGTCGCCACGCTTGACCGCATCGGCGCCGGGCGCTTCGAAGCGGCGCTGGTGAACGCCGGCGCAGACGTACACATGCCGCGCCGGGCGATGGTCGAGCCTGGCTTGGCGCTGGCGCTGGGCGGAGTTGGCGTCACGCTCGAAGATCTCACTGGGCTCTATGCGTCGCTCGGTGATGGCGGCGTTTCGCGGCCGGTGGCGACGCAACCAAGCGAAGCGTTTGCGTTTCCCGGCCGTCTGGTCCGTGCAGAGACCGCGCGCAAGGTGCTCGACATTCTTGCCAACGGCCCGAGCCCCGCCGGCCGCATCCCATCGCAGCTTGCGCAGAACGCACCGCGCATCGCCTTCAAGACTGGCACCTCATACGGTTTCCGCGATGCATGGTCGTTCGGCGTCGCCAATGGCTATGCGATCGGCGTTTGGGTCGGCCGCCCCGATGGCGCGCCGCGTCCCGGCGTGGCTGGCCGCGACGCGGCGCTGCCCATCTTGTTCGAAGCCTTCGACCTGCTCGGCACGCCGCCCGCGCCGCAACAAGCGCCGGATCAGTACGAACACGCGCCGCCGCCGGGGCTGATTCACCTTGATCCGCAAAACGGCAACGCGCTGTCGATCCTGTTTCCAGCGCCGAATACTGAAGTTTTGGTGCTCGACTACGGCCCGCTGTCGCGCGGTCTCTCGCTGTCGGCGCGCGGCGGGCAGCATCCCTACACATGGTACGCCGAAGGCGCCGCTGTCGGCACGGAACCAACCAGTGGCCGCGCCATTTGGCGTCCTTCCGCGCCTGGCTTCTACGATCTATCCGTTGTGGACGCCGCGGGCGCCAGCGCGCATGTTCGCGTCCGCATCCGCAACACAGGCTAGGGGACAAAGCATGCGTGTTGGACTTGCTGTGATCGCAGCGTGCTTGATCGTGGGCGGCGCGCAAGCGCAGACGGCACAGAATGGTGGCCCGAGCGGCGAGCATCCTCTGTTGCGCCAAGTGGTGAGCCAGGTCAGCGCCGATCAGCTGCACGCAACCATCGCCAAGCTCGTGAGCTTCGGCACGCGTCATACTGCGTCCGATACACGCTCGAACACGCGCGGCATCGGCGCTGCGCGACGTTGGGTGCAGAGCCAGTTCCAAAGTTTCTCCCAAGCATGCGGCGGCTGCCTCCGCATCGAGACGCCGTCGCAAACCTTTACCGGTGAGCGCTTGCCACAACCGACGGAAGTGATGGACGTCCTGGCGATCCTGCCCGGCACAAGCGATCCCGGCCGCGTGATCGTCATATCGGGCCACCTCGATAGCCGCGTCACCGACGTCATGAACACGCACAGCGACGCGCCGGGCGCCAATGATGATGGGTCTGGCGCCGCCGCCGTGATCGAAGCCGCACGCGTGCTTTCGCAGCACCGCTTCGCCGCGACCTTGGTGTTCGCCTCACTCTCGGGCGAAGAGCAGGGGCTCTATGGCGGCAAGGTGCTTGCGGACTACGCGCGTGCGCACAATTGGCAAGTCGAAGCCGACCTTAACAACGACATCGTCGGCAACACCGAGGGCATGTCCGGCCTGCACGACAACACCCACGTGCGCGTGTTCTCCGAAGGTACGCGGGCGGTAGAGACGCCGGAGGAAGCCAACCGCCGGCGCTACAATGGCGGCGAGGTGGACTCACCCTCGCGCAATCTGGCGCGCTTTATGGATCGCTTGGCCGATCAGTATCTGACCAATCTCGACGTGGTCATGGTCTATCGCACCGATCGTTTTGGACGCGGCGGTGATCAGGTGCGCATGCTGGAGGCGGGCTACCCGTCGGTTCGAGTAACCGAAGCGGTCGAAAACTACACGCGCCAGCACCAGGATCTGCGCACCGAAAACGGCATCCACTATGGCGACGTCATCGGCGGAGTCGACTTTCCCTACCTCGCGCAGGTCACACGTTTGAACATCGTCACTATGGCGGCGCTCGCATCAGCGCCACGTCCGCCGAGCGGCGTGACGATTGCGGGCAATGTCTCCCCGGACACCACCGTGAGCTGGCGCGCTGTGGATGGCGCAGCAGGCTATCGGGTGTGGTGGCGCAGCACGACTGACCCGCAGTGGCGCTGGAGCCGCTGGGCAGGGGACGCCACGCAGATCAAGTTGGATAGCGTTGTGATCGACGACTATTTCTTCGGTGTGAGCGCCGTGTCAGCCGATGGCTACGAAAGCCCGATCGAGTTTCCCGGCGTCGCCGGTGCGTTCTTCCCTGAGCCAGCCGCGGCGCCGGCCGCGCACTAAGCGCGCGATTGCACTACTGGCGGAAGGCAATGTGATACGGCAAGCGCGCGAATCCATCGAGCGCGGTGGTCGCCGTCGAATCGTCCTCGCACCGCAGGCCTGCGTACATTTCGACGTTCGGTGAAAGGCTGCGCATCGGGGATTCACATATGCGCGGCTGAGCAGGTTGTGTGAACGCGATCGAAATGAGCGGGAACGCCGAGGGTGCGGATGGAGATGCTGAAGCGCGGTGCTCGATGTGCCGAGCGCCCATCACGCCCTCGCAACCTTTGTGTTTCACGCGTTCGCGAACCGTCGCGTGCATCGCGTAGCAGGACGTGTGATGGCTGAGGGCGGCGCGGTCCAGAGTGTGCGCAGCGCAAGGCGCGGCAGCCATCACCCAAAAGAGTAGCGCCGCTATGACGCCAAGGCCTGTAGCGGAAACTTCGTTGCGCATTGCACTCACCCCGCCGTTCACAGCACCGGAGTAAGCGCCGCGTCAACGCGCCCAACAAGCAAAATTCACGACGCGCGGGCGTAAAAATGACGCGGACCCTGGGAGGAAGGCCCGCGTCACGGGATTCATCGCCTCATAAATGAGGGGGCAGACTAGGCGATGATCCGAGTAGCTTGCGCCAGCGCCGCCAGCGCAAACGGCGCAAACAAGACGATCGCGCCGACGAGGGTGTAAACTTTGAACATGGCCGGCTCCTTCATCTCGTATTGACCCTGTTGATAGAGAGATGCCGCGAAAGCGGATTTCGGATGCGTGGGCGCGCACATTGCTGCGCTCCTAGTCGGCGACTGCAGTTTCGATCGACGACGCGGCCAACGGTCTGCGCACAGCTTGGGCGAAGCGTGCGTAATACTGCGGATGTTCAGTGCCCATCATCCGGTCCCACCACGTGAAATAGAGCCCGTAATTCCAACCTGCCTGCGCGTGGTGCAGATCGTGGTGTGTGGTGGTGGTGAAGACATCCCACATCGGCTTGCCGTCGGCGCGCGCGGGCATGAGTTCGTAGCCGGAGTGGCCGAGCGTGTTGCGATAGATTTGATAGAGAACGAAGAGGCCGACGACATCCCATTGCGTGGGAATGAGGATGGTCCAGAGCGGCACGAACAGGCCCATCATCACGGCTTCGCCGACATCGAAGCTATACGCGGTGAAGGGCGAGGGGTTGTGACTGCGATGGTGGCGACGATGGAAGGTCCGGAACAGGCGCGGGTCGTGCATGAGGCGATGCACCCAGTAGAAGTACGCGTCGTGGCCGACGACGATCAGCACCAGACTCGCCCAAAACCACACCGCACCCCAGCTCGCGGCAATGGCGTTGCCATGGATGTAGCCGGCTTGTTCGAGCATGAACGGCACGAGGCCGATGCCCGAGAAGATCGCTACGGACCGCAGCGACACGAAGAACTCCGTCACCAATTGTTTCGCTGGCGGACGCTCTTCGCGGATCTTACGGCCGCGCAAGATACCGGCGAACATGATCCACAGCAGCAGCCAGACGCCGATGGCGAATTCCGCATAGCGGGTAAGGTCATGCAAGACGTAGCCAGCCCAAGTTTGGGCGAGGGTGACGGCATATTCCATCGGGCATCTCCGGCGATTGGACGCCGGATGCTTCACCGAGATGGGGGCGTTTCGTCTCGCCGCAGGCGAAAAAGCCTGATCGTTTTTGGAATTGGCGAGGAATTTTGAATTTTGGCTAGCCTTGTTTGCGCCACTCGCTGGGCGTTTGGCCGGTCGCTTCCTTGAAGGCGCGGTTGAACGGGCCGAGCGAGGCGAAACCTAAATCGAAAGCAATGGCGGAGACCGAGTCCTGCGCTCGCGCGGGATCGCGTAGCACCTGCTTCGCAGCATCGATGCGGCGCGCGTTGACGTAAGACGCAAAATTGCGCTCACCCAAATGATCGTTGATCAGCCGCCGCAACCTGTGCTCCGGCACGCCGACCTGAGCGGCTAAGCTGCCGATGGTGAGGCCTTCTTTGCGCCAGGCTTCTCCGTCGCCCATGGCGTCGTTCAGCTTGGTGAGCGCCGCACGATCGGCGGGCGGCAAGGTGTCCTGGGGCGCTGCCGGCTGCGCGGCGCCGAAAAATTGTGCGTCCGCACGCAGGAAGATCGCCGCGCCGGCAACGCTCAGCGCCGCAAGCGCTGCGCCGCTGAACAGATCGAACCATGGCGGATAGTAGCCAAAGCCTTGCCCGATCTGAGCCGTGGAAATGACCACCAGAAATGCGCAAACCCCCGCGAGCAGGGGGCCGCGAAGCCGCCGGCGCGCTTCCACAAGATCGTCACGCCAGGAGCGGGCGACAACCAATAGGCCATGCCCGGCGAGCAATGTTTGCAGGACATTGCTGATGATCCACAGCGGATTGCTCATGGGCGCGCGGAGAATGCTGGCGAGAAGCCCGATGCTTGTAAGAACGACGAACGGCGCAAACAGCGCCAGCGTCAGCGGCCGGTCCTCGAACAAGACAACGATGAAGAGCCAGGCGAGACCAGCGCCACCCAACGCAAAGAAGTGCACCGGCCACATCAGCGGCCCAAGCGGCGCAATCAGTCCCGTGCACGAGTTGAGCGCATACGCCGCACCGGCCAGCGCAAGCGCAACGCCGCCGATGCGGAGCGACATGGTCGTTGCACTGCGCCAGAATCCGACGCCGATTCCGGCCAGCGCGCCGACGGCGATGCCGCGACATAGGACCTCAAGCACCAGCGTGTTCATGCGCTCGCTTGTAATGCGCGCGGTTGCATTGCCAAGCTGCAACCCAAAATACAAAGGCGCGGACCCGTGCGGGCCCGCGCCTTCTACTCCGCGTCGTCGCGACGGGATGGCGAGTGGGATTAAGCGACGATACGGGCAGCTTGGATCAGGAGCGCGGCAGCGACTGGTGCAAACAACACCACAGCGGCGGCGATCGCGAAAAACTTGTTGGCGGTGGTCATTGTCGTATTCCCTCTGGGTGTTGGTGCGTTTGACTAGGAGATGCCGCAGCCCTTTCGAACGGATGCAGTTTGGTTGATGATTTTTTCCTGCGTTTTTCCGGAGTGTTTCAGCTGCGTTTCAGCGTTTGATTGAGCGCCAGAAACGAAAACGCGGGCCCGAAGGCCCGCGTGTCGTTCGTCGCGAAAGCCTGTGCATTAACCGACGATTTGCGCCGCTTGCATGGCGGCCGCCGCCGCGATCGGTGCGAACAGCGCGAACGCAAAGGCAAAACACAACAGCTTTGTCATCTCGGTATTCCTTCTGGGTCGTTCAGCGTCTTTGATATTGAGATGTCGTGGGCGGGCGGTTCGGATGCGCCGGTGCGAAAGTCTTCGGAAAACGCGCATTAACTTTTGCGCAAAGAAAAAGGCGCGGACCCTAGGGGCGGTCCGCGCCTTCCTCGTTGTGACCGTCGCGGCGGGTTTGGGGGATCAGGCGACGATCTGAGCGGCTTGATGCAGCGCTGCAAACGCTGCCGGGGCAAAAAGGGCCACGGCGAAAGCCACTGCGATAAACTTGGTCATGTCCGTCTCCCTTCTCGGTGTCTCGAAGCTTTGATGCAGCCAACATAGTGAATGGATGCAGGCCCCGATGTGCCCATGGTCACACCCCGCGCGCCCGGTCGAAAACGCGCGGGGAAGACCGCTTCAGCCTCAGTGGTGAGGCGGCGGCGGGGCTGGTGGCGCTGGCGGCTCCGGAGCGGCGGGAGGCGCAGGCGGTTCCGGCGGCATGGGTGGTGGTTCGAAGCGAATCTTGCCGTCATGGTTGGCGTCGCTTGCATCGAAGAAGCGCAGCTGTTGCGCACGAAACTCGTCGCGTGAGAGCGCGCCATCGTGATTGGTGTCTGCTTCCTCGGCATTGGCGAACAGCATCATCAGCATTGGCGCGTGCGGCGGATGCGGTGGGTGAGGCGCCATCGGTGCGCCGGGCGCAGCCGGGGCTTCTGGCGGCTCCGGTAATTCCATGCTGTCACCGGCCTGGCGGATGATGACTTCGCGTTCCTCGTGCACGTCTCCATGCTCGCCTTGATGGGCGGCTGCGCCGCCGTTGCCGCTGCGGGTGATGACGACGCGGCGCTCAACGTGGCGGTCACCCGCGTCTGCGTGCTCATCGTCATTGTTGCAAATCACGGTGACCCGCTGTTGGCCGTGGCCCTGATCCTCAGTCGTAGTTTGGCAATTCGGATCGTTCGGCGCGGGCATGTCGGCGTGCTGTCCGGGGCCTGCTTCATCGCGGCAGATCACGGTGACGCGGCGATCATTGCCGTCACTAGTGGATGAGGTTTGGCAGTTGCGGTCGTCGGGGATCGCCATCACGTGGTCATCGACGTCGTGCCAAACAGGGCGGTCGGCGGACGTCAGCCGTCCGTCATGGTTGACATCCATTTCATCGAACATGCGGTCTGCTGCAGCGCTGGCTTCGGCGCGCGAAATCCAACCGTCGTGGTTCGCATCGACGTTCAGGTCAGGCCCATGGTGCATGATCATCACATGCGGCGCCGCGGGCGGCATGGGTGGCGCAGGTTGAGCGCTGGCGCTCAGCGCCAGGCTGCTCGCCGCCGCGCCCAGGATAAGAGCGTATTTCATCGCGGAAGATCCCCTCTGTTCAGCCCGATTCGGGCGAATGACCGGGTGGACCATGGCCCGCGCGCGTTTCGCCAATACGTCAGCCCTGAAACATTGCCGAAACGGGCCTTGGCTATCTCCTGATGTCCTCATTCACCGCCGTCCGCCTGGGGTTTCCTCTGTGCGGGCCAGGACGCCTCGCTCTAAAATGCTCGCAATGACCGAAACGCCGCCGCGCCCCAATGTCCTGATCGTCGACGATGACGGCGAGATCCGGTCGGGCCTCGTCGAGGTGTTCGAGCGCGCCGGTTTCGAAGCCCGCAGCGCCGGCGACGTCGCCGCCATGGAGCGGGCGCTCGCGGCAAAAACCGCCGATTTGATCGTGCTCGATCTGATGATGCCGGGGGAGGATGGCCTGTCGGCCTGCAAGCGGCTTTCAGGTTCGGGTCGGCCGCCGATCATCATGCTCTCGGCCTTGGGCGATGACGCCGACCGCATCGTCGGACTTGAGATCGGCGCTGACGATTATCTCGCCAAACCATGCAATCCCCGTGAGTTGGTGGCGCGGGCGCGCGCGGTGCTGCGCCGGGCCAAGGATAGCGACGGCGCCGTCAGTTCGGACTCGCTGCGATTTGCCGGCTTCCGTCTAGATATCGCGCGGCGCGAACTCGTGGACCCCGATGGCGTGGTGATGCCGCTGTCGTCGGGGGAGTTTCGTTTGTTGCGCGCCTTCGTGGAGCATCCCCAGCGGGTGCTGACGCGCGAGCAATTGCTGGACTACGCCTTCAACAACGACGCCGACGTTTTCGACCGTGCCGTCGACGTACAGGTCAGCCGCTTGCGCAAGAAGCTTGAGCGGCCTGGCGGCATCGAAATCATCCGCACTGTGCGGGGCGAGGGCTACCTCTTCGCCGTGAAGCCGAGCGCCTGATGGCGACGCGCGATGCTGCACGCGGAATGCCGATCGCAGCGCACTTGGGGCTGCTGGTCGCGCTGGCGTTCGTCTCTGCGTTCGTGGGTGTGTTCGCGGTGGTGATCTGGTTGCCGCCGCGGCCGCCGGACGTCATGCGCGCCGACATGGTGGCGGAGCATTTCCAGGCCGGATACCGCTTCGCCGCCGCAGATGGGCACACGCTTCCCGACGACAACATGGAGTGGTCGCTCGGCGACGCGCCGCCCGCCAACAACCTGCATGAGCCTGATCTGGAGATCACCCGCGCCGAGCTTGCCGACAAACTGGATCTGCGCCCCGATCAGGTTCGCATCGCCGCCGCCAATATTGACCGGCGCACGGAAACTTACGTCATCCGCATGCAAGACACCGAGCGCCACATCACGGTGCACGGACAAAGCATTATCCTGCGTACGCCGATGCCGATGACGCCGGTGGCGACGCCAGACGCGCCGGAAGCGCCCGAGGCGCCTGAAGCACCCGAGGCGCCAAAGACGCCTGAGGCATATGCGCCGCCGGCGCTGCCGACGTCGCCGCATCCAGGACAAACGCTTTCGTACAGTATGGGCGATGGCGGCGAGGTACGTGTCGAGACGCCGGACGTCTCGCTCGCTGTGCCAGCGCCGCCACCGCCGCCGACAGCGCCGCAGCCGCATCGTTCGCAAGCGGCGCGTCCTACCCCAGCGCCAGAAGGTGAGCATGCGCCACTTTGGATTCCGACACCGCCCGGCACGGCGTTGATTTCGGGTTTCGAGTTTGCCGCTGAATTGCCGGATGGGCGCTGGCTCAGCATGCGCCAGGGGCGCAACTGGGCGGAGTTCAACTGGCTGACGCGCGCCGGGCTGATCATAGGCGGCGCGCTCGCGGTGCTTGCTTTGCTGGCTCTGTTGTTCGCCCGCCAGCTGGCACGGCCGATCCAACATTTCGCGGATACGGTGCAAGCCGTTGGTGTCGATCCGCAATCTGCCTCGGTGAGCGAGGAGGGGCCGAGCGAATTGCGCGGCGCGGCGCGCGCGGTGAATACAATGCAAAGCCGGCTGCGCGCTCTAATCGCCGACCGCACTAAACCACTGGCCGCTGTCGCGCACGATATGCGTACGCCGATGCCGATGACGCCGGTGGCGACGCCAGACGCGCCG
>DASZWS010000072.1:0-25168 GCA_035546515.1 Vitreimonas sp. | reverse complement strand
CAGGCAAAACGTGACGGCGTCTCGCCACATATCGCCGCCGACACGATCGTCCGCGAGCGTCTGGCCGCGGCCAAGAAATCCTGAAGGAGTGGGCATGAGCCCGTCGAGAACCAACGCGCTTTCGCTGCACGTGCCGATGCCGCGCGCACGTCCGGGCGACAAGCCGGATTTCAGCGGTTGGAGCTTTCCGGAGCCCGGCGCGACGCCGCGCCCTGATGTAGATGCAAGCGGCGCGGAGTTGCGTGACTACGCTTATGGTTTGATCCGCGTCTTAGACATGGATGGCAACGCGCTGGGCCCGTGGGCGCCACACCTGTCGCCGGATACGCTGCGGCGCGGGCTCAAGTACATGGTGCTGACGCGCGCGTTCGACGAGCGCATGCATCGCGCGCAGCGCCAAGGCAAAACCTCGTTCTACATGCAGTGCCTCGGTGAAGAGGCGATTGCGGTGGCGCAAGCTCTGGCGTTGAGCCCGGACGATATGTGCTTTCCCAGCTATCGTCAGCAGGGTCTGCTCATTGCGCGCGAATATCCGCTCGTCGACATGATGAACCAGATCTATTCGAACGCCGCCGATCCGCTGAAGGGCCGCCAGCTGCCGATCATGTATTCATCGAAGCAGGCGGGTTTCTTCACCATCTCCGGCAATCTAGCGACGCAAGTGCCGCAAGCGGTCGGTTGGGCGATGGCGTCAGCGTACGCAGGCGATGTGCGTATCGCCGCGACCTGGCTCGGGGAAGGGTCGACGGCGGAGGGAGATTTCCACTCGGCGATGACGTTTGCCTCCGTCTATCGCGCGCCGGTGATCATCAACGTCGTCAACAATCAGTGGGCGATCAGCTCGTTCCAGGGCATTGCTGGCGGCGAGAACACCACCTTTGCCGCGCGCGGCGTTGGTTACGGCATTCCGCCGCTCCGCGTCGATGGCAACGACTTCCTCGCCGTGTACGCGGTGACGCAATGGGCGGTCGAGCGCGCGCGTTCGAACCTCGGACCGACACTGATCGAGCATTTCAGCTATCGCGGCGGCCCGCACTCCACCAGCGACGATCCCGCGCGCTACCGGCCTGCCGACGAGGGCCGGTCATGGCCGCTCGGCGATCCCATCGAGCGCCTGAAGCGGCATCTTATCTCGCTCGGCGAATGGAGCGAGGACCAGCACAAGGCTGCGCAGGAAGAAGCGGCGGAAACCGTACGCGCGGCCGGGCGTGAAGCCGAAAAGGTCGGCACGCTCTCGGACAACGCGCACCCGCGCGAAAGCATGTTCGACGACGTTTACAAGGAATTGCCTTGGCATCTGCGTGCGCAGCGTGCGGAGCAAGACCAATGACGTCGATGACCATGATCCAGGCGCTCAATTCGGCGCTCGACAACATGATGGCGCGCGATCCGAACGTGATGACGTTCGGCGAGGATGTCGGCTATTTCGGCGGCGTGTTTCGCGTCACCGAACATCTGCAAGAAAAGTATGGCGCGCGCCGCTGCTTCGATGCGCCGATCAATGAGGGCGGCATCACTGCAACCGCGATCGGCATGGCGGTGTATGGCTTGCGACCCGTGGTTGAGATCCAGTTCGCGGACTATATGTATCCCGGTTACGACCAGCTGGTGAGCGAAGCGGCGCGCATCCGCTATCGCTCCGCCGGCGACTTCACCGTGCCGATGACGGTGCGCATGCCGTACGGCGGCGGCATCTATGGCGGCCAAACGCATAGCCAAAGTCCCGAGGCGCTGTTCACGCATGTCGCGGGCTTGAAGACGGTGATCCCGTCGACGCCATATGACGCCAAGGGTTTGTTGATCTCAGCCATCGAAGACGATGACCCGGTGATCTTCCTCGAACCGAAGCGGATATATAACGGCCCGTTCGATGGCCGGCGTGACCGCCCGGTCACGCCGTGGTCGAAGCACGCGGCGAGTGAGGTGCCGGAGGATCACTATCGCATCCCGCTCGGCCAGGCGAAGGTGCTGCGCGAGGGCGCCGATCTTACAATTCTAGCTTATGGCACCATGGTGCATGTCGCGTTGGCGGCGGCGGAAGAAAGCGGCATCGACGCTGAAGTCATCGACCTGCGTACTTTGGTGCCGGTCGACATCGAAGCCATCACCAAATCTGTCGCCAAGACTGGCCGCTGCGTGGTGGTGCATGAAGCGACACGCACGTCGGGCTACGGGGCGGAGCTCTCGGCCCTTGTGCAAGAGCATTGTTTCTACCATCTCGAGGCGCCTATCGAGCGGGTGACGGGTTATGACACGCCCTATCCGCACGCGCTCGAGTGGGAGTATTTTCCGACGCCGCAGCGCCTGATTAAGGCGATGCGCCGGGTGATGGAGGCCTAGGTGGGCCAATTCGTATTCAAGTTGCCGGATGTCGGCGAAGGCACCGCCGAGGCCGAAATCGTCGCGTGGCACGTGCGCGTGGGCGACGTGATCAAGGAAGATGCGCCGCTTGTCGATGTGATGACCGACAAGGCGACTGTTGAGATGACGTCTCCCGTCGCGGGCAAGGTGGTGTCGATCCACGGCGAGCCGGGCGATATGGCGCCAGTGGGGGGCGCGATTGCCGTGTTTGAGGTGGAAGGCGCGAGCGACGCGCCAGCCGCACCGCCGCCACCTCCGCAAGCGGCGAAGCCCGTTGCGCCGCCGCCACCGCCGCCTGCCGCCACGAAGCCAAACGGCGCCGCGCCGCCGAAAGTCTCCGTGCCGCCAGCGGCCGAGCCGCCGCAAGCCAAGCCGCGCATCAAGGCGCCGTCGGGCGCCGTGTGGAGCGAGGCGGAGACGCAAGCTGCGATGGGCTCAAAACCCGCGCCTTCGCAAGCTGTCGCGCGTCCAGCGGCGCGCGACGCCGCCGTGCGGGAATGGAGTCATGCTAATGCGTCGCCTGCGGTGCGTGCGCGGGCGCAAAAGCTCGGCGTCGATCTGGGCGCGATCCGCGGCACCGGTCCAGATGGGCGCGTCACGCATGAAGATCTTGACGCTATCCTCGTGCCCGCGACGCGCGGACGCGCGAGCGGATCGGCGCTCGCTGAGCGCAACGGCATCGAGCCGGTCAAAGTGATCGGGCTTCGCCGCAAGATTGCGGAGAAGATGCAGGACGCCAAACGCCGCATTCCGCACTTTGCCTACGTCGAAGAAGCCGACCTCACCGAGCTGGAAGAACTGCGCGCACATTTGAACGCGACCAAGCGCACCGATCAGCCAAAGCTGACGCTGCTGCCGTTCTTGATGCGCGCGCTGGTGCTGGCCTTGCCGGATTTCCCGCAAATCAACGCGCGCTTCGATGATGACTCGGGCGTGGTTTATCGTCACGAGAATGTCGATATTGGCATCGCCACCCAGACTGATAACGGCCTGATTGTGCCTGTGGTCCGGCACGCTGAGGCGCGGGATGTCTGGGACAGCGCCACGGAAGTTTCGCGCCTAGCCGCGGCCGTGCGCGCCAACACCGCGACGAAGGAAGAGCTCTCGGGCTCAACCATCACCATCACTTCGCTTGGCGCACTCGGCGGCATCGTTACGACGCCAGTGATCAATCATCCGGAAGTTGCGATCATCGGCGTCAACAAATTGGTCGAGCGCCCGGTGGTGAAGAATGGCGCCATCGTCGTGCGCAAGATGATGAACCTCTCGTCGTCGTTCGATCACCGCGTGGTCGACGGCTATGACGCCGCTGCGTTCATTCAGCGCGTGAAGGGGATGCTGGAGCACCCCGCGTCGCTGTTCATCGACCGCTAGACTGCGGTTGCCTGGGATGGCTTTGCGCGCCTAGATTTCTGTATGAATGCGAGAATGTTCACGCGTCACCTCGCACTGGCGGCGTTGTTGTCTGTCGCGCTGATGAGCGCCGCCGAGGCCTGCCCGCCGCCGCCGCCAACCCCGCCACCGCCGCCTGGCGAATCAATCGAGGCTTACAACGCGCGTCTCGCCGAGGAGGCGCAGGCGCGAGTGATCGGTTACCAGCGCGGGTGGTGGGAACGCGCGCAGTCGGTTCTGCTCGCGCGGATCGAGCGCCGAGATTCCATCTCGCTGAAGGATGATCGCGGTGTGACCTACGCGCGCTCGCCGCGCGTGCTTTTACGCCCGGTTCGTTGGCTTAAGGGCGAGGGGCCGCCGCGACGCTTCTACTTGAACTATTCTGGTCTGACAGATTGCGGACCTTACGGGGGCGGCGAGGCTGTCGATGGAGAGGTCGGCGACTTTTTTGTCGTGTTTGTCAGCGAGGGACCCGCCAGTCAGGCAAGTGTCGTCACTTCTCTGGCGCTAGATTCAATTGTCGATCAAGATTTGAAAGACCGCATCGGCGACCCCGACACGCACTAGTGGTGCGGGCGCGTCGTCTTATTTTTTTGTCGCTTCGTCGTTGGTCTCGGTAGGCTCGTCGCCACTCAGCGCGATCGAACGCAAGCTGCTGGGCAGGGCGTTCCAGCCGCCCCAGCCGCTCCGGCTCCAGCGCCATTCCGTCAGCAGCGCTGGGCACTTCTCCCGGCGCGCTTGAATTTCTGCGTGGCGCGCAAGCACCTTCGCGATCTCCGCGTCTGCCTTCCCGCTCCCCATGTCAGCATACTATTGCGGTAACGAGGAGTTGATATAGGCCGGAAGGCCTAGCGATACTTGCAACACGCTTGAGTGCTTTATTTGTACTTGGCGTTGGTCGCCCAAGACAATCTAAGCATTGATCGGAGTCTCGCGTCTCGACACGGCAGCGAGTGGAGTAGTGGCGCCCGCTACATTACTGACTTCGCTACAGCTCCGTTACGGAAGCACTGAACGTTACACGCTAACACCGTTCCGTCATTTTGAGACCAGCGCACCCAACTGCTCGACGCGCGCGTTTGCATTTGGAATAGAACAATTTGATCGTTTAGTGTAATCAGCGCTTCGTCACACCTGCGATCTCAGACAATGGAAGTCACTTACGACATGGTGGCCGCCGCTCCACTTCTAGTGTTTGGCGCCGTGCGGCGCGGGAGCATGCGCTGCATCCGTGGCAGTGATTTCGCGCTGTGCGTGCGGCAATGACCATCTCACCGCAGAATTTGCGTGAGCAGCATCGCTTGGCGTCGGACGCGTTGTCGCGCGCTGAGCTTGCCGTCGACACGGGCGCCAACATTTACGCGCAGCTTGGCGTCAGCGATGCCCAGTTGAAGCAAGTGCGCCGCGGCCTAATCCAAAAGGCGCGCACGCAACTCGCTTTCGTGGCGGACACGGCGCTCAAGACTCTCGAACCTGCCGGCTTGCCGGGTTTGCCGCGAGGACGGGACGACCGCGCCGACGGCGGCGCCTTGAGCGCGGGGCAAGCAGCGCTTGCGTCGGCCTGGAGCAATCTCGCTGAGTTCGAGACGCTGCGCGCTGCTAAGGACGCGAGCATCGCCGCGTATCGGAAGGCGCTTGAGTTCGCGCCAGATGATTTGACGGCCAATGCCCAGCTCGCGGACCTGCTGGAGAGCCGCCACGACCTCGCCAACGCCAAGATGCACGCCGAGCGGGCGCTGCGCGTCGATGCAAACCATTTCACGGCGTCCATGGCGTTGGCGCGGGTGCTGATGCGCCAAGACCAGTTCGCGCAGGCCGAGCGTGCTGCCATGAACGCCGCCAAGACTGGCGCTGGCGCTGATGACCGCGCTCTAGCGTGGGCGCTGGCAGGCGAAGCGCGCGACCGGCGCGGCGAGACGGCGGCTGCGTTTGCGGCCTTCACTCAAGCCAACACGCTGATGTTGCAGCGCTACGGGCAATTGCAGGAAGCATCTCATCCCGCGCATCCGGCCAATGTGCGCCGGTTGACAGAGTTCGTCGCGCGCGCGCCCGCCATCGGTGCAGCGACGCCGTTTTCCACGCCGGCGCCCGCATTCCTGATCGGCTTTCCAAGATCGGGAACCACGCTCGCCGAACAAATCCTGTCGTCACATTCCGGCGTCACTTGCTTGGGCGAGACGGAATATTTGTTTGCGGCGTTATCGGTGGTGCTGCGGGATGGCGCCCTGCTTGATCGCGTCGCCAACTTGTCTCAGGCGGAAATCGAGACTGTGCGGGCTGCGTACCAGCGCGTGGTGCAGGCCGATCACCCCGAGGCGGCAGGAAAGCTGATCGTCGACAAGCATCCGTTGCACATCGTGCTGTTGCCGGTGATCAACAGAATTTTCCCAGACGCAAAGATCATCTTCACGCAGCGCGATCCGCGGGATGTCGTGCTTTCGTGCTATCAGCAATGCTTCGGCATGAATGTCGCCACCGCGCAGTTTCTCGAACTGGATCGCTCCGCCGCCTACTACGATGCGGTTATGGAGTTGATGCTGGCGTGCCGTGAGAAGCTGAATCTTGATCTGTTGCAGGTCGAGTACCGCGACATCGTCGCTGACCTCGAAAAGGAGGCGCGGCAGATGGCTGAATTTCTAGGCCTCACGTTCGAGCCCGGGATGTTGCGCTATGATGAGACGGCGCGCGGACGCACCATCTCAAGCGCGAGCGCGCGCCAGGTGATCAATCCAATCTATGATCGCTCGCTGGCGCGGTGGCGGCGCTATGCTAGTGAATTGGCGCCGGTGCTGCCGCTGCTGAACAAATGGGCGCGGCGGCTGGGCTACGAAGAATAAATTTAGCCCGCTGCCGATTCGAATTGCGCAAGGCGCCGCGCAATAGCCCGCGCCTCCGCGAGATCGCGGCCGGTTACGCTGTCCAGAACGGAACGGCCGATGTTGGATTTCGCCAACTGCGGGCCGAGGACGTGTGCGGCCCACAAGAGCAGTGGAATGAGCGCTAATCCCACCGCAACGTTGATCGCCACAAAACCGCGCATGAACTCTGACGCCGCCAGCAAATCCACCCGCAACAACGCCCAGAACAGCACCAGGAAGAACGGCGTCCACCACAAAATCTGGCCCGTTAGAAAAGCCCACTGAACGGCGCGCGCGCGTTCCGCCTGCAGCGCCGCAAGGCGCTTCTGGATGTCCAGCACTGGCGCGGTGAAATCCACGGCGCGCAGCCGTGCGCGCTCGGCGAAGGTGATGGCGCCCATGGCGATGGTCCAGATGTCCAGCAAAACGGTCGGCACAAACACGGTCCAGTGACCCCAGCTGCTCGCCGCCGTCGCGCCGAAGAAGATGATGAAGCCGACATAAATGATCAGCTCGATCGCGGTCATGCCGTCATGGCGCCGGAGCCTTTGTAGTTGCGTTTCCGCCAACAAAGCACGCGACAGCCGTTGCTGCGTTTGCAGACTCTGCCGAAGCTCTGCATCGCGCTTGTCCCATTCGTTCTTGAGATCTTCGAGATCCATCGCGCTACTCCTTGCCCAGCTGGCTTTGCAGCTTGGCTTTGATGCGGTTGAGACGTGTGGAAACATTGCTGACACTCGTGCCGAGCAGGTCGGCGATCTCGGCGTGATCGAAGCCCTCAAGGTAGAACAGCATGAGCGCCCGGTTCATGTCGTCGAGGCTGTCGATCAGCGCGCGCAATTGGCGCGATTGGCTGGTGTCAGCTTCAAAGGGGGCGTCGGCGACGTCGAAGGCGAAATCCAACGGCAGGACGTCGCGAATGCGTCGGCCTTCACGGCGTCGATGCGAAATGGCGATGTTTGTGGCGACGCGATAGGTCCATGTCGTCGGGGCGGCGCGGCCATCGAAACTCGAAAAGGAGCGCCAGAGCTGGATAGCGATCTCCTGCACCAGATCGCGCCGATCCTCCGGGTTGCGGCAATAGATGTAGGCGACCTTGTAGAGCGTCCGCTGCTGGCTCTCGAGGAAAGCCAGAAAACGCTGTTCTTCGCCGGCATCCGGCATGGCGCGGGCCTCTTTGGGGATGGCGAGAGCGGTCATCTGCAGTGTTAGTCGCCCGGCGGCGGGAAAACATCACACGGTCGAAAATTCCCTTTTCCTTCAAGGCCCCCACATGCTCGTGACCGGCGTCATCTTCCCGCCGCCGTCTGGAGCCCGTAATAGAAGGGCCGGGACGCAGAGCAGAACGACGGCGACGCCCGCCCGGCGGCGCTGACCAGGTGAGGGGCCCAGCAGAATGGCGGACGTCTTCATTTCCTACGCGAGCCAGGATCGGGATCGCGTGAAACCGCTCGCCGAGGCGCTGCAGGCTCGCGGTCTCAACGTGTGGTGGGATCGTTCCTTGGCCGCGGGCCAAGACTACGCGCAAGTCATCGAGCGCGAGTTGAAAGACGCCAAGGCGGTTATCGTCGTGTGGTCAAACGCGTCGGCGTCATCGACCTTCGTGCGCGACGAGGCGAGCCGTGCGCGTGACGAAGGCCGGCTGGTGCCGGTCATGTTGGACTCCATCGCCATTCCCTTGGGCTTCGGCGCTTTCCAAGCCGAAGATTTCACACGCTGGAACGGCGGAGCGCGCGCGCCGCAGATTCAGCTGCTCGAAGAGGTCCTGCGCGCGAAGCTCGAAGGCCGCGAGATTGACGGCAAGAAGATCGCTGACAAGCGACGCAAGGTCGGAAACCGTGTTCGCATGGTCTCGCTGCTGACGGTGATCGCGTTGATCGTGGCAATCGCGGTGGGCGGCAAGTATTTCTTCCAGCCGCAGCAACATCACGTCACGCAGCAGGATCTGCAGGCGCAGCTCTTGCAATTGCTTGCTGAAGGCAAGCTCACGCCGGAGCAGGCGGCGCAGCTGGCGGCGAGCTTAGGCTTGGAAAACGCCGCGCTCGGTGCGGCGTCATCGCAAGTTGCGTCCAATGATGCGGCGCCTAGCGCGGCCAGTTCGCCCTCGCTTGCGGCAGCGCCCGATGAGCAAGCGACGCTGCAGCCGGCGAGCGATCAGCAGTTCAGCGCCGATGCGCAGGCCGCCTACCAAGGCGCCATCACGGCGTTGCTGACGCACCCGGACGGGAGCATCCGCCAAGCCGCCTTGGACCTCTCCAATGCGCAAAAGCGCACGGCCGCTATCGCGACGCTGACGGCGTATGCGCAGGCCCATCCCGACGATACACAAGCGTCAAACATGCTGCTCGCCGCCGCGGCCGTCGGCGAAGCCAACAATACGCCGAACGCGCAGCAGGCGCTGGTCGCCGCGGCGAGCGTCGCGCCGAACAATCCCGCCGCGTGGCGAATGCTGTCGCGCTCCTACCGGCGCGCTGGGCAAACCCAGCAAGCGCAGGCGGCGGCCGCTGTCAGTCAGGGTGTGGAAGCTCAGGAACAAGGCAACAACGACGCCGCCGAGCAGCAATTGCAGCAAGCGCTGCCGAACCTGGGCTCGGCTGAACTGCGTGCGCCGGTGGCGTCGCAGCTGGGGCACATCGCTGAACGCCGCGGCGACTTCAGCGCCGCGAGCGCGCGCTTCGCGCAAGCCTACTCGTTGCGCGAGCAGACCGTGCAGGCAGCGCCAAACGCAGCCGCGACCCAAGGCGTACAAGCCGACGCGCAAAGTCTCGTGATGGCGTTGAACCGCAGCGGGCGCACGCAGGAAGCGTGTCAGCGCCTGCAGGAAGCGCAAGCCAACCACGACGTGGCCGCGCCAGACCAGGCGACTCTCGACCAGTGCCAGCGCTTGCGCGTGCAGTTGCGCCCGGAAGTGCAGCTCTCGCCAGCGATCCGCCGCAGCGCCATCGTGCAACAGCGTGCGCAAACGCCGGCGACATCCACGCCGTAAGGGAAACGCCGCAAGCCTAGAGCGCGCGCAGAAAGAGTACTTTGGCCGCGCCGTAGTCGCGGGCGTCCAGCGTTTCGTAACCCGGCGTTTGCGGTGTCTCGTCAGCGCCGCATTCGTACACGACGAGTGCCCCCGGCTCGATCCAGGCGCCATCCTTCAATTTCGAAAGCGCAGCTTCACCCAAGCCCTTGGCATAGGGCGGGTCGAGAAACACAAGATCGAATGGGTCGCCCAGCCCCGCAGGCTTTACGCCGAGATCGGTCGCGTCGCGGCGATGGATGCGGGTGACGCCGAAAAGCCCAAGTGCTTCGACGTTATCACGTATCGCGCCGCGCGCCGCTGCATCGGTTTCGACAAACAACGCGAATGCGGCGCCACGAGAGATCGCTTCGAAGCCCAGCGCACCTGATCCGGCAAACAGATCAAGCACGCGTTTGCCCTCGACGCCGTCGCTCCAGGGTGCATGTGCGAGAATATTGAACATCGCTTCGCGCGCGCGATCGCTTGTCGGCCGTGTTCCTTGGCCGGACGGCGTCACAATCGCTCGCCCTTTGAATTGCCCGCCGACAATACGCATCCAAGTCCTGTTCTGCTTGACCTGCGGGCGCTTGCTCCGCAACAAGTGAGCACCGGATCAACAGCAAGGGAGAGCCGCCACCGTGGACGTCAGCATGTCAGAGTTGGTGGCGCTTTTCCAAGTCATCCTGATCGATCTTGCACTCGCCGGCGACAACGCCATCGCCGTCGGCTTGGCCGCGTCGGCGTTGCCGCGCGAACAACAAAAGACCGCGGTGTTCTGGGGTGTGGCGATGGCGCTCATCTTGCGCATCGCCTTCTCGCTGCTCGCCGTCGTCGGCTTCCATCAAATCCCCGGCCTGATGCTCATCGGCGGCCTGCTGCTGTTCTGGGTCGCGTGGCGGATGTGGAAGGATTTGCAGCACCACCAGGCGCCCGGCGCACAGGACGCCGAGGCGCACGTGAAGCCGGCAAAGACGTTCCGGGCCGCGCTATTCACCATCATCGCGGCGGACGTATCGATGTCGCTCGACAACGTGCTCGCAGTGGCCGGCGTAGCGCTGCAGCACCCGTTTATCATGGCGTTCGGGTTGGTGCTGTCGGTGCTGCTGATGGGTGTCGCCGCCACCTTCATCGCCCGGATCATCAACAAGTATCCGTGGATCGCCATCGTCGGCATCATCATCATCCTGTTCGCGGCGGCGCGGATGATTTGGCATGACGCGCATTGCTTGAGCCACGACGCCATTCCGGCGATCCCGACGTGGTTGGGCGGCAGCGATGTCAGCCAATGCACGCCGTTACCGGATTGGCTCAGCTAGGACCGAGCTGCTGCAACTGTTTGCGGGAGACTTCATCGACCGCGCCCGGCTCCAAAGTGCCGAGCTGAAACGGTCCGTAAGCGACGCGGATCAGCCGATTCACTTTGAGGCCGATGGCCTCAAGCACACGCCGGACCTCGCGGTTCTTGCCCTCGCGGATGGCGACGTTGATCCAGGCGTTGGCGCCTTGGCCGCGCTCTAGTTCCGCGTCGACGCCGCCGTAGCGGATGCCATCGACCTCAATGCCGTCTTTCAGCATATCGAGGTCCTCTTGTTTCACCCTGCCAAAAGCACGCGCGCGATAGCGGCGCACCCAGCCGTTGGACGGAAGCTCCAAGCGACGCGCCAAGGCGCCGTCGTTCGTGAGCAGCAGCAAGCCTTCCGAGTTCAAATCGAGCCGGCCGACCGACACCACCCGCGGCAGCCCGGGCGGCAAATTTTCGAACACGGTCGGCCGTCCGCCAGGATCGCGATGCGTGGTCACCAGACCTGTGGGCTTGTGATAGCGCCACAGACGCGTGGGTTCGGCGGCGCCGATCTGGCGGCCGTCCACCAGCACGCGATCTTTATCGGTTACCTTCACCGCGGGCGTATCGAGCGTCTTGCCATTGAGCTTGACGCGGCCCTCAGCAATCAGCTTCTCGGCGTCCCGGCGCGAGCAGACCCCGGCGCGGGCCAGAAACTTGGCGATGCGCTCACCATCTACGCTAGAGAGAGGTTCGGAAGGTTTGGCCATGTTCGCTGTGATTTACCGGTGGCGCATCATACCTGGGCGCGAAGCGCAATTCGAGGCGGGCTGGCGCGCCGGCACCGAGCGCATTGCCGCGGAATTCGGCGGTTGGGGGTCTCGCCTGCACTATGCCGGCGATCAAGTCTATGTCGCCTACGCACAATGGCCGGATGAGGCGACGTGGAAGAAGGCGATGGAAACGCGCATGCACCATAGCGACGAGGCCGCGCGCCAGCAGTATCGCGACGCCATTGAGCCCGGCAGCTTTGAGACGCTGTTCGCCATGCCGGTGGTGTCCGATTTGCTGGAATATCACACCGTATGAACGACGAAGCCCACATGGCGCGGGCGCTAGAGCTGGCGCGCGCGGCGGCGCAGGCGGGCGAGGCGCCGATCGGCTGCGTAATTGTGGATGAAACCGGGCAGGTTATCGCCGAAGGCGCAAATGCACCGATCGCGTCCCATGACCCGACGGCGCACGCGGAAATCGTGGCGCTGCGGCGGGCGGCGGCGACGCTCGGGAACTATCGGCTGAAGCCGGACCTCACCCTTTACGTGACGCTTGAGCCCTGCGCGATGTGCGCGGGCGCAATCAGCCATGCGCGAGTGTCGCGCCTGGTGTACGGCGCGAGCGATCCGAAGGGCGGGGCGGTAGAACACGGGCCGCGGGTATTCGCGCAGCCGACCACGCACTGGAAGCCGGCAGTGACAGGCAGCGTTCTTGCCGAACAAGGCGCTACTTTGCTCCGCGACTTCTTCAAGACCCGCCGCTAAGGTCGCCCTATGTCTCTCGAACTGAAAACCATCTATTTCGAAGATCTCGCCGTCGGCATGCGCGAGACCTATTCGCGCACCGTGACCGACGCCGATGTCCGCGGTTTCGCCGAAGTCAGCGGCGATCACAATCCGATCCATCTTTCTGACAAGTTCGCGGCCAAGACGCCCTTCAAGACCCGCATCGCCCACGGGATCTATACTGCGAGCCTGATCTCGGCGGTGATCGCCTCGCGGCTGCCGGGGCCCGGCACAATCTATATGGCGCAGACACTCAATTTCATGGCGCCGGTGCGAATTGGCGACAAAGTCGACGCCACTGTCGAGATCGTTGAACTCATGGAGAAGGGCCGGCGCGCTAAGTTGAAATGCGAATGCAAGGTGGGCGAGACAGTCGTGCTCACCGGCGAAGCGATGGTCAAAGCGCCGTCGAAGCCCTAGACGCCCTTCAGCAAATCGCGCGCGGCGGCGGCGTCTTCCGCGATTTGGCGCACGAGAATATCCGCGGTTTCAAACTTTGCCTCGTCGCGGAGGAAGGCGATCATCTCAACCTCGATGGTCTGGCCGTAGATGTCGGCGTCGAAGTTGAAAATGTGCGCTTCCAGTACCGGTTCTGGCAGAGCGCCGACCGTGGGATTGACGCCGACACTGGCCACACCCTCGTGCAAGGCGTCTCCGATCCGGACTCGCACCGCATAGATGCCCAACCGGGGGCGCACGTAATCGCCGAGGGCGATGTTGGCCGTCCGGAATCCGAACTCTCGTCCACGCTGGAAGCCTTTGCGGACCTCGCCTTCGATCGCCCAAGGCCTTCCCAACTCCATGTTGGCCTTTGCCAGATCACCAGCGGCGATGGCGGCGCGAATAGCGGAGGAGGAATATTTCTCTCCGTCGCCGACCGGCGCCACGGCGGTGACGCCGAAGCCGAACTCTTCGCCAAGCGCCGTTAAGCTCTCGACATTGCCGCTGCGGCCACGGCCAAAGTGGAAGTCAGCACCCACGCAAACATGCTTGGCGCCGATATGTCGAACGAGTTCTTGTTCGACGAAGGCGCGATCGCTGAGTTGCGCCAGCGTTCGGTCGAAGCCGATGACGTATTGCACCTGCACGCCCAGCGCCTTGAGCGCGCGCGAGCGCTGGTCAGGCGTTTGCAATTGAAAAGGCGGTGCGTCCGGCTTCAGCACGCGTCCGGGATGCGGGCTGAACACCGCCGCGCCCAACGCCAGCCCCTTGGCCTCGGCCGCTTCGTGCGCAGCGCTGATGACGGCGCGGTGCCCGAGATGGACGCCATCGAAATTTCCAAGCGCGATCGACGCGCCTTTTGCGCCGTTAGGAATTGGTTCGCTGGGCTCGAAACGCCGCATTCGTTCACAAGACCTTACGTTTGGCGTGTGTTTCAGCGCCGTCCGTTGCCAAAGCGTTGCGCGAATGTGGATTCCACACGCCCGCGTTCACGCATGCTTAAGTGCTGTTTTACCGAAAATTCTTCGATGTTTGCTATCTGTATCTCCGACAAGAAGGCGCAACAACCGCCGGAAACGTCTTGCTGCTTGGCCGTCGCACCCCGGTCAAGCAGCGGGCCGTCCCGGCATCAGGCGCCCAAGGGTATGCGAGGCGCACCGTGGCTGTTTCACCGTCGATGCCAATTCTGATCGTGGACGACTACAACACCATGATCCGCATCTTGCGCAATTTGCTGCGCCAACTGGGCTTCTCCAACATCGATGAAGCCAGCGATGGCCGTACGGCGCTCACGAAGCTGCGTACCAAAGAGTATGCCCTGGTCATCTCCGATTCCAGCATGGCGCCGATGAGTGGCCTTGAACTGCTGCAGCGCCTGCGCGCCGATGAACGTACGGCCGCCACGCCGTTCGTCATGGTCGCCAACGATGCCGAGGCTGACGCCAACGCCGCCACGCGCGCGGGGGCCTCCAGTTACATCGTCAAGCCGTTCAACGCGCAGACACTGAAGACCAAGCTCGTCGGCGTATTCGGCGCGTTCTGATCAGACGGCGGTCTGGCCGCCATCGACAACAAACGTCTGGCCCGTTGTGAAGCCGCCGGCGGGCGCGGCCAGATACACCGCCATGCCGGCGATTTCATCCGGGTCGCCGATGCGCTTGAGCGGCGTGCGCTCCGTCGAAGCCTTGAGGATATCGGGGTTCTCCCACAGCGCGCGGGCGAAGTCGGTTTTGATTAGGCCCGGTGCGATGGTGTTTACACGCACGTTGTCGGGACCGTATTCGGCGGCGAGGTTGCGGGCCATCTGCATGTCGGCGGATTTGGAGATGCAATAGGCGCCGATCACGGTTGACGCCCGCAGGCCGCCGATCGACGACACAATGATGATTGAGCCGGATTTGCGCTTGCGCATCTCCGGCGACACCATGGTGATGAGCCAGTGGTTGGAAACGATGTTGTTCTGCAGGATCTTCGTGAACTGATCGTCGTTGATATTGTCCGAGGGGCCAAAATACGGGTTGGACGCCGCGTTGCAGACGAGAATGTCGATCTGGCCGAAGGCTTTGCGGGTCTCATCGACCAGATGCTGCAACGCCTCCTTCACGGCGATGTTGGCGGGTACTGAAATCGCCGCATTGCGGCCGACCAGCTGGTTGATCTCTTTGACGGCCGCTTCGCAAGCGTCGGCCTTGCGCGAAGACACCACCACGTTGGCGCCGTGTTCCGCCATGCGGTGTGCGATCGCCTTGCCGATACCGCGTGAGGAACCGGTGATGATCGCCGTCTTGCCGGTAAGATCGAACAGATTTGCCATCGCCCACGCTCCTGCTACTTGAGGCCGCAGTTTAAGCGCCCTTGCGCGAGGGTCTAGGCTGACGTTGGAGGAGGGCGCGATGCGCTGGACACTCTTGGCGCTGTGTGCCCTGGCGCTGGCCGCTTGCAACCAGCAGCCCGCCGATCCGCTGGCGCGGGCGCGAGCCGATTGCCGCGAGGCCGACCTCGCGCCTGCCGCGCAGATCGCGGCTTGCAGCAAGTTGATCGATGAGGGGCAGCTCTCGGACGAGGATCATGCCGCGGTGCTAGCCGAGCGCGGCCAAGCACAACAACGGGCTGGCGAAGCCACTGCGGCGCTGCGCGACTTCACCGCCGCACTGGCGCTCGATTCAGCTAACATGCAGGCTGTGCGCGGGCGTGCGATGGTGCTGATCAAGAGCGGCCAGCTCGACGCCGCCGAGCCGTTGGTGGAGCGCCTGGTGGCGAGCGGCCACTTCACCGCGGAATCGCATTTCATGCAGGGTGAGATTGCGGCGTTGCGCAGCAATTACACGGGCGCTGTCGCCGCCTTCGATGCGGCGATTGCCGACAATCCACACTATGCCGAAGCGTTCACAGAGCGCGCCGATGCAAAACGCGCGCTTGGCGATATGGATGGCGCCGCCGGCGACCTCAACGCCGCCATTGAGCTCGACCCGAACCTTGCCGACGCGCGCGCTGCACGTTGTTGGATCCGGTTGCGGCACAAGCCGGAGCCCGGCGAACAGCGCGACGATGGGCCTGCGCGCCAGGATGCGGATGCCGCCATTGCCGCCGATCCGCACAATTTTCAGGGGCAGTTGTGTCTGGCGATGCTGCAGGCGCGCGCCAATGATTGGAGCAACGCCCGCGCCAGCTTCGACGTCGCCGCAAACCTCCAGCCTGGCAACGCCATGGCGCTGTTCGGGCGCGGTGTCGCGCGCAAGCGCGCCGGCGACGGTGCAGGTCAGCAAGACATGAACCAAGCGCGCGATTTCAATCACGATATCGACGGTACGTTCAACGATCTCGGCGTGGCGACGTACTAGTCTTTCCACCAGGGATAGCCGTCCGGCATGTCGGTGGTGACTTTGCCGGGAAAGGCGGGTTTGCGCTTTTGCAGGAAAGCCGAGACGCCTTCGGCGACGTCGGGTCCGGAGCCCAACTGCATCGACCAGCCACCGTCGACTTTCAGCACTTCATCAGGGGAGTCCTGGGGGCCAAAGCGCCAGAGCATTTGCCGCGTCATCGCCACGGACACGGGCGCCGTGTTCTCGGCGATCTCCAGGGCGATCTCTCTCGCGCGCGCCTGCAACTGATCCGGCGCGACGATCTCGCTGATCAAGCCGCCGCGTAGCGCTTCCTCCGCATCGAAAATGCGGCCGGTGATGCACCAGCGCAGCGCTTGGCTCATGCCGACGAGACGGGGCAAAAACCAGGCGCTGCCGGCTTCTGGCACCAGGCCGCGACGCGAAAAGATGAAGCCGAACTTGGCGGCGGTGGAGGCGACCTTAATGTCCATCGGCAGCGCCAGCGTCATGCCCACGCCCACGGCGGCGCCGTTGAACGCGACGATGGACGGCTTGCGGCAATTGAAGATGGCGCCAACGAAACCGCCCCGCCGCCGCACGTCGCCGCCGGGCTTGGCGCTGCCGAAGGCTTTGGTGGCGCCGCTGCGCGCATCGAACGATGCCGCGCCCGCGGAAATGTCGGCGCCAGCGCAGAAGCCGCGACCGGCGCCGGTGACGATGATGACGCGCACGTCGTCATCGGCGTCAGCGGTCCAGAATGCGTCTGCGAGTTCTTCGCCCATGGTCGAGGTGTAGGCGTTGAGCTTCTCAGGGCGATTGAGCGTGATCGTTGCGATCGGGCCGTCGCGTTCGTAGAGAATTTCGGAATAGGCCATGGGCGTTCCTCTCCCCGCAGGAGTGAGCGCTTGAGGTAGGCTTTTGTAAACGGTCTCGCCGCGTCAGCGCAGCGCCCGCATCGCGTAACGCGCGGTAACGCCGTCCGCCTGCAGCACGGCGCTCACCTTGGCGGGATCGAGCATGCCAGCAGTCAGCAGGTTCTCTCCATGCGTCCCCGAGCCGATGAACACGCAGTCGATGCCTTGCGCACTCGCGCCTTTGACGTCGGTGCCGACGCCGTCGCCAATCGCCAGCACGCGCGTGCGGTCGACGTTGCGATTCATGATTTCCGCCGCCTCTCGGAAGGCGAGGTCATAGATCGGCGCGTAGGGTTTGCCAGCCATGATGACATTGCCGCCGATGGCGGCGTAGTCGCGCGCCACGGCGCCGGCGCACCAGATCATGCGGTCGCCGAACTGCACGATGATGTCGGGGTTGGCGCAGAGCATGTCGAGATTGCGCGCCTTCGCTTCGCGGATGACGTCAGCGTACATCTCCGGCGTGTCGTTGTCGTCATTCAGCCCGGAGATGGCGACGAACCTAGCTTGGTTGAGCGGCGCCAGGGCGAGGTCCAGACCTTCCCACAGCGAATAGTCGTAGTCCGGCCCGATCTTGTACATCGGGCCTGGGGCGCGTTCGGATAGTGCGGCGCGGATGGCGTCGCCAGAGGTGACGATGGCGTCCCAGGCGTCGCGCGGGCAACCAATACGGTCGAGTTGTTTGGGTATGGGGCCGCGCGGCTTCGGCACGTTGGTGATGAGGATGACGGTCTTGCCAGCGGCGCGCAGGCGCTGCAGCGCCGCGGCGGCCTCTGCGTAAACGTTGCGCCCGTTGTGAACGACGCCCCAGACGTCGCAGAGGAACAGGTCGTAGCGATCGGCGATGGCGTCGATGGAGGTGATCAGTTCAGTCATGCTTTGAGTGCGGCCTCGATCTTGGCGGCGTTGGCTTCGGCCTGTTCGGGCCCTGCGCCGTGTTCGCAGCGCAGCACGAGGTCCGCAAACGCCTTCTGGGGCGCAATATATTTCGCGTGCATGGGGCGCACGCTGGTGAAGAACTGGTCGAGCACGGCGCGCGGCGTGCGGCCGCGTTCTTCGATGTCGCGGATCACGCGGCGGCCAAGGCGGAGGGCTTCATCGGCGTCGACATATATTTTGAGGTCATATAAGGCCCGCAGGTCTGGCGATGCCAGCGCATGGATGCCCTCAAGAATAATGATATCGGCTCGCGCAATACGTTCGGCGACGACGCGGCGGCGATGTGTGACCAGATCGTAGAGGGGCTTGTCGAACGCTGCACCGCTCTTGGCGAGCCGCAGGTGGTCGCACAGTAAATTGTGCTGTTTGGCCTCCGGCGCGTCGAAATTGTAGGTCGCCGGATCGAAGTCGCGCACGCCGGACGAGCAGCGATAGTAGTCATCCTCCGCGATCACCACGGCGCCCGCACCAAGCCGGCGCGCCAGCGCTTGTGCAATCGTGGTTTTGCCCGAGCCCGAGCCGCCGGCGATGGCGACGATCTTGGTCATGCAGCGTCGAACTTCTTTACCAGCGCCTTTGGCGCCTGTTTGCGCCACGCCTGTTCAAGCCGTCCACGCGCTTCCCTCTTGGTCATTTTTCCTGGGCGCGCGAGCACTGCCGGATAACCCTTGTAGTGATCGGTGATGTAGTAGAGCGCCGGCGCCATCTCAATCAGGAAGTCTTGCTCTTCGACATTGTTCAGCCGCAGCACGAAGGCCTTTTCCCGTGTGTTGTAGCCCGCCATGAACTTGCCGCGCACCTTGATCGCTGGGCGGCCGTAGGAAGTGGACTCCTCCACCTCCGGCAACGCGCAAGCGATCGCGACGAATTCGTCCCACTTCATAACGACACGATAGCAAGTCGATTCTAACTCGTCATTCCGGGGCAATGCGGAGCATTGAACCCGGAACCCAGGGGTAAACACTCAGGTCCGTCGTCCCCTGGGTTTCGGGTTCTCGCTATCGCGAGCCCCGGAATGACGAAGAGAATGTGTCAGCGCGCGCCTTGCCGCTTCATGAAATCGCGCGGCGGCGCGGTCTCTTCCATGAGGCTGTCCTTGATGGCCCGCGGCGGGCCGAACAGGTGGCCCTGACCGTAGGGCACGTCGAGGTCGAGCACCTCAAGCACTTCTTCTTCGCTCTCGACGCGCTCGGCGATGATGTCGATGCCATAGCGCTGGAATACCGCCGCAATGTCAGCGGCGGCGATTTCGCGCGTAAGCGCCGAGCGCGGACGCACGTTGCCGCGCAGCACTTGCTCCGCCAGCACGCGCGACGGGATTTTCACGTAGCGCACACCGGTGCGTTCCAGGTCCGGTAGATCAAGCGCAGCGCTGGTGACCTTGTCGATCGAGAAGCGGAAGCCGAGATCGACGAGCTTGCCCATGGCGCGCGCTTCGATGGAGCTGCGGTCCTCGTACGCCGCTTGCGGGATTTCGAAGATGACGCTGCCGGCGAGGTCGCGGTTCTCGCGCATGAAATCCAAAAACTGCGGAAAAAAGAGCTCATCGGCCAAGGCGCTCGGCGACAGATTGCAGAAGATGCCGATGCGGCGATCCTGCTTCATCAGCTTGCGCACGATCTGCACGCATCGGAACAGCAACACGTTGTCGATGGTGCCCATCAGGCCCGCTTGTTCGGCTGCTGGGATGAATTCCTGCGGCAGAATGAGGCGGCCGTTGGCGTCCTTGAGGCGTGTGAAGCCTTCATAATAGGCTGTCTTGCGTTGCGGCAGTTGCACGATCGGCTGCAAGTGCAATTCAACGCGGTTTTCCAGCAACGCCTCGCGCACGAGATCCATCGGTCCGCGCGCTGCGCTTTGATTGATGGGCGTTACGCCGGCGGCCTGCAGCGTGCCTAGGCGCGCATCCATTGCCGCGCCCAACTTATCGACGATCTGCTCGATCAGCGCGATATCGGCGCCGGCATGATGTTGCGGTGGCTCGATTTGCTGCGGCGCCGGCGCGGGCGTGCCGAAAGCGACAGCGGTTTCAACTTGATCCAAGCGCGTGAGAATGGCGTCGAGGTCCGCGGTGATTTCGCGATGCGCTGACCGCAGCTTGTCCATGTCGCCCTTGATGCGCTTCTCGGTTTGGCCGATGCGTCCGCCTGCGAACGCCGCCGCCAAGCCCGCATGCGTCACCGAGCACGCCGTGAACAACGTCACCGCGCCCATGAAGGAAGAAATGCCTTCCTGTCCGCCGATTTGATTCAGCGCGAGGCCAGTCGCCAGCGAGATCAACGCGTAGCCGATGTAGAGCAGCGCATGAGTAATGAAGGGCATGGTTCGTCCCGAATCTCAGTCGCACCATGAGCGGCCCGCGGCAGTTGCCGGAACATTAATGCCGGGCAGAAATTGCCGCGCGCCTGCGAAACGATTCAGTTGCCTGTGGATAGCCGCGTCTCGATGCGCGTGCGCAACGCCGGCCACTCGTCACGAATGACGGAGAAATACGCGTTGTCGCGCATGCTGCCGTTCGGGCGCTTCATCTGCTTGCGGAAGATGCCTTCAAACGTTGCGCCCAGCTTGGTCAGCGCGGCGCGCGACTGTGCGTTCAGGGCGTCGGTCTTGAACTCGACGCGTTCGGCGCCGCAGGCGAAGGCGTGTTCCAGCAGCAGCAATTTGGCTGCGGGGTTGATCTTCGTGCCTTGAGCCGCCGGCGCGTACCAGGTGCCGCCGATTTCGACCCCCTCGTGTTCGGGGCGAATGGTGAGGTAGCAGGATTGGCCGACGACCTCGCCGCCTGGTGCGATCACCGCATGCGGGATCCAGCGTCCTGCGTCCTGTTCGCGCCGCAGATAATCGAACCACGGCCGATAACCGCGCTCGGCCACCGGGAAGGGCATGTGCGCGAAAATCGGCAAGTTGGCTTCGGCGGCCGCCGCCAAGCGCGCGCAATGATTTTCGTCAAATGGCTCCAGCCGAACCCAGGCATTCTCAAGTATCGCAGCGGCAAGGTTCATCGGGCGGATTGCTCCTCGGCGGCCAGAGCCTTAGCGTGGCGGGAAAAGACGCGCCAGGATCGGAGGATCAACATGTATTTCGAACACTCTCCAAAAACCAAGGAATGGATGGGCCGTGTTCAGAAGTTCATGGACGATCACATCATCCCGGCCGTTCCGACCTACGAGGCGCAGCAGCGCGAGGGTAGCCGCTGGAAGGTGATCCAGGTCGTTGAGGACCTGAAGGTGAAGGCCAAGAAAGAGGGGCTTTGGAATTTCTTCATGCCGCCGTCGAGCGGGCACCCGAAGGTGGACGACACCTTTCAGTTCGAGGGCGAGCAACTCACCAACCTCGAATATGCGCCGCTTGCGGAGATTATGGGCCGGGTCGGCTTCGCGTCGGAGGTGTTCAACTGCTCCGCGCCGGACACCGGCAACATGGAGGTGCTGGAGCGCTACGGGACGCGCGCGCAGAAGGACCAGTGGCTGAAGCCGCTGATGAACGGCGAAATCCGCTCGGCCTTCCTGATGACCGAGCCGGCGGTGGCTTCGTCTGACGCCACCAATATCCAGTGCGAAATCAAGCGTGACGGCAACGAGTATGTGATCAACGGGCGCAAATGGTGGTCGTCCGGCGCAGGCGATCCGCGCTGCAAGATCGCCATTCTCATGGGCAAGACCAACCCAGAGAACCCGCGCCACAGCCAACAAAGCCAGGTGCTGGTGCCGCTCGACACCAAGGGCGTCAACATCCTGCGGCCGCTCACAGTGTTCGGCTATGACGACGCCCCGCACGGCCACATGGAAATCGAGCTTAAGGACGTGCGGGTGCCGGTCGAAAACCTGATCCTCGGCGAAGGCCGTGGCTTCGAAATCGCCCAGGGGCGCCTTGGCCCTGGCCGCATCCACCATTGCATGCGCACTTGTGGCGCGGCCGAGCAAGCGCTGGCGGCGCTCTGCAAGCGCATCACCACCCGTGTCGCTTTCGGCAAGACCATCGCCGAACACAGTGTCTGGGAGCAACGCATCGCCGAAGCCCGCACGGACATCGAGATGAACCGGCTTCTGTGCCTGAAGGCTGCGTACATGATGGATGTCGCCGGCAATAAGGTCGCCAAGAACGAGATTGCCATGATCAAGCTTTCGGCGCCGCGCATGGCGCTGAAGATCATCGACGACGCTATCCAGGCGCACGGCGGCGCCGGCGTGTGCCAAGATTTCGGCCTGGCGCGCTCCTACTCTGGCATCCGCACGCTGCGTCTGGCCGACGGGCCGGACGAAGTGCACGCGCGCACGATCGCGCTCAACGAACTGGCCAAGTACGGCTGGACCGGCAAGCGTGCGAAAACCGAAGGCGAGAGCCTGCCCGGCATGCGCTAGGCATGATCGCAGAGGGACTGACTTTATCGCTCTTGGCGTGGTGCCTGAGCGCGCTGGCGCTTGCGTTCGGCGCCTACCTCGGCGCGCGCGCTTTGATCGATCCACATTGGGCGCAAAAGCTGGTGCGCCTGCGTCCGGACGAACAGGGCGGCGGCTTTGCCGAGTTTCGCGCCGTCTATGGCGGCGTGTTTCTCGGCTTGCACGCAGTGACGTTGATTTTCGTGCTCGGGTGGGTGCTCAGCGGCGAGATCGTGGTGGGGACAACCGCGATCGGCGCGACGGCGGTGGTTTCCGCAAGTTGGTTTGGCGCGGCGTTCGGGCGGCTCTTGTCCATGCTGCGCGATGACACACGGACCAAGTTCAATCGCCTCTCCGTCGCGATCGAGGTTGCGATGTTTGTGTTCGTCGGCCTGCCCTGGCTGCTGTGGTTGCTTCGCCTCGACGGCTGATCACTTGCCAAGAAACACGACAGCTGCGCCGGCGGCGATCAGTGCAAAGCCCACCAGGTGGTTCCAGCCGAGCGGCTCCCTGAGATAGAGCGCCGAAAATGCGACAAAGACCGTCAGCGTGATGACCTCCTGCATGGTTTTCAGCTGCGCGGTGGAATAGACGGCGCTGCCGATGCGGTTGGCGGGAACCGCGAAGCAATATTCGGCAAAGGCGATGCACCAGGAGACGACAATCGCCAACAGCAGCGGCGCGGTCTTGAATTTCAAATGTCCGTACCACGCAAACGTCATGAACGTGTTGGACGCGATCAGCATCAGGATGGGTGCGATTTGCGGCGAGGTCAAAGACGGCATGGAATCTCCGGCGGCAACAGGCAGCGGCGAAACCTAGAGCAAGTCGTTGATGCTTTCATCAGCGCGCCGGGGCCAGGCTTGCGCCGCAAGGCCGCACGTTTCCGGCTGGAACATTCCCCGCGTGAGCACAACGGCGTTGGTCGGGGTTTCTTCGACGCGCACTTGGGCGACGGCGAAGGGTAAATCTTCGGCGCGGACGAAGGCGTCGAGCTTCAACCAGAAGCACGCCGCCAGCGCCTCGGTGGTCGGATCGCCTTCGAACGACATGACGTGTTTCAGACGCGCCGGTTCGTGGTCGCGGAAGAAGGCGACCAGCGGATCGGCGGCGTTCAACTGCAAGGCGTGGTCGACGTGATTGTCGATCCAGTGATGCCAGCGGCCTTTGACAGCTTCGAACGGCGCCAGCGCGTTGGCGCCGCCGAAGCGAAAGCCGGTGGCGGGGGTAAGTTGTACGCTGACGATTTCGTTGTGGCCGTGCGGCGTCGCACACTTCGAGTTCGGGTCGGCCAAAAGCCGATGCGCCATCGCGTAGCGGCGCGAAAATTCTAGCGTAGCCATGTTTCGTCCTTTGGCACTCCCGCAGCACAGACGGGCGCCTCACGTGGCTGGCTTTAGAACCAGCGCCGCCATTTGGCGATGCCAAACAGGATGGCTGGGGCGATGAACATCAGCAAAAACCCGACCCAGGGCCCCCAAGACTCCTTAAACCAGGTCATGTGTATGAAATTCATGCCAAAGATTGAGGCGATCAGCGTCGGCGGCACGAAGGCGATGGTGGCCAGCGAGAGCGCCTTCAAAACGTCCGCCTGAGTCGCGCCGATCATGCCGAGAGCGGCGTCCTGCAGATAGCCGATGCGGTTCAGAAGCGTTTCCGCCAAGCGCTCCAGTTCGCCAACGTCGCGTTCGAGCTGCCGAATTTTGGTCTGGTCGATGTTATGCTTCACACATACCGAGTGCGTGAAGGCGAGCAAACGCTGCAGGCTGGAGAGGCTTTCATGGGCAATGGCCGTCAGCGTGCCGATACGTCCAAGCCCGCGTAGAGACTGGCGCAGATCAGGCGCCGCATCTTCCGTGAACACGCCCATCGATTGCGCGTTCGCGCCTTGCGTCGCCTCGGCAAGAATGTCTGCAAGACGTTCGGCCGCGCCTTCCACCAAGGCGATCAAGACGTCGGCGCCGGTTTTCGCCGAGGCGACGCGCGCGGAGGCGCGGCCCGGGCCGATGTCGAATGCGCGCGGACGAATTTGGCGGACGGTGGCGAGCTTGTCCTTGGCGAGGATGAAGGTCACTGGCCCGGAAATGAAAGGTCCGTCTTCGCGGCGGCCGAGCAGCGTGGCGGTCAGGTACAGTGCGCCGTTTTCCTCATAGAAGCGCGCCGACTCTTCGTACGCTGCCCGCTCCGACGGAGTCGGCACGTTGACGCCGAGCACCGCCTCAACGTCATCCTCTTCCTGTGCCGTGGGCGACTCCATGTCGAACCACAGGGCGTTCTCGGCTGTGCAGGCGGCGGCTTCAGCGCCGCCTTGGGTGATGACGTGCAACATCGCCCGCCCTTACGCCGCGCCGGGGGCGCGGGGCAAGGCGGCGTTTGGGCTCAGCCCTTGCCGCCGCTTTGCTGCGGGGGGAACGTCGGCGTTGCGGCGGCTTTCACAATGCATGATGCAGCCCAAGATTTTTCTCGCGAAGCGCGGCTTCGTGAGCGCGATCGGTCCTCCACAATGGGAGGGCGGGGCGCGTGAGAGGCGCCGAGGGTAGTCCTGTGCTCCGCGGCTGTCGCGTTGGAGCTGTGCGCGTCACACGCGCCCCGTAAGCGATCGTTTTTTCCCGGCTCCGCGTACAGGATTTCCCATGCGCCGTACGGTCTCGGGCGTGTTTGCAGGCAAAGCCTCGCCCACACGCTACGCGACCTGGCTTAGATCCACCGCGTA
>DASZWS010000071.1:0-18640 GCA_035546515.1 Vitreimonas sp. | reverse complement strand
CCCAGCCGATATCGCCCGCCTGCAACGCGCCGGCGCCAGAGCCTTCCTCGTCGGCGAAAGCCTGATGCGTCAGAGCGACGTTGCCGCCGCCACGCGCGCGCTACTCGCTTGAGCCGCCGCGCGAGAAAAACGCCAGCACCGCGCCAATGACGAATGCGACGCCGCCGCGCATCGCCCATTCCATGTGCCCGCTCATGCCCATGCCCGGCAGCACGTTCAGCCCTTGCAGCACCCAAAGCGCCCCGAACACACAGCACAACGCGCCCACACCACCCATGACGTTCCGCCAACCGCCGCGCAACGCGAAGATCAACAGCGCTGCACCCACTACGTCGAAGCCGACGCCCCGGTAGGTCCAGTTGATGTCACTGGTCATGTAGCTTTGCGGGGCGCCGTTGATGTTGAGACCCTGCAAAATGAAAATGGTGCCGAAGAACAGCATCACGATTGAAAGTACGCCGAGAACAGTCTTGAAGCCCGTCATTGGTCCCTCCGTCGCGCGGAGACCTCAGCAGGTCGTTTCGGGTTCGTCTAATGTCCTGCGATGGACTTGACCAAGTCCTGTGAACGGATGTAGAACACAATCGTTCACTATTTGGTCTCGGATCATGCTGACAGCGAAACAAAAAGAGCTGCTCCTCTACATCCACGAGCGGATCAAGGAGACGGGCGTTTCCCCCTCGTTTGACGAGATGAAGGAAGCGCTCGACCTGGCCTCCAAGTCGGGCATCCACCGGCTGATCACCGCACTTGAGGAGCGCGGCTTCCTGCGCCGGCTACCGCACCGGGCCCGCGCCCTGGAAGTGCTGAAAATGCCCGATTCCGCCGCGCCTGCCGCGCCGCCTAAGGGGCGGGCCACATTCCGGCCGAGCGTCGTCAACGACACCGGCCGCGACAGCGCCATGGGCATTCCAATTCTCGGTCGCATCGCCGCTGGCGCGCCGATCGAAGCGCTTCAGAATGAAATTGGCCGTGTCGCCCCGCCGCCGGATCTGCAGGGCGACGATCACTTTGCCCTTGAGGTCAAAGGCGATTCCATGATCGGCGCCGGCATCCTCGATGGCGACGTCGTCATTATCCGCCGCAGCGAAAACGCCGACAGCGGCGACATCGTCGTGGCCTTGATCGATAACGAAGAAGCCACGCTGAAGCGCCTGCGCAAGCGCGGCAACTCCATCGCCCTCGAAGCCGCCAATCCCGCCTACGAAACCCGCATCTTCGGCCCCGACCGTGTACGGATCCAAGGCAAGCTCGTGGCCATGATCCGCCGCTACGCGTAACGGGAACGCCGGCATTCTTGCGCCGCCGCGGCGCCCCTTCGACAAGCTCAGTGTGATGCCAGTTAGACCCGCTCGGTTTGAGATGGCGTCAGCCTGAGCTTGTCGAAGGCAGACGCTCGCGCGCGCAGTCTCTCACTCCGCTGCGTCCTCATCCGCCACCACCGGCGTCCAAGCGCGATGCACGCCATCGGGCGAAGCTCGTGCAATCACAAAGCCGCGCGCACTTTCCGTAATCATCGCGCCACCACGCCGTTCGAGGTCCACCTGATCCAAGAGCGCCATCGGCCGGCACCGCGTTTTAAAGTCCGCCGGCGCCGCTACACGCGCGATCACCAGCGTATTGTGGGCGCACGCCGTCGCAAACCCATGTGCGGTTTGCACCAACACGATCTGCCTATGCGCTGGCGTTGCCCACGTACATGCATTCGCCCCGCAACTCTGTGGTGGCGCCAGCCGCGCCAAGGCGGGCGGCGCAATGCCGATCATCGCCCCCAGATGATCGCGCGCATATGTCGATCGCCCCCTGCCCGCGACCAATGTCCACCGCGCGCCATCGCGCACGAACGTCGCCCGCAAGTCGCGGTCAAACGCCACGAGCGGCTGCGGCGCGCTCATCGTCAACCATACGGAAACCGCAAGCAGCGCCAGCGCGCCCCAGCGCAACCACCCGCGCCACAAGCAAAACCACAGCAGTGCAAATACGCAGCACACAAAGGCGCTGTCGGGCGGTCGCGCCACCGCCTGCACCGCTTCGCCACGATCGCCGAACGTCTGCCCGATCGCCGCGACCAGCTCCAAAGCGCTTGCCATGAATTGCAACGGCGCATCCGCGTGCCCGAACGGCGCCAGCGCGGCCGCAGCGACCGCCGCAGGGGCCACCAGAAACGAGATAATCGGCTCAGCGATCAAATTCGCCGGCAGCGCATAAATCGAGAAGCGCTGAAAGTGATAGATCGCGAAAGGATCGGTTGCGATCCCCGCAACCAGCGACAACAGCAGCACGCCGCCAATCGCCTTCACTGTCCCTTGCAATGCGCCGATGATGATCCCCGGCGACGGCAGCGCTGGGGCTTTCGGCTTGATCATCTCAAACATCGCCACCAGCGCCACCGTCGCGGCGAACGACATCTGGAAGCCCGGCTCCAATACGGACTCCGGCAACAGCAGCACCACCAACAGAGTCGCCAGCGCCAGCCCGCGCATGGAAATCGCCGGCCGGTCCAGCAGTATCGCGCCGAACGCCACGAACGCCATTACCAAGGAGCGCAGCGCCGGCACGCTTGCCCCGGAAATCACGAAATACGCCGCCAGCGCGATCAGCGCGCCGACTGCCGCGATCTTCTTCACCGGTAAGCGCAATGCGAGCGGCGCGATCAACGCCAGCAATCCCGTCAGCACCGCAAACACCAGCCCGCCGACAATGCCCATGTGCACGCCCGACACCGAAAGCAAATGCCCCAGGCCCGAATTGCGCAGCGCATCGTTGGTGTCTTTGTCGATGGCGCTGACATCGCCCGCGATCAGCGCTGCAGCGATCGCCCCGCCACGCCCCGGCGCAGCTTCCTGAATCGCCGCCGACAAATCCGCGCGCAGCGCGCCAAGTTTCAACCGCCAGCGATCAAACCAAAATCCCGGCGCCGGCAAATCGCGCGGCCGGCACGAGCCATAGGAGTAGCCAGTCGCCCCCAGCCGCTCGAAATAGGCGCGCCGCGCAAAATCGTATCCGCCAGGCGCCAGCGGCCCAGACGGCGGCCCTAACACCGCAAAGCAATGCGCCGAACGCCCCGCGCTCAGCACGCCCGCCTCGGGAACCGCCACCCGTATATAGCGCGGCGGATGCGCCACATTCTCGATGCTCTTCACCAGCAGCCGCAGGCGCGGCCCGCCGTCGCTGCGATCAACGTCCATCACCCAGCCGTCGACGCCTGCCGGCGCCTGGTTGCGCGCAAACGCGCTCTGCGCGACCGCTACCGTGCGAATTTGCGCCGCGATCGCCCCCAGCGCGACCGTGGCGGTCAACGCCATCGCCATGATGACGCCCCCGCGCAAACGCGCCATCCAGCTCCCCGGCGCACCAGCGCGCCATAGCGCCAACACGGCCGCAACCAGCACGCCGCAAAGAAAAACACCCGGCGCCAGCCACATCGGTGGATCGACCGGCGCCAACAACCATGCCGCCGCGCCGGTAATTGCCGCCGGCGCCAGCCACAGCACCCAACGGCCGCGCTGCTGCGCCCAGATGTCCGCCAGCGCGCGGCTAGGAGAGAACCCGGCCGCCGTGTTACGACGCCCGCGTTTTGAAACCTCCGCATCGCCCGCAATGAGCGTCGTCACACGCTTCGCCCCCTCGCCGACCGGTTATCTGCATATCGGCGGCGCGCGCACGGCGCTATTCAATTGGCTCTTCGCCAAACGCATGGGCGGCAAGTTCCTGCTGCGCATCGAGGACACCGACCGCGCGCGCTCCACGCCGGACGCCATCTCCAAGATTATCGAAGGTCTGGACTGGCTCGATCTCGGTTACGACGGCCAGATCACCTTCCAGTACGAACGTGCGCCGCGTCACCGCCAAGCCGTGGAGGAGATGCTGAAGCGCGGCACGGCGTTCCGCGACTACTCCACGCCGGAGGAGACTGAAGCTCAGCGCAACGCTGCGCACGCCGAAGGCCGCGCGCTGCGTTCACCCTATCGAGACGGTGGCGAGCCGCCCTCAGCAGATGCGCCCTTCGTGGTACGGCTGCGCGCGCCCGATGACGACGTAATCAACGACGACCTGATCCAAGGCCGCGTCACCATCAAAGGCCGTGACATCGACGACCTCGTCCTGCTGCGCGCCAACGGCGATCCGACCTACATGCTCTCGGTCGTCATCGACGATCACGACATGGGCGTCACCCACGTCATTCGCGGCGACGATCATCTCACCAACGCCGCGCGCCAAATCCCCAATTTCCGAGCGATGGGCTGGACGCCGCCCAAATTCGCGCACGTCCCGCTCATCCATGGCGAGGACGGCAAAAAGCTCTCCAAGCGCCATGGCGCCCAGGCAGTGCACGAGTGGCGCGACATGGGCTACCTGCCGGAAGCGATGAACGCCTACCTCATGCGGCTTGGCTGGAGCCCCGGACACGACGACATCCTCACCAAGGAAGAAGCCGCCCCGATTTTCGAGATCAGCCAGATCGGCAAGGCGCCTTCGCGGCTCGATTTCAAGAAGCTGGACTCGGTCAATGCCCATTTCATGGGCATTGCGCACGACGAACGGCTGACCACGCTTCTGTTTGATTATATCGGCGCCCACACGACCCTTGTTTTGAGCGAAAAATCGCGCGCACGCGTCGCCGCCGCTGTGCCGTTGCTCAAAAAACGCGCCAAAACGATCAAGGAATTAGCGGACTACGCCCGCTTCCTCATCGCCGAACTGCCTCTTCATATGGATGAGGTTGCAGCCGCCGCGCTCAAGGACGATGTGAAGCTTAGACTCCAGCGCTTGCACGCGCGCCTTGCCTCCACCGAAGCATGGGACGCCGCAAGTCTGGGCAGCACGCTTAAGGCTTTTGCTACCGATGAGGGCGTCGGATTGGGCCAGATAGGACCAGGCTTACGCGCAGCTCTCACCGGCGGCACGCCGGCGCCGGACTTGGGCCAGGCTTTGGAAATGCTCGGCCGCGAGGAAGCGCTCGCGCGGATATCGGATCAGGTTTGAGGACGGCACATGCAAAGCAAGCTCACGCAAAAACCTTCGGCCACGCTTACGGTCAACAACAAGCAGCTTGAACTGCCTGTGTACGGCGGCAGCGTCGGCCCCGACGCCATCGACATCCGCAAGCTCTATTCCGGCGGCGACGTCTTCACTTTCGATCCAGGCTTCACCTCAACAGCAGCCTGCGAGAGCCAGATCACCTACATCGATGGCGACAAGGGCGTGCTGTTGTACCGCGGCTATCCGATCGATCAGCTCGCCGAGAAATCGAGCTTCATCGAGGTCTGCTACCTCTTGGCCAACGGCGAACTGCCCAACAAGGCCGAGCTTGAGCGCTTCACCCAGAACATCACCTACCACACGATGCTGCACGCGCAGTTCGATCGCTTCTTCGAAGGCTTCCGCCGGGACGCCCACCCGATGGCGATCATGGTCGGCACCGTCGGCGCGCTGGCGGCGTTCTATCACGACAGCACCGACATCGACGATCCCAAGCAACGCACTATCGCCAGCCATCGTCTGATCGCCAAGATGCCGACGATCGCCGCGCGCGCGTTCAAGTATTCGATCGGCCAGCCCTTCATCAGCCCGCGCAATGAACTCGACTATGCGTCGAATTTCCTGCGCATGTGCTTTGCGGTGCCCGCGGAGGACTACAAAATCAACCCCGTGCTGGCGCGCGCCATGGACGTGTTCTTCATCCTGCATGCCGATCACGAACAAAACGCCTCGACTTCCACCGTCCGTCTCGCCGGCTCGTCAGGCGCCAATCCGTTTGCGTGCATCTCCTCCGGCATCGCCTGTCTCTGGGGCCCCGCGCACGGCGGCGCCAACGAAGCGGCGCTGAAGATGCTCGAACAAATCGGCACGGTCGAAAACATCAAGCCGTTCCTCGAACAAGTGAAATCGAAGGACGCGCACACCCGGCTCATGGGTTTCGGCCACCGCGTTTACAAAAACTACGATCCGCGCGCCAAGGCGATGCAGAAGCTCTGCCACCTTGTGCTGAAGGAAGTCGGCGCTGAGAACGATCCGCTCCTGCAAGTGGCGATGGAGCTCGAAAAGATCGCGCTTTCGGACGAGTACTTCATCCAGCGCAAGCTCTATCCGAACGTCGATTTCTATTCGGGCATTACCCTGCGAGCGATGGGCTTCCCGATGTCGATGTTCACCGTGCTGTTCGCGGTGGCGCGCACTGTCGGCTGGATCGCGCAATGGACCGAGATGATGGAAGATCCGAGCCAAAAGATTGGCCGTCCGCGCCAAGTCTATACCGGCGCGCCGATGCGCGATTACGTGCCGTGCTCTGAACGGAAGTAAGCTCGAACCATGGCGGCGCTGGCAACGGCGCCGCCATTTTCATGTCTGCGGCAAATACTTTTGCACCACATCCGCGGCGATCTCCGCCGCTGGTCGTCCACCGCGCCCCATCAGATTCAGCGCGCGATTTTGCGCCGCGATCTGCGCCTTCCGCGCCGCCTCTTCGTCCAGCAATCGCCCCGCAACCCGCACCAGGTTCGCCACCGTGAACTTCGTTTGCAGTAATTCCGGCGCGAGTTCTTCGTCTGCAGCGACATTCATCAGCGTCGCAAACTTGCCCTTGAACAAGACCAGCCGCGCCACCGCCCAGGTGATCCAGCCGAGCTTGTAGCCGATCACCAGCGGCGCGCCCTGCAGCGCCACCTCCGTCGTCACCGTTCCCGAAGCTGCCAGCGCCACCGTGGCGGCCGCGAACGCATCATCTTTCTCTTTTTCTTCGACCACCAGCGCACCGGGCGGCGCCTGTGCCAGCACGGCTGCGCGAACAGCATCCGCAACCACGACGACCAGCCGCACATGCGGCCGTGTGTCTCTCAGTTCTACCGCCGCACGCCACAGCGTCGGCCCGATGCGCCGGATTTCCGCGGGCCTGCTGCCTGGCAACACCAGCAGCATGCGCTCATCCGGCTTGAACCCATGCCGCGTGCGAAACGCTGCGCCATCGCCCTGCTTGAAGCGGCCAAGCGCTGGATGTCCGCATACCGTGCATGGCAAACCATACGGCGCGTAGTATGGGACCTCGCGCTCCATCAAACAGATCAGATGGTCCACCGTCGCCGCCAGCGTCTTCGCGCGTCCTGCACGCGTCGCCCACACTTGCGGGCCGACATACTTCACCAGCTTGATCTCAGGCGCCGCCGCGCGCACGCCCTGCGCGACCCGCAGCGTGAACCCCCACGAGTCGATCAGCACCACCACGTCCGGCTTGCTCGCCAAGATCGCCGCAACCGTTTGTGCGACAGCTTCCTTCACGCGCTCGAACGCACGCAAGCCGTCAAGGAAGCCGAGAATGGCGAGCCCCTTAATGTCGATCTTGCTGGGAATGCCTTCCGCCGCCATCAGCGGTCCGCCCACGCCATCGAACGTCAGCGACGCATCGCGTTGTTTCAGCGCGCGCGCCAGATCGGCGCCGAGCTGATCGCCCGAGCTTTCCGCCGCCACCAGAAATACGCGCCCACTCAAGCGTCGCCCGCTTCCGCACGCGTGAAGCCGTAGAGGTACAACCCTAGCCGATCCGCTTCGCGCACGATTTCATCACGCCGCACCACCAATGCCGCGCCGGCTTCGACGGCGACGCCCGCCAACCCTGCGGTCGCCGCGCCTTGCACCGTGCGCAAGCCAATGGTCGGCAAGTCCACACGCCGCTCCTGTATAGGCTTCGGCCGCTTCACCAGCACGCCACGCCGCGCCTCAGCCGTCCCACGCACCGTCGCCGCCAGCGAAGGAATGCGCGCCAGCATCGCATCCGTGCCTTCCTGCGCTTCAACCGCGAGGACGATGCCGTCGCACACGACAACACCCTGGCCGATGTCGTACGTCCCAATCGCCGCCGCGATCTTCGCGCCAAGCACGACGTCCGCACGCTGCTTGTCGTCAGGCTTGTGCACGCCCCAGGCGCCTGCCGCCGCCAGCAAATCCGCCATCGCCGCTTCCGCGCCGACGACTTGAAATCCAGCACGCTCATGCTCCGCCAACACGGCGCGCAGCAGCGCATCATCGCCCTGCGGCAGCGACGCAATAATCGCCGGCAGCATCGCCATCGCGCCCGCGTCCAGCTCAAGCTTGGAAACATCCGGCCGCGGCACTTGGCCGATCAGCACCACAGCGTCGACACCCGCTTCCCGCATCGCCGCCATGCGCGCACCCATGGCGCCCAGACCAAGCGTCACGCCCGGATGCGCCTCCAGCGCCGCATCCGCGTAAGGCGCGATGCGGGCGATGAAATAGTCTTGCTTGGAGGCCGCCAGATGTTCGGCCAACGCCACCGGCAAATCGCCCCCGCCGGCGATGACGCCGAGCTTGCGCCACGTGCTCACCAGCTCAGTCCCGCGGCATGCACAGCGGCCGCTCAGCGTCGGCGCGAATGAAGTCGACGATCTCCATCACCTGCGGATTGTCGGCGTAAGTCTGCGCACAGTCTTCGATCCGTTCCTGAAAGGTGCCTTCCTCCGCGAACAGCAAGCGATAGGCGGCGCGGAGGTCGTGGATTTGTTCGCGTGTAAAGCCGCGTCGCTTCAGACCCACCACGTTCAGCCCGGTTAAGTGCGCGTGATTCCCAATAGCGAGGCCGAACGGAATAAGGTCCGTCGTCATCAACGCCGAGGCGCCCACGAACGCGTAGCGTCCAACGCGCCCATGCTGATGCACGCCGGCAAGACCCGACAGGACCGCGAAGTCGCCCACGTGAACGTGACCGCCGATGGTCGCGGTTTGCGCCAGCACGACATTGTTGCCGACATCACAGTCATGGGCCACGTGGCAGTTTCCCATGATCAGGCAATCATTGCCGATCGTCGTCACCGAGCGCCCGCGCGCAGTACCGCGGTGCAATGTGGCGTGCTCGCGGATCACATTGTTGTTGCCGATCACCAGCCGTGTTGGCTCACCGCGATACGACAAATCCTGTGGCGCTCCGCCCAGACCCACAAACGGAAACACCGTGTTGTTCTTGCCAAGCTCGGTATGGCTCTCGATGAACACGTGCGCGATCAGCTTGCTGCCGTCGCCGATCTTCACGTTCGGCCCGATCACGCAGCCCGGCCCGATTTCAACATCGCGGCCCAATTCGACGGACTTGTCGACAACAGCGGTGGCGTGAACTTGTGCGCTCATTCGGGACGTTCCGCTTTCATGGCGGCGAACTCGCATTCGGTCGCCAACTCGCCTTTGACTTCCACCCGGCCGCGAAACTTGAAGATGTTGCGGCGCTGGAAGAGCACTTCGACCGGCATTTCCATCACGTCGCCCGGCATCACCGGACGCTTAAAGCGCGCGCCTTCCACCGACATGAAGAGAATGATGTTCTTGGTGATGTCGACGTCCAGCGTCTTCGACATCAGCACCGCACCGGTCTGCGCCATCGCCTCGATCTGCAGAACACCCGGCATCACCGGCGCGCCCGGAAAGTGGCCCGGGAAAAACGGTTCGTTGAAGGTCACGCACTTGATGCCGCGGATCGACTTGTTGGGAATGTATTCCACCGCCCGATCGACCAGCAGGAAGGGATAACGATGCGGCAGCCGGCGCATGATTTCGCCGATCTCGATCACATCGTCTGTGGTTTTAGCTTTTTCAGTCAGGTCATTCGCCTGCATTGCGCGCCCCTGAAGCCTTGCGGTTCAGCCATGCCACTTCGCGCAGAAACTTGCGCATCTGTTTGGCGGGATAGCCCATCCAGATTTCGCCCGGCGGCACGTCTTGCATCACAGCGGACGCGCCCGCAAGCGTCGACCCTTTGCCGATGATGCGGTGATCGGCCACCCCGACGCGCCCGCCCATGGTGACGCCGTCCTCCACCACGGTGGAGCCGGAAATACCCGCGAACGCCGCGATCAACGAGCCGCGTCCGATTTGCACGTTGTGGGCGATCTGACAGAGATTATCGATCTTCGCCCCCTCGGCGACCGTCGTGTCGTCAAACACGCCGCGGTCGATGGTGGTGTTGGCGCCGATGGTGACCCGATCCTGGATCACAACGCGCCCTAGATGCGGCACATCGATCGGCCCTGAAGCGTCGCCGGCGATGCCGAACCCTTGCTCGCCAATGACGGCGCCGGCGAGGATGTTCACGTCGTCGCCGATCAGCGCAAACGAGATCGACGCGTTGGCGCCAATCTTGGTGCGTCGGCCTATGGTCACCCCGGGCCCGATCACCACGTTGGCGCCGATCTCGGCGCCCGCACCGATCTGCGCATGGGCGCCGATGACAGCGCCAGGCAGCACCCGCACTCCTTCTTCCAGCTTTGCCGTTGGATGAACAGCGGCGCCGCTCGGCTCCAACCCCCGAGGGCGAACCAGCACCGGCAGCAGCTTCGCAAACGTCGCGCGTGGACTGTTGGACAAAATCAACGCGCCGGCGCTCGCGGCCAGGTGCGCGTGCGCCGGTGAAATCACGCAGGCCGCTGGCGAAGTCGTCATCTGGACCGGTTTGCGGCCGGGTTCGAAATAACAGAGGTCTTGCGGCCCGGCGCGTTCAGCGGGCGCCGCGCCGGAAACCAAGCGCTCGGAGTCGCCGCCGATATCGCTGGATGGCGCAAGCGCCCGGACCGTCACCGGTCCGAGCGCCTCGTAAAAGCGGGGATCAATCATGCGCCTATCTGGCGCCGACCGTGCCCGATGTCACGCCTTCCGCTTAGTGCGGCGCCGGTTGCGCGCCGCCCTGGCCTTGCGGCGGCTGGCACTCGGCCACACGATGCAGCGCGACATTGAGCGAACGCGTCGAAGAGCCTTGATCCAACGCCTGGATCACTGCTGTCGTTACGTCCGAGGACGGATCTGCGAGCAGCGCATTCGATGAATCGATCACCACTTGCGCGCCCCGCGCCGTCATCTGCGCACGCAACGTCGGCCGAGCGGCGTTTTCGAAATCACGCAGCGCCATGAGGCGCGTGCATTGAGCGTCGCCTTGCAGAGCTTGCTTGCGTTGCTGGAAGGTTTGAACGCGCGTTTGCAGCGCCGTCCATTGCGGGCCAAGCGTAGGATCAGCTTGGATTTGCGCCGGCGTCTTGCCGCGCGACGCGGTTTCAAGGCGTTGCTCTTCGGTTTGGATCGCTTGCCCTTCCGGGTTCAGGGCGGTGTCTTCTTGCTGCAGCTGAGTACCGATCGTTCCCAGTCTCGTCTGCATGTCGCGCCCCATGGCGGATTCGGACATGACGCGCTGGAAGTTCACCACAACAACCGAACCGCCGCGCTGCTGCGCAACGGCCGTCGGCGCCGCCAACAAAGCAGCCACGGCCACGGCGGCCGCGAGATTCAACACACGCATTTTCGGGATCTCCTCAGAAGGTCGTCCGGGTTGAGAACCGGAATTCTTGGCGCCTATCATAGTCTTCAAATACAAGCGGCTTCGCGAAATCGAACTCCACGGGCCCGAACGGCGAGTCCCAGAAGATCGACACGCCGGCCGCGGCGCGCAGACTGAGACTGTCGTCCACGACGACCTTGTCCGGGCCAATCAAGTCAACAGTTTGGCGGCTCGACCGGTCGACAATACCGACAGTACCAAAGTCAGTGAACAGAGCCGCGCCCAGGCCGTAAGATTCCGGAAGCGGCAGCGGAATGTCGAGTTGCAGCGTGCCAACGCCAAACGCGTTGCCGCCGACGGCATCGCCGCGGCGCACGATGTGATTGGGGTTTGTATCGAGCACTTCAAGCTGGCGCGGACCGATGCCGGCGACGTCAAAGCCGCGGAAGGTGGAGCCGCCCTTGAAGAAGCGGTCGTTGATGCGGACGTCATCGCCGCCCCACCCGAAAATGTAACCCAAGTCGCCGTGCAAACTCAGCCGGAAGCCGTGGCCAAGACCGTAATAGATGCCTCCCTGCACCTCGGTGCGCAGATAATTCACGTCGCCGCCAAACCCGGCGAGATCTTGGCTGACCTGCAGGTCGAAACCGCGCGTGGCGTGAGTGACGTCGTTGCGCGCGTCATAATTGAACGAATAGCCGATGAGCGACGTAAGGAACGTGCCTTCCTGGTTGCACAAGATCGGGCGCGCGTAATAGCGCCGGTCGCACTGATCGACGATGTCGTTGGGCGTGTTGACGGTGTCGCCGTCGGCGTCGACCAGCACATTGGCAATACGCGTGTGGTCTTGAATGAGCGAATAAGAAAGCCCGAGGCTGGCGTGATCGGACAGCGGAAAGCCGAACCGCAGACCGACGCCGGTAGATTGGTTCTCGAACGAGGATTGGTCGAGCAAGTCGGTGCGCAGCGAGTAGAGATCGAAGCCGGCCGAGAGATCGCGGCCCATGAAGTGCGGCTCGGTAAAGCGGAAATCGACTTGCTGGCGTTGTTGGCTGGTGGAAGCGCGCAAGCGCACGAACTGGCCGCGGCCACGGAAGTTGCGCTGCGTGATGGTCGCGTCGAACAGCAGGCTTTCCGTGGTCGAATAACCTGCCGCAAACGCCAATTCACCCGTCGATTCTTCCTGAACCGTGACGTTGACCACCGAACGGTCCGGCTGCGACCCGTCCGTCGGTTCGACCTTCACATCCTTGAAGAAGCCGAGCCCCTGAATCTGCTGACGTGAACGATCGAGCAGCACGCGATTGAACGCATCGCCTTCGTTCACGCGCATCTGCCGGCGAATAACGCGATCGACCGTCGAGGTATTGCCGACGATGTCGATGCGCTCGATGAACACCCGCGGGCCTTCATCGACGTCGAACACGATATTGATCTTGTGATGCTCGCGATCGCGCTCAACGCGCGGCGTGATCTCGACGTTGGCGTAGCCTACAGTGCCGGCCACGTAGGTCATCGCGTCGATCGTGTCTTCGATCTGGTCGCCACGGAACACCTGGCCCTGACGAATGGGCGAGGCCGCGAGCAAAAGCTGCGGCGACAAACGATCCAGTTGGGTCTCGACGCTGATATTGCCGAACGTGTAGCGGTCGCCCTCGTCCACCGTGAAGGTGATGTAGAAATCTTTCTGATCCGGCGTCAGTTCGGCGACGGCGGAAACGACGCGGAAGTCGGCAAAGCCGCGATTGTTGTAATACTGGCGCAGCTTTTCACGATCGTACTCCATACGATCGGGATCGTAATTGTCGTTGTTGTCGAAGATGTTCCACCACGTCGATTGCGTGGTGACGATGGAGTCGCGCAACGCGTTGTCCGAGAACGCGTGGTTGCCGATGAAGTTGATGCTGCGGACGCCGGTGACCGGGCCTTCATCGACTTCAAAAATCAGATCGACGCGGTTCTGATCGAGTTCGCGAACTTGCGGCGTGACTTGCGCGGCGAAGTGGCCTGAACGGCGATAGGCTTCGATAATGCGTTGCACGTCCGCTTGCGCACGCGCCGGCGTGAACACCGAACGTGGGCGCGCCTGCACTTCGTCTTCGAGGTTGTCTTCCTTGAGCGTATGCAGGCCTTCGAAGATCACCCGGTTGATGATGGGGTTCTCGATCACCGAGACCACGAGATCGGCGTCGCGCTGTTCGATCTGCACGTCGGCGAACAGGCCGGTTGCGAACAAGGTCTTCAGCGAAAGGTCGACGCGCTCGGGATCGAACGTGTCGCCGGGGTGCACCAAGAGATACGACGTGATCGTCGCTGGCTCGATCCGCTGATTGCCTTCAACGACGATACGCCGGATCGGAATGCCCGGCTGCGTGATCGTCGCCGTGCCTGGCTGACTTTCCGCCGGCGTAGCAGTCCGTGTGGCCGCGCTCCGCTGTGCGGGCGTTGACGCCGGCGCGGCCGTTTGCGCCGACGGTGTCGTCGGCGCCGGCTGTGCCGTTGTGTCTTGGGCGAGCGCGTCGGAAGCTGCGGCGAGCAGCATCCCCGACCCGGCGCCGATCGTGGCGACGCACCCGAACGCGCCGTACACGACATCCCGCAGAACCCGCTTCATCAAGCCCTCGACGCTCCGACGCTCCCCAGCGCCGTGTTTTTTAAGACCTTATCCCGCCCCGAAACACAAGGACGAGACGCCGTTTCACTGCGCTCCAGGCAGGAGCCGTGCAATGTCGTTCCAGGTTGCGAAGAGGAAAAGGCTCGCCATCACGGCGAATCCGGCCCGGTAAGCCCATTCCTGGGCCGAGGCCGGCAGTGGTTTCCCCCCACGCAGTCCTTCAATTCCATAAAACAGCAGATGCCCGCCATCCAGGATCGGGATCGGCAGCAGGTTCACGATCCCCACAGCCACGGACAGGATCGCCGCCAGGTTGAGCAGGCTGACCGCCAGAATGCCGATCCGCTGCAGCAACGAAGTGTCAGGCACGTCCAGCGCTGACGAGGCCACCTGCCCCGACACCATGAAGATGCCCGTGGGCCCGGCGATCTGATTGCCGGACGCTTTGCCAGTGACGATGTCGGCCACGTACGTCGCCGTCTGCGCCACCATCGTCCACGAGCGCACCGCGCCAACGCCGATCGCTTCGAGCGGATTGTAGCGCTTCAATACTTGTTCGCTCGGCAGCACTTCCGGACCGAGCACACCCAGCATGCCTTGGCCCGCATGCACATTGTTGATGTCGTGCGGCGCACGTCGCGGCGTCGCCGTCAGCGTGATCATATGGCCGCCACGCTCAACTTGCAGCGTCAGCGGACGGCCAGCTGAAACAAGGATGATTTTCTGCAAGTCAACGTAGGCCGCGACGGGCGCGCCGTTCACCGTGCGAATGACGTCGTGTGCCTGCAAACCCGCAGCGGAAGCGGCGCTATTCGGGCTCACCGACGCGATGCGCGCTGGAATCTTGGCGATGTCGGTGTTGTCGCTGCCGAACGCCATCGCCAATGCCGCGAACACCGCAATCGAGAAAATAAAATTGGTGACCGGCCCCGCCGCCACCACCAGCGAGCGCGTCGTCAAACCTTGAGCGTGGAAGAGACCCTTACGCTTTGCTTCCGCCAACGCTTCCGGATCATCGATGCGTTCCGCAGGCCCCGTCGACATCGGATCAGCGTCGTCGGCGAACTTTACGTAGCCGCCGAGCGGCAGCGCGCCGACTTTCCATTGCACGCCGTGCTTGTCGCGCCAGCCGAAAATGGTTTTGCCGAAACCGATCGAAAACGTGTCGATAGCGACCTTACGCCAGCGCGCGACTTGAAAGTGGCCGAACTCGTGCACGAACACGACGATGCTCAGCACCAGCACAAACGAAAGCGGATACAGAAAGATGTTCTGCAGTAATGCCGGCATTCGACCCGTTTCCTCCGCGCACCGCGGTATCTGTTCTTCGGAGCGCTGAAACGCCTTTAGGCCGCCGCCAGGCTTCCCGCAATGCGTCGCGCCGCGCCTCGCGCGGCCTGATCCACCGATCCCACTTCAGCGAACGAAGTAGGCGAATTTTGGATCAGACCGGGTTCATTCCGCTCCAGTTCCAGCAGCGACTCTTCCACGATCCGGCTGATGTCCAGGAAACGGATTCGCCCGCCCAGGAAGGCTTCGACCGCAACTTCGTTGGCTGCGTTCAGGGCCGCCGTGGCCGCAGCCCCGGCGTTCAACGCCGCACGGCACATCCCCAAAGCCGGAAAACGGGCCGCATCCGGGGCCTCGAAGGTGAGGTCACCCATCCGCGCCAGATCCAGGCGCGCGGTCGAAACCGCGGCGCGATCCGGCCACGCCAGCGCGTAAGAGATGGGAATGCGCATGTCCGGGGTCGCCATTTGCGCCAGGACCGAGCCATCCACGTAGTGCACCAGGCTATGGATCGTGCTCTGCGGGTGCACGATCACATCGATCTGTTCTGGTTTAAATTCAAAGAGATACGACGCTTCAATCAGCTCCAGCCCCTTATTCATCAAGGTGGCGCTATCGACCGAAATCTTCCGGCCCATGTTCCAGCGCGGGTGCGCACAGGCTTCAGCTGGCGTCGCCCGCGCCATCGCCTCCCGGCTCGCCGTGCGGAACGGTCCGCCGGAGGCGGTCAACGTCAGCTTCTCCACCCGCTCGGGATGGGTCAGCACCTGAAAAATGGCGTTGTGCTCGGAATCCACCGGCAGCAGCGTCGCCCCATGCTGCTTGGCCGCCTGAGTGAACAGCGGTCCGGCGCAGACTAGGCATTCCTTGTTGGCCAGCGCCACCATCGCCCCGCGGCGCACCGCCGCCATGGTTGGTCCAAGCCCCGCTGCACCCACAATGGCTGACATGAGCCAATCTGCCGGCCGGGCGCCCGCCTCCTCCAGCGCCGCGCTGCCCGCCCCAACCTCGACCTCTAGCCCCGCAAGCGCCGCCCGCGCCGCTGAAAGTTGGCCCGGATCGGCGACGGCCGCGAAACGTGGTTTCAGCCGCCGGCAGGCGTCCGCGAGGGCATCCAAGTTCTGATTGGCGGTAATGGCCTCAACGGCGATGTTTTGCCCTTGAGCGCGCAATTCCTCGATCACGCTGATCGTGGATTGCCCTACCGATCCAGTGACCCCGAGGATCGAAACCGAACGGCCATCCGCGCTCACGATCCGGCTCCGAACAGCCAAATCGTCGCCTGCGGCCAGGCCACCAGCACCGCGCAGGTCAGCAGAGTCGCCGCCATCAGCCCGTCGATGCGGTCCAGCACGCCGCCGTGCCCTGGAATAAGTTTGCTTGCGTCTTTCACGCCGAACCTGCGCTTGAGGAAGGACTCGATCAGGTCCCCCATCAATCCCGTAAAGGCGATCAGGGCGCCAACCAAGAGCCATATGCCGGTGAGCGCCGCCGGCGCGCGAGCGACAGCGCCACAGACCACCCCCATAAGCGCGCCGGCAACGACGCCCGCGATAATGCCGGACCAAGTCTTGTTTGGCGACAAACCCGTCGCGATTTTCGGGCCGCCGATCAGCTTGCCGCCAAAATAAGCGAAGACATCGCCCGCCCAAATAATCCCGAACAACGAGAACACCGTTTCCAACCCATACGGCGTGCTGCCCCGCAGCCAGAGAAACACGGAACACGGCAAGCCGATGTAAAACGTGCCACCGGCCGTTTCGAGCACACCCGCAAACGTTCGCCGTCGCGTGGCCGACGCCGCAGCGCAAAGCGCCATCCAGCCCACGCCATAGCCGAGCAAATGCCAGCTCGCGAACATCACCGCACCCAGCGAACCCGCGAGCGTAAACAAGAACGCGGTGTTGAACGTCGTCGGCTCGCTCATGCGCGCCCACTCGAAGCTCATCGCCACCACGGCCGCGCCGCACGCCGCCGCCAACCACGCGCCGCCGTACCACGCCGCCAGCACGCCGCCGATGGCGAGAACCAAACTGGAAATGATGCGGACGCCGAGATCGGACCAATCGCGGCGAAGCAGCTGCGCGCCGGGTGTTTCAGGCGGGCTCAGAGTCCGAACCTCCGAAACGCCGGTCGCGGCGGCGATACTGTTCGATCGCTTCTTCTAGCGAACTCTTGTTGAAATCGGGCCAAAGCACGTCGAGGAACACCAGCTCCGCATACGCCGCTTGCCACAGCATGAAATTGGAAAGCCGCGACTCCCCCGAGGTGCGGATCAGCAAATCCGGCGGCGGCAATTCCGCCGTGTCGAGATAACCCGCAAAACGCTCGGTCGTGAGATCAGCCACCGCGAGCTTGCCGGCCGCGACATCCACGGCCGCACGCTGCGCCGCGCGGGCGATTTCCGATTGGCCGCCATAATTGAAGGCGATGGTGAGATTGAGCTTGGTATTCGCACGCGTCTTGGCTTCGGCGTCGTCGATGATGCCGGCGATGTCACGCTGCAGTCCATCGCGTTCACCAACGATACGGATGCGCACGCCGTTCTTGTTCAGCCGATCCAGATCGCGCGCCACGTAGAGCCGCAGCAGATCGAACAGCGCGTTCACTTCCTCCACCGGCCGGCGCCAGTTCTCCGTCGAGAACCCGAACACCGTCAGATACTGAACGCCGAGTTCGCTTGCCGCCTCCACGGTGCGGCGCAGCGCTTCCACGCCTTCGGCATGCCCAAAAGTCCGCGGCCGCATGCGCTGGCGCGCCCAGCGGCCATTGCCGTCCATGATGATGGCGATGTGGCGTGGCGCAGGCGCCTGCGCCGGGATGGGAGTCGGCTGGGCCATGTGGGCAGTCGGCAGTGGGCAATGGGCAGTAGGGGCAGATGCGCGTTTCACTATTGCCTATTGCCTACTGCCAACTGCCTTCACACCTGCATGATCTCCTCTTCCTTGTGGCGCAGCATGTCGTCGATCTTCTTGATGTGATCGTCGGTCGCCTTCTGCACCTCAGCGCCGTGCTTCTTGTGCTCATCCTCGCTGATGCCGTGATCTTTCTCGAGCTTCTTCAGGTGCTCCATCGCGTCACGGCGAATGTTGCGCACCGCCACGCGCTGCTGCTCAGCGTACTTCGCGGCCACCTTCGAAAGCTCGGTGCGCCGCTCACCCGTCAGCGGCGGAACAGGGATGCGCAGCGTCTGCCCGTCGATGATCGGGTTCAAACCGAGGTTCGCGGCGCGGATCGCCTTATCGACGGCTTGCACCACCGACTTGTCCCACACCTGCACCGAGATCATCCGCGGTTCCGGTACGCTGACGCCCGCCACCTGATTGAGCGGCGACACCGAACCATAAGCTTCAACAGTAATGGGATCGAGAATAGTAGGCGAAGCGCGCCCCGTGCGCAGCCCGCCGAACTCATGCGTCAGCGCCGTGATCGCGCCATCCATGCGCTTCTTGTAGTCGTCGAGTTTGAAG
>DASZWS010000070.1:0-5302 GCA_035546515.1 Vitreimonas sp. | reverse complement strand
GAGCGCGGGGTTGAGGCGAAGCGCGGGCATGTGGCGCAAGTTCCATAGCAAAGCGGTGCCCGCGACGAAAGTTCGCCGCGCCTCTGGTCGTTCGGCGCTTGCATGAGCACCACTTGCCCCGCCATTTTGTCGCGGAAGAGGGGACGGCATGCGCACGATTTTCATTGGTTTGGCGGCTTTGGCCTTGGCGTCTTCGGCTTCGGCGCAACAGCAGCCTGCCGTACCGGCCTCGGCAACATTGCCTGCGCAGCCGCCAGTTGCGCCGATCTCACCTCAGGTGCAGCGCACGGTCGATCAGTTGCGCGACGCTGGCTTGCGTGACGACCATGGATACGAAATCGTCCGCGATCTTGTCGCTCAAGTCGGTCCGCGCATTTCCGGGTCAGAGCAGGAAGCGCGCGCCCGCGACTGGGCGGTGGCTATGCTGCGCGCCGACGGCTTCACCAATGTGCACATCGAGACGTTTCCCGTGCCGGGTTGGCATTGGGATCGGCAGGAGGCCACCATCGTCTCGCCGTCGCATCAGCCGCTAGTGGTCGCAGCGCTCGGCGGCTCGCCATCGACCCCGAGTGGCGGCCTCGACGCTGAGATCGTCCGTTTTCCGGATTTGGTTTCGCTGCAAGCCGCGCCTGAGTCCGCGCTGCGCGGGAAGATCGCTTTCGTGGACGAGCACATGAGCGTCACGCAAGACGCGTCTGGCTACGGCGCCGCCGTCGTCAAGCGCGGCGGCTGCCCACGGCTGGCGGCGCCGAAGGGCGCGGTCGCGTGCATGATCCGCTCTGTCGGCACCGACACAAATCGCTTCGCACATCAAGGCAGCGCCGGACGCAATGTGGCAATCCCCACCGCAAGCATGTCCCCGGCGGACGCCGATACGTTGGATGCGTTGCTTGAGCACGGACCTGTGCGCGTACATCTCGATATCCAAGCGGGTAATCGCGAAAATGGTCAGTCTGGCAACGTCATTGCCGATATTCGGGGACGCGAAAAACCGGATGAGATCGTCGTGCTCGCCGCGCACTTGGATTCTTGGGATCTCGGGCAGGGCGCGATTGATGATGGTGCGGGTGTCGCCATTGTCACCGCCGCCGCACGCCTCATCAATGCGCTGCCGCGGCATCCGCGCCGCACGATTCGTCTCTTGATTGCCGGTTCGGAGGAGCCTGGTGGCTTGGGTGGCGACGCATACGCACGCGCCCACGCCAGCGAACACCACATCATCGCTGCCGAAAGCGATCTCGGCGCTGACCGCGTCTATCGCTTCAATTCAGGCTTTAGCCAGGAGGCTTTGCCATATGCGCGCGCGTTTCAGCGCGCTCTTGCGCCGCTTGGTGTAGTTCCGGGCGAGACCACAGCAGACGGCGGCACCGACATTGGCGGCATCAAAGCCAACGGCACGCCGGTGGTGGATCTGCAGCAAGACGCATCGCGATATTTCAACTACCACCACACGGCCAACGACACGATGGCGGCGATCGACCCCGAGCAGCTCCGTCAGAACATCGCCGCCTATGCGGTGTTTGCGTACATGGCGGCGGAGTCCGACTGGGTGTTCGGCAGTGGTGCGCCCGCGCCAGCCGCGATGCATTAGAACCAGCCGGCCTCGCGCAGCGCGCGCACGTTGGGGCGGCTCACAGGCGCTTCGGCGCCGCCCTTCAGCGAGAGGATGACTTTGTCGCCATCGCGGCGCGCGCTTTCCACGGCGTCGCGCGCCACCCACCAGGAGCGGTGCGTTTGCGCGCCTTCGAGGCCGTCGAGTTCGGTGATGGCATCGCCCATGCGCATGAGAATGAGGTCGCTGCCCTTGGAGGTATGAAGCCGCAAGTAGTGATCCTCGGCTGAAACCGCGTAGATCACCGCGCCTTTGAGCTTCGGCGGCAGCCGCTCCATGAACCGCACCGATGTCGCCGCGGTCGTGCTCATGGGCACGCCATGCGTTACCCGGCCGGGGCGAGAGACCATCATCATGATCGCGGTCATCGCCGCTGAGACCAACAGCACCGGCCCCGCAAAATATTGCAGGGTCAGCGGCGTCAGCGGCATGTGGAAAAAGAAGCTGGTGTAGAGCCAGATTGCGAAGGTCGCGGGCAGCGCCAGCACTACTGCCAGCAGTGCGCCGAACACCCATTCGTTGGCCGTCGCCCGCGGGATGCGCGCCACCAGTGCGCTGGTGAAGCGACCGATGACGCCACCCAGCATCATTACCGGCACCCAGTAAATGAGCCGCGTGAGAAGGGGCACTTCCGCGCCGGTGAACGCGCCGCTCACCGCCAGGAAAACGCCAGCCGCCGCCGCCACGCCAAGCCCGCGCACCCAGTCGCGCGCGGAACCGAGCGCAACTCGCGCTTCGCCAGTTGCGGCGGCCCGCGTTTCACGCGCGGACGCAGTGTTTTCACGTACTTCCGGCTGCAGGGGCTCTCTCCGCTGGTCAGGGTCTAGCAAAGCCGAACCGGAGAAACGACCCCATGACCGCGCCCGCCACAGAATCCGCCCGTCGCCTGAACCTGATCAGCTGGGTCGTCCGGATCGGCGTGCTGATCGTACTTGGCGTCGCACTTCTGCCGATCGCACCGCAGATCATCGCTTACGCGCAGCATGCAGGGTTTCACCCCCACCTGCCGGACATGAGCCGGGTCTCATCGCTGCCCCCCCAACTGCAGCTCCACATCGTCGCGGCAATTTCAGCATTCGTCATAGGCTGCGTCATCTTCTTCCAGCCGAAGGGCAGCCGGTTCCACAAGACCCTCGGCTGGGCCTGGGTGGTTGCGATGGGTACGACCGCCATTTCCAGCTTTTTCATTACCGGCCTCAACGGCAACAACCTCTCCTTCATCCACCTGATCAGCGGCTGGACCGTGGTGGCGTTGCCGATGGCGTTGTTCGCCATCCGTAACAAACGCATCATGATCCATCGCCGCATGATGACCGGATTGTTTCTAGGTGGTCTCGTGTTCGCAGGTGTGCTCACCTTCATCCCCGGCCGGCTCATGTATCAGCTCTTCTTCGGCTGAGCTGACGCCCGCATTTGCCTGTACCGCACGCGTTCAAACCACCCTAGAAGCAGGCCTGTCCATGACAGGCCTGCTGCGCAACGTCGCCGCGCTTATCTTCGCGATCTCGATCCTGCAGCTGTCCGGCGGGCTCCTCGGCGCGCATCTGCCGTTGGCGTTCGTCACCGAAGGGCACACACGCACCGAGTACGGGCTTGTCGCATCCGCGTACTCCGCGGGTTTCATGCTGGGCGCCATGGTCGCCACACAGCTGCTGGCGCGGGTAGGGCACATTCGCGTGTATGCGGCATGCGGTGCGGTGTTCGCGGTGGCGACGCTCGGTCTGCATTTCGTCAGCGATCTCTGGTCGTGGGGCATTGCGCGTATGATCGCCGGCATCGCCGTCGCCCTGATGTTCGCGGTGATCGAAAGCTGGCTGGCGTTCTCGCTGCACGCGCGTGTGCGCGGGGAGGTGATGAGCGTGTACATGGTGATGACCAAGGCCGCGGTCGCCATCGGTCCGTTCTTCGTGTTCGGCTATGCGACGGGCGCAGTAGAGCCATGGATCATCGCTGCGTGCTTCGCCGCGCTCTCGATCATTCCCATCTGCTTCACGTCGGCGGCACAGCCTGATCCACCGAAGGCGCAACCCTTGGCGTTGGTCGAACAATTCGCCACCGCGCCAGCGGCGGTTATCGCGTGCTTTGGTTCCGGCCTCATCAGCAGCGGTGTCATGGCGCTCGCGCCACTCTATGCTGCGCAGCACTATGGCGACTCCGCCGCAGCTGAATTTTACTCCGCGGCCTATGTCGGCTCACTGCTGCTGCAGTGGCCAGCCGGGCGCGTATCGGATCGTATGGATCGACGCCTGGTTGTCGCCGCGCTGTGCATCATCGCCACCGTGACCGCGTTTGCGCTGGCCATGTTCAGCGGCCGTCTGCCGCGCTGGGAGGCGGTGACGATTTTCTTCATTTGGGGCGCGGGCGCTCTAAGCTTCTACGGCATTGCCGTGGCGCACATGGCTGACCGCGCCGAGCCCGGCAAGATCGCGCAATCCTCCGCGGGCGTGCTGTTCGTGTGGGCGGTGGGCTCCGTCATCGGCCCGCTCATTATGGGGCCGCTAGTAGATGTGTTTGGCGTTGGCGGCATGTTCTGGTTTGCTGGCGGGGTCGCCTTCGTCCTTGCTGCCCTGATGTTTTGGCGGCGCACCACCCGCGAAGGTCCCACCGTCAAGGAAGAATTCGCCCCGCAGAGCGGGACCAGCGTGGCGGCCGGTGAAATCGCCTATGGCGACGATGCCGAAAGCGAAGCCGAGATGCGCGTCGATCAGACCACCGGCTAGGGGTTGGCGGCGGCGCAAACCAGCATGTAAGACACCCCGAACTTGAGGGCCCCATGAACATCCACGAGTACCAAGGCAAAGCTGTCCTGAAGAGCTTCGGCGCTCCCGTTCCGCGCGGTTTCCCCGCGTTCACGCCAGATGAGGCGGTGGAAGCGGCGGCGAAACTTGGCGGTCCGGTGTGGGCGGTGAAGAGCCAGATCCATGCGGGCGGCCGCGGCAAGGGCAAGTTCAAGGAAGCCGCCGCCGGTGAAAAAGGCGGCGTGCGCATTGCTTTCAAGCCGGAAGATGTGGGCGTGTTCGCCAAGCAAATGCTCGGCAACACGTTGGTGACGCTACAAACCGGCGCGCACGGCCGCGTGGTGAAACGCATCTACATCGAAGAAGGCATCAAGATCGCCAAGGAATTCTACCTCTCCGCGCTTGTCGATCGCGAGCAGGGGCGGGTGGCGTTCGTGGTCAGCCAAGCTGGCGGCATGAACATCGAAGAAGTCGCGCACGAAACGCCGGAAAAGATCACCACCGTCGGCATCGATCCGCTCGCGGGCGTGCAAAAGGCGGACACCGATAAAGTCGCGGCGACATTGGGCTTGAGCGGCGATCTCGCCACGCAGTGTGAAGCGCTGATCAAGAGCCTCTACGAAGCCTTCACCAAGAGCGACATGAGCCTGCTCGAAATCAATCCGCTGATCGTCACCGAAGACAACAAGCTCGTGTGCGGCGACGCCAAGGTGAGCTTCGATTCCAACGCCGCGTTCCGTCACAAGGAATGGGCCGATCTGCGCGACCTTGGCGAAGAGGACGAGCGCGAGATCGAAGCCTCCAAGTACGATCTCTCTTACATTGCACTCGATGGTGAAATCGGCTGCCTCGTCAACGGCGCGGGCCTCGCCATGGCGACGATGGACATCATCAAATTGTTCGGCGCCGAGCCCGCCAACTTCCTCGATGTCGGCGGCGGCGCCGATAAGGC
>DASZWS010000069.1:0-3522 GCA_035546515.1 Vitreimonas sp. | reverse complement strand
GGTGATCCCAAGCTCGCCAATGATGGGCCGGTCGGGCTTGGCCGCTTCACCACTTTGCGCTCGTGGCTGTCGCAATGGAGCTATGACGAAAGCCGCGCGCATGGCGAAAAGAACGCCGCGCGCGTGACCTGCCCGGCGCTGGTGATCAACAACACCGCCGATCTCGCTTGCACGCCAAGCCACGCGGGCCGGCTTTATGCAGCGCTCGGGTCGCCGGACAAGGAAATCGTCCACATCAAAGACGCCGACCATTATTACATCGAGCGGCGCGATCTGCTGCCGCAAGCGGTGAGCGCCGTTGGCAACTGGCTCGACGCACGCGGCTTCGTGTAACGTGCCGGCATGAATGCACCGGAGCAAACCGTCACCGGGCCCCTGGACGGCCTTCGCGTCGTTGAGATGGGCCAACTCATTGCCGGGCCTTTTTGCGGTCAGCTTTTGGGCGACATGGGCGCTGAGATCGCCAAGATCGAAACGCCGGGCGCAGGCGATACCATGCGGCAGTGGGGGCAAGGTCCGCAGCCGGTGTCGTGGCGCGTCATCGCCCGCAACAAATATTCCGTAGCGCTCGATCTCCGCGGCAAGGAAGGTCAAGAGCTTGCGCGCCGGCTGATCGGCGCCGCCGACATCCTCATCGAAAACTTTCGCCCGGGCACGCTGGAGAAGTGGGGCCTCGATCCGAAGCGGCTTTGCGAAGAGAACCCAAAGCTCATCGTCGTGCGCGTGTCAGGTTACGGTCAGGATGGCCCGTACGCGCAGCGCGCAGGGTTCGGCGGCATCGCCGAGGCGATGGGCGGCTGGCGTGGCATTGTCGGCTATCCGGATCGCCCGCCGGTGCGCATGGGCGTCTCCATCGGCGACTCGCTTGCGGCCACCTATGGCTGCATGGGCGCGCTGGCGGCGCTGCACCGGCGCAGCCTGACGGGGCGCGGTCAGATCATCGACGTCTCGCTTTATGAGAGCGTGCTGCAGGTGATGGAGGGCATGCTGCCGGAATTTCAGATCGCCGGTCACAAGCGCACACGCACGGGTTCGACCATTCCGCAAGTGGCGCCGTCAAACGTGTATCCGTGCCGCGATGGCGAACTGATGATCGGCGCCAACAACGACGCGATCTTCGAACGCTTCTGCAAAATCATGGGACGTGCCGACATGCTGGACGACCCCCGTTACAGGACGCTGCAGGCCCGCGGCCTCAACATGGAAGCGCTTGACGCCGAGATCGCGGCGTGGACGGCGCAACATAGTGTTGCTGAGCTGGAAGCGCTGATGCTGGAAGCGGCCGTTCCCGCGGGGCGCCTCTATGACGCAGAAGACATGCTTCGCGATCCGCATTTCGCCGCGCGCAAGGCGATTATCAGCGTTGACGATCCGGTGCTGGGGCCGACGACGATGCAAGGCGTGTTCCCGAAATTCTCGGAGACGCCAGGCGGCGTGCGGCGAGCTGCGCCGCGCGACGTGGGGCAGGATACGGCCGATGTGCTCGAGCGGTGGCTGGGTGTGCGATCATGAGCGAAAGCGCCGCGCGTATCCTCGACCGCTTCTTCGCGGCTATCGAAGCTGGCGACGTCGCAACCGTCGCCTCCATCTATGCCGATGACGCCACCGTCTGGCACAGCAACGACAACATCACGCAAACCAAAGCCGAAAACCTGAAGACGCTCGGCTTTCTCACCAAGATTGCGACGCTGCGCTACACCGTGCTCGAACGTGTCATCTCCGGCGAAGCGGTCGCGCAGCGCCACCGTGTCGCGTTCACGGTGCGCGCCAATGGCCGTAGCGCCACATCGCATGCCGCCATCTTCTTCACCGTTCGTGACGGCCTCATTCACCGCATCGACGAATACATAGACAGCGGCTCGGTTCGCGAGCTTACCGCCCTGTTCCAGCCGTAAGCCGTTCGGCGGTTGCCGCCTCACGCCGGCTCGCGTACCCTCGCAGGGCAAATTTCGCGGAGCAGAAGTGGCGCGAACATTCGGCAAAGCGGCGTTGGTACGTCTCTGCGTCGCGGCAGCCGCGGCTGTGTGCGCTGCGTTTTGGTCCGCCGCGGCAGCGCAAACGCCTGATGACTCAGCCGGCTTTGAGACTTGGAAACAAAACTTCATCACCACCGCGACCGCGCGCGGCATTGATGCGGGCGTCGCGCACGCCGCGCTCGATCCGCTGACGCCGGATGACGCGGTCATTGCTATTTGGAACACCCGGAGCGGCTTCAGCCAGCCGATGTGGGCGTATCTGGATCAGACCGTCTCGCCGGCGCGTATTCAACAGGCGCGCGCGTTGATGGTGGCGCACCATGATGTGTTGCAGAAATTGGAGGCCCAATACGGCGTCGATCCGGCGATCGTTGTCGCGATCTGGGGCATGGAGACGCGTTTTGGCGCGTCGACGCTGAATTATAACGCGCTGCGTTCGCTGGCGACGCTAAGCTTTGTCAGCGATCGCAGTTTGTACGACAATCAGCTTTTGGCGTTGTTGCGGCTGATTCAGGCGGGGCGGGTTTCGGCGGCGGAGCTGCGTAGTTCTTGGGATGGCGGCCTTGGACAGGCGCAGCTGATGCCGAACACCTTTGAGACCTACGCCGTAGATGGCGACGGCGACGGCCGCGTCGATATCTGGAACGACATTGACGACGCGCTCGCCTCTATCGCCAACGTGTTGCAGGCAGGCGGCTGGTCGCACGGCGAACCGGCGTTGATCGATGCGCGCGTGCCGCCGGGTTTTGAGCTGCCGCCGGTACGGGATCGGCGTCCGCTCGCCGCTTGGGCCGCGCTCGGCGTTACGCGCGCCGCCCCCAATGGCCCGGTGGATGCAAATCTGAGCGACTACGGCTTGCTGCGCCCTGATCCCGATACCAGCCGCACGTATTTCGCGTCGCAGAATTTCGCCGTCGCCGCGCGCTACAACGGCTCGACGCGCTATGGCGTGGCGGTGGCGCTGCTGGCGCGCGCTGCTGGGGGCGAGACGCTGGAGCCTTGGCCGCGCCCAACCGATGCGCTCTCCAACACCGACATAGCCGAGATGCAGCGTTTGCTGGCGGCGCTGCACTACGATGTTGGGGACGCCGATGGCTATTACGGCGAAAAGACGTGGCGGGCGATGAACGCGTTCGAGAGCGATCACGGCGGCGGATCGGATGCGTATCCGACGACGCAAGTGCTGGCGGCGCTGCGCGCGCAGACTGCGTCGTTATCGGTTGTGCAGAGTCACTAGCGCGGGGTTGCGCGGCGCGGGTGCAGACCGCATCGCTATCGGTGGTGCAGGCTCCAAGTCAGTAGAGGGCAGCGAAGGTCATCTGCGGTCATGCTTGATGAGGCGTTTAAGCGCGATCGCCTTTCCCGATCCTGATTTGAAATATGCCTCTAGCTCGCGCGCGTGTTCCTCTGTTTCGATCGCCACGTAAGACTTGAGTGTTGCGGGCAGGTAGGCTTTGGTTGAGATGACGTGCCCGGAATTGTGCGACGATATACGTCGTCGAAGATCGTTCGTGGAGCCGACGTAAACGTCGTTATTGCTCAGCAT
>DASZWS010000068.1:0-2256 GCA_035546515.1 Vitreimonas sp. | reverse complement strand
GTTTTCAGGTGGATTGGAATTCCGTGGAGCAAGCGCCGACCGAGACCGTCATCAATGTCGCCGCGCAGCTCTGCCCCTTCGATCCGGTGGCGAAGCAAGCATTGCTCGAAGCGCAATCGCTCGAAGACCGCTGCCGCACTTTGATCGCGCTTCTGGAATGGGGCGCGCCGGACGAAGCCAGTGAGCAGCCGCTGCAATGAGCGACGACATCGATCCGAAACTGCTGGAAGTGCTGATCTGCCCGCAAACCCGCACGGCGCTCCGCTACGACCGCGAAAAGCGCGAACTGATCAGCGCCGCCGCGCGCCTCGCCTATCCCGTCCGCGACGGCGTGCCGATCATGCTGATCGATGAAGCCCGCGAACTGGGGCCGGACGAATGAGCGAATCCGACACCCTCATCGTCATTCCGGGGCAATGCGCAGCATTGAACCCGGAACCCAGGGGCAAACACTCAGGTCTGTCGTCCCCTGGGTTCCGGGTTCTCGCTATCGCGAGCCCCGGAATGACGAAAAGCGGTGCAGCATGAGCGCCCGCGCCTGGCCGACCGACCTCAGCTTCGACACCAAAGCGCACGCGCTCAACATCGCCTTCGATGACGGCGCCAAGTTCGCCATTCCGTTCGAACTGCTACGCGTCGAAAGCCCCAGCGCCGAGAACAAAGGCCACGGCGGCAACGTGCCGCCGCCGGTAAAGGGCAAAGCCCACGTCAGCGTCACCCGCGCCGAACCCGTCGGCAAATACGCCGTGCGCATCGTCTTCGATGACGGCCACGACACCGGACTCTATTCCTGGGACCTCTTGTACGACCTCGGCGCCCACGCCGACGAAAAACTGCGCGTGTATCGCGAGACGCTGGCGGAGCGTGCGTTGAGGGATGAAGCTTAGTCTGCCTTCGTCGATCTCTGACGTCAGTGCTGGACGAGCCGCGCCGAACGCAGGCACTCTGCTTGCCGCGTGGCTGACGCGATATCGCCGCCCACCGCAATACTAAGCCTTCCCTGAAGAATGGCCTCAAGGATATGTGCACCGACTATCACCATGCCGCCGACAACAAACGCTAAGCGGTTGCCGATATTGCGCTCCGACACGCTCGCAAAGGTCGCCGCTAGGCCTTCCACCAACTGCAACTGAATTACGGGCGCATTTCGGCGTGGATCTAGTTCCGCTGCCACGCTGGCCACTTGAAGCGACATTAAAGGCGTCGAGCGCACCCACTCACCGTAGCCCTGGTTGAGAACTGGCAACGCTACGACGTCATCGTCGCCATGCGCGGCGACAAGATATATCCCGTCCGGATGAACTGCGGTTACCATGAGCCTCGATGTATCAACGCTCGGATGCTAGTTGCGGAGAGTCTCCGTGGACCTAGAACGAACTTTCCTAAGCCGCCAAGCTCTCGCCCCTTAGCAGCTTCGGCAAATCGCCCTCAGCCCCGCCCGCATAGCGCATGAAAAACCGCCGCGCCGGGCCAACCGCGTTCACCGCCGCCAATCCCAAGCGCCGCGCCGCGCGCAATGGCGCAATGCGGTTGGAGAACATCTTGTCGAAAAACTCCATCCCCAGCGCCATCGACACATTGTCGAAGCGCCGCCAGCGTTGATAGCGCTCAAGTGCGGCCACATCGCCCGGATCCAGTCCCACGCTCACCGCATCGGCCAAGCACTCCGCCAAAGCCGCGCAATCTTTCAAACCCAGATTCAAACCCTGCCCCGCCAGCGGATGAATGCCGTGCGCACTATCGCCCGCGAGCGCCACGCGCGCATCGATCATCCGCTCCGCCATCTGCAGCGACAGCGGATAGCCAAAACGCGGCCCTTCCAATGAGAGCGCGCCGAGATGATCGCCAAAGCGCATGCGCAATTCGGCGAGAAAATCCGCCTCCGGCATCTGCAGCAAACCTTCCGCCGCCTTGCGCGGCTCGGCCCAAACGATGTTCGCGCGCTCGCCCTTCAGCGGCAAAATCGCAAACGGCCCATTCGGCAGAAAATATTCGTGCGCCACGCCGCCATGCGGTTTCTCATGTTGGATCGTCGCCACGATCGCCGTCACCGGATAATCCCAGCCGATGGTGCGCACGCCGATCGCCTCGCGCACGAATGAGCGCCGCCCATCCGCGCCCACCAGCAACGGCGCGCGCAAGGTCGAGCCATCCGCCAACGTCGCTGTCACGCTGGCGCTGTCGCGCGCGATCGCTTTCACCGACATCGGCTGGATCATGCGGATCGACGGCTTGGCCTTCACCGCCTTATCGAGC
>DASZWS010000067.1:0-7500 GCA_035546515.1 Vitreimonas sp. | reverse complement strand
AAGTGCGCGCCCATCTGTGGGACTTTCGTCGGTGTTGCATTTACGCAAAGTCGCTGATACTTGGCGTTTCAGGCCGCCTCCCCGGCCTCAAAGGAGACGCACGTGGCTCAGCGGCAGGTTTCGGTCCGCCTTGAACAATGGACCATGCATGCGCCTTTCCAGATCACCGGCCACCTCTTCACAGCCCTAGATTGCGTCGTCGTGGAAATCGCTGAGGCCGGTGCGGTCGGCCGCGGCGAAGCTGCGGGGGTCTATTATCTGAACGACACCGTCGCTGACGCTATCGAGCAGATTGGCGACCTCGTCCCCGAACTCGAAAAGGGGCTCGACCGGCAGACTCTACAGACAACCCTCCCTGCAGGCGGGGCGCGCAATGCGATCGACTGCGCGCTGTGGGATCTCGAATGCAAACTGAGCGGCCAATCGATCTGGCAAAAGGTCAACGCAACGCCGCGTGAACTCGTTACCTGCCAGACCATCGGCGTGATGCCCTCGCTCGCCGAAACCGCCGCTGCAGCCAAGGCGCTCAAGGGCTTCGAACTCATCAAACTCAAACTGAACGGCGATATGCCGATTGAGCGTGTGCGGGTGGTGCGCGAAGCACGGCCGGATGTGCGCCTCATCGTCGACGCCAATCAGGGGCTCACGCTGCCGCTCCTCCAGGAATGCCTGCCGGAGTTCGCCAAAGCCAGAGTCGAGATGGTCGAACAACCGCTGCCGCGCGGCGGCGACGCCGGGCTTGAAGCCATTGAACACCTGGTGCCGATTGCGGCCGACGAAAGCTGCCTGCATCGCGCCGAATTGGCCGAAGCAGCCAAACGCTACGACATGATCAACATCAAATTGGACAAGACTGGCGGCCTCACCGAGGCGCTGTTGTTCGCCGACGATATTCTCGCCCTAGGCCTTCAATATATGGTCGGCAACATGCTGGGCACCTCGCTGGCGATGGCGCCCGCTTTTGTTGTAGCACTCAAGGGACAGCTCGCCGACCTCGACGGGCCGGTGGCGCTCAAGTCGGATCGCATTGGCGGCCTGACCTATCGAACTGGACGTGTTAGTCCGTTCGATGGCGCTTTGTGGGGCTGAACGGCATGGACGTCCGCGATCTTCGGAATCATTTGATCCTCAGCACCGGCGGCGGCCCCCTCCGCGAGACCGCCGAACCGGCGCCGCGCGAAGAGGCCGAATTCGATCAGGGCACGTTCGGCGCAGCGATCCGAAGGCTGCGCACAGAACGCGGCTGGACGCTGCGCGATCTCAGTGAACGCTCGAAGATTTCGCAGTCCGCCCTCTCGCGCGTGGAGACCGGCCAGATCACGCTCTCGTTCGATCGCGCGCATGCGCTAGCGCGCGCGCTCGACGCAGACTTCAGCCAATTCCTCATGCAGATGGGCGGCGATGGCGCCGTGGCCGACATCGCACCCGCGCACGCGAGCGGCTGGCGCAGCGTGACGCGCGCCGGCGAAGGTCACGCAGTCAGCCAGACCAACGCGGAATACCGCTACCTCTGCACCGACTTTCTCTATCGCAAGATGGTCACCGGCATCGCCACCATTACGGCGATGTCGCAAGATGAGCATGGCCCCTTCGTCACCCATCCCGGCGAGGAATTCATCTACGTCCTGGACGGAGCGATCGTCGTCGCCACCGAGTATTACGCGCCGCTCACGCTGAACCAAGGCGACAGCATCCAGTTCGACTCCACCACGCGCCACGCCATCTATTCCGATGGCGATCGACCCGCGCGCGTGCTGTTCACGGTCACCGATCCGCGCTGGGACTAGATCCTTCGGCGGACGTGCGGGTACGAACTGCGGCGGCCCCCGGCGCGCCGTCTGGCAGGGGCATGTGTGCAACGACGAACTTGGCGGCGCTTTGACTCATGTGATCGTGATTGAAGTAGAGCACCCCGACCTCGGCGCGATAGCCGGGACACGTGATGTCATCGCAGAGTAGCTCAACGGGATGGATCGTCGCCGCGTTGATCAGATCGCGCTCACGATCGAGAAACGCCGTCCCCTCGGCCACCTCCGCCTCGAATCCGGCGCGGGAGATCGTGAAGTCGGAGAGCGGCGCGCCGTAGGCGCGCAAAATGCCAAGCGCTGTAGGCACATCATAATCGAACACCGGAATCGGATAGACGAGAACGATATGCTTGCCGTGCGCGGCGAGCGCGGAAAGCGCGCGCGCTTGGCCGGCGAATATGCGCGGCCAATCCTTATGCGGATAGGACAAGTAGTTAGTGGCGACCACGACGGTCTGGATGCGCCTGTCGTTTTCGAGCGCATCCAGCGTTGCCGCGTTGTGAGCCGCACAGCGCGGCATGTCGAAACGGGAGTAGTCGAGGCTCGGGGGGCAGCCAGAAGCGGTAAGCTGCAACAAGGATTGGCCGCGTGCAGCGAGTCTGCCCGCCAACGCTGCAGACAGCTCAACACCGTGCGAGTCCGCCCACACCGCCAAATGCGGCGTCGATCGCGGTGCACCAAGCACACACGTCTCTTCGTACGCGCGCACCTGATTGGTGAGAAAATCGTGGCACGTCCAGCGATACGGGCTGTAGTCGTCCTCCGCGGCGAACAGTTGCAGAGCGGCCCGGTTGAAGCGCGCTGGCGCGCCGTCGGAATGGATGATCGGGAAAATACCGGCCGCGCCTGCCGCCATCGCCGCTGCGGCCGTCAGCAATACGCGGCGCGTGTGACCGCGTTTGAGAAACGGTTGTTCGACAAAGCGCCAAGACAGCGTTGCAAGCGCGATTGCGAACGCGATCAGCAGCAGCTGCTGCCACACTGCCGGCTCATGCAGCAGCGCGCTTCGCGCCAACACGAACACGGGCCAATGCCACAGATAAAGCGAATACGAGAGCGCGCCAAAATAAGCAAAGATCGGACCGCTAATCCAACGCCCGCCGACCGACGGCGCGTTGGCGCCGGCGAAGATTACTGCAGCTGCGCCTAGGCACGGCGGCAACGCCGCAAGGCCCGGGAACGGCGCTTGCCGGTTGAGCAGCACGAGCGATCCGGCGATCAGTACGAGCCCGGCGATCGAAAGTGCGTGGCGGAGCCAAGCAGGCGCCCTTTTCGGAAACGACAGGCCCGCTAGCACCGCGCCAATCAGCAGTTCATAGGCCCGGAAGGGCGCCAGATAGAACGCTGCGCTCTGATACTCCTGCATCGCCCAGAGACACCCGGCCAGCGATCCGATGGCGGCGACGCAAAGGATCACCCGCAGCCACGGCCGCGCGAACTTCACGATCACAAACAGCACGATCGGGAAGATCAGATAGAATTGTTCTTCGACAGCCAGCGACCAGGTGTGGAGCAGCGGACGAAAATGCGCCGCCGTGTCGAAATAGTTGGAGAGGCCCAGATAGGTGAAGTTCGACGCGAAGAAGATGGTAGTGAACGCGGTTTTGGCCAACTCCTGATACGCGCCCGGGGATAGAGTGAAGGCTGCGAACGTCAGCACGGCGGCCAACATGACGAACAGCGCCGGAAATAGCCGCCGTACCCGCCGCTCGTAGAAACCGCTCAGCGAGTACGCGCCGCGCTCCATCTCGGCGAGCAAGATGCCGGCGATCAGATACCCAGAGATAACGAAAAAGATGTCGACGCCGGCAAAGCCGCCAGGCATCCAATCGGCGCTGGCATGGTAAAGAACCACGCTCAGCACCGCGATGGCGCGCAAGCCCTGGATGTCCAGTCTCAGGCCACGCCCGCTGCGCAGCGCATCGGTGCCGCCCGCCGTTCCCATTACGGTGCGCTTCTTCCCTGTTAAGCGTGGCGATTGCCCATCACGCCACGCCAGGGAAACGCCATTCAAGAGGCGCGCCGAATTGGCAACGACCTCACCCGCGCCGATCTATGCCCCGCCGGCTGTCACTGCCCCGACGTTATCTTCGGAATTGCGGTCAATGCGTTTGTTGTAGGGATCGATGCCGGCAAAGCGAGGCTGGCGATCGACGGTCAGCGTCAACGTTTGTCGCCCGCTGTGGATGGGCCGGCGCTGCATCGTTAACACGTCGCGCGCGTTGAACACGCCGCGTCCCGGCTCCGCGGTAAAGACACCGATCTCGAAATCCTCGTCGAGCGGCGCCTCGGTCTCGCGACCCTGCCCGTTCGCATAGCGCTTGTGCGCCTCCACCGTCATGGTGACATCCCAACGCCCGTCGGGGCGGTGCGTTGTGGTCGCGGTGACGACGCGTGCGTCGTAGAGCGTGATGCGCTCGAACAGATCGGTGATCAGCGCCTGCTTCTTCGGGTCCGGCCCCACCTCTTCACGCAAAATCCGCAAGAAATCGGTGGAACGCGGGTACGGCGCACCTTTGAAGGCGAACTCCGCCAGCAGCCGCCGCAGCGCACGGTTCACTGTGTCCTCGCCGACTTCGCTGGCGAGGAAATACATGGTGATGCCGCCTTTGCGGTAGTGGATGTAGCCTTGGTTCTCCACACGCGCGAGCGGCAGTTCTTCGACCGCCTCCCCGCCGCGCGAACGCAAGTAATTGTCCAACTCATAGCGCAGAAAGCGACGCACCTGATCCTTGCCGTAGAGATGCTCCATCACCAGCAGCGCCGAATATTGCGCAAACGTCTCCGACAACATGGTCGAGCCCTGCATGTCGCCGCCGATAATTTGGTGGGCCCACCATTGGTGCGCGAGTTCGTGCGCCGTCACGTAGGTCACGAAGTCGATGCGATCGGTCTCGCGTGCGTTGCGTGCATCATCAATACGGGTCGTGAAGCCGATGCCTTCGGAATACGGGACCGTGTTGGCGAACGATTGCGCAAAGGTCGCGTAAGCGGGAAATTCCAATATCCGCATCTGCCGGAATTGAAACGGCGAGAACTGCGTCGTGTAGATATCGAACGAGGTCTGCATTGCCCGGATCATGCGATCGACGTTGTAGGCGTGGCGCGGGTCGTAATAGACAGCGAGATCGACGTCATGCCACCGGCCGTGGCGCACCGCGTAATTGGCCGACTGTATCGAGAAGAAATTCATGATCGGCGCGTCGGTGCGGAAATGCGCTGTACGCCGGCCGTTCGCGGTCTGGCCGGAAACCAGATAGCCCGGCGCAATCGGCGTTTGCCCAGCTTCGGTCGAGACGGTGATATCAGCGTTCACCCAATCTGAATCGTGGCGCAGATAGTTGAACTGCCTTGCGCTATCGTCCTCGAGTCGCGGCATGCGCAACTCAGCCGGCAGGCCGTACTTGCGCCGCAGTGCGCGATCGCGCAGCAGCACGTCGCGCGAGAACCCCAGCGTCGGCGCGATCGTTCGATCGTTGATGAAGGTGCCGTTGTTGTTCACATCGTCGAGCACGCTGTTGGTGCGGAATCCGACAGCTTCATCGGTTGTGCTGAAATGAATTTCGCGCCGCTCACCGGGCTGCATGGGCGTTGCGAGCCGCCAAATTTGGAACGGGAACGACGGCTTGTGTGTGGCGAAGTCCTCCGCGAGCGTCGCGCCATCGACGGCGATATGGTCGATCTTCAGGTCGCGCGGCCAAAGCAGGTGGATCTCACTCAACGGCATCGTCTGCCGGTTGACGATGCCGTACGTGCCTTGCGTGGTGGCGCGATGCTGATGCGGATAGAGGTCGACTCTTAGCGTCACGTCAGTGATTTTCGGCTGCGGCGCGTTTTCATAGTGCAGCAACGCCCGCTCCTCATCCGCCGACCAGCGCTCGTTGGAAAGGTTCGAGCGGTACGGATTGAGGACGTTGGTGTTGTAGAAAATCCAACCGCCCAAGCCGACGAAAGCAATCAGCAAACCGCCGGCAAGCGCGCCCGCGGGTCCTGACAGCTTACGCGGCAACGCCGCCAGGCGCGGCAGCAGCCGCGTATCCGCCCCGCGACGCCAGAGCGAATAAGCGAGCACGCTCAAGAACAGCGCAAAAGCCACCCAATAGGCTTGAAACCACGCGCGCCCGATCCAGTAGTGCGAATGATCGTTCATTTCCGACAGCGGCACGCCCGGCGTGCTCGCGTAGAGATAAAGCCGGTGGTCGAACCCCATCTGAGTCAGCACCAAAGTGCTGATCAGATAAAGCAGCATCAAACCCCAGCCGACGAACTTGTGCGGCGACGCCGCCTGAAAGAACACTGCAAGCGCAGCCAGGCAGAAGCAGGAGATCATCGCTGGTAGCGCGTACCAGACGAGATATTCATCGAGGTGAGGCGCGACGCCGCCCTTGATCAGCTGGATGAGGATGCCGGCGAACACGCCGATCAGCACGGTAGCCGCCAGCACCATGGTCAGCGCCAGAATTTTCGGCGCGGCGAAGGTCCAATCCGCGGCCGGCGTGGAGTCGACGAGTTCGTGCATGCGCTTTTCGCGGTCGCGCCACACCAGTTCGCCAGCGTAATACGTGGCGATAATCACCGGAAACGCGGTGAAACCGCCCGCCAGCGCCTGCACCATGAGCAACGTGGTCGGATACAATTCGGTGCCGTCGACGGATTCGGTGCTGAACCACATGGCGCCGCCGCCATTGAACAACCCAATCGCCAGCAGCACGATGAAGGCGGGACTTGAAAACACGTAACCGGCTTCAAATCGCGCGCGCGCCAGCACTTGCGTCCAGGACGCCGCGCTGCCGAACGCGCGCCTGCTGGTGACGCCTGCGATCGCCGGCATTTGCGGCTCGGCGGCGACGGCTTTGGTCGCCTTGCGCGCTTTCTGTTCCTTGCGCGCAGCTTTGGTGCTGAAGCTGAAGAGGAAGTACGCCGCCACCAGCGCCAGCGCGGCGACGCCGGCCCAGATCGCCCGGTTCTCCCAATAGAGCGAGGTGATCGGGATGAGCTGCGTGTTGCGGTCGGAGGCCGTCCAATACTTTGTCGTCTCGAACAATGCGCCGAGGCCGTAGGGTTCGAACAGCGCGACAACTTGCTCGTATTCCGGGCGCGCGAAAATTCCGCTCAGCACCAGATAGAGAACAAGAAAGCTGATGAGCCCGATGTAGCTGGCCATCATCGAACGCGTCGCCGTCGCCAAGGCGAAGAACAGCGCCGCACAAAGCACAAGCGTCGGCAGCCCGGCGGTCAGGAAAGCGTAGGCGTAGAACCACGGCACGAACGGCCCGAGCTTTTCATGGTCGAGCCACGGCATGAAGGAGCCCAGCATCATCGCCAGCGGCACTGCGGCCAACACCACGGCGCTTGCGAGCACCGCACCGACAAAGCGCCCGAACAGATAGTCGAACTTGCGGATCCGCGTGACGTGCAGGATCGGACCAAAGCCCGTTTCCCAATCACGCAGCACCACGTTGGCCACAAACGCCACCACCGCAAACTGCGCAAAGATGGCCATGACGCCGATGGTCTGGGTAATGGCGTAAGGGCCGTTGATGAAGGCGTTGCCGGCGGAGCCGATCTGCACGTTGTCGTTTGTCGTGGCGATGAAGGTGAGCAGGAAGAACAGAATGAACGTAATCCAGAGCACGGGGCTCTTGAGCTGATACCGCAGCTCGAACGAGGCGATCTGAGCAAACATTGAGGC
>DASZWS010000066.1:0-4104 GCA_035546515.1 Vitreimonas sp. | reverse complement strand
CTTGATATTGTCGTAGAGATCCTTGCGCTGGTTCGAGCTCAGCGTTTGCGGCAGTTCGACGCAAATGGGCACCAGCCGGCGCATGATGTCATCATACAAAACCCTGCGTCGCACTTCGTATGCGTCACGCGCGGTCGCCACGGCCGAGGCGCGATTGGCGTCGCGGTCGGCGGCGGCGAGGATGCTGTCGATGAGTTCGGCCGGGCCAACTGACACATCCTGGCCTGAGAACTTGAAGCGCACCGAAACACGCAGCAACGCCAACGCACCAAAGCCGGCGGCGACGATCTGTGCTGTCGGATTAGGGATTGTCTGGGTGGCGCTATAAGGGTGTGTCTGGATCAGCCACAACGCCAACCCCGACGCCAGAGCGTTGACCGCGATACGGGTAAGCGCGCCGAACGTTCCTAGAGTGCGCAGCGGCGCTTCTTGGTAGCGCGTAAAAACGTCGGAGACGCCGAGCGCGGCGCCGAGCAGGAACACCCAAAAATATTCGCGCGTGGTCTCGAAATTGTGCGGCACGATTACCCCGCACACATAAGCGGTCGCAAACAGCGCCAGAACGAACATCGAGGCGCGCCGCCCAGGCGTGCTTACGAAAAATCTGAATATGCCGCTCATGGCGCGGCATACGCTGTCGAACGACGGCGCCTCGGGCGGTTGCGCGCCTGCGGCGACGGCGGTCGCGTCAGTCAGCGCCAAGCAATTCTTTGCCCTGCGCGGTGATTTCCACGCGCGTCGTGTCTGGCCCCTCCGACTCCATCTCGACCAAGTGCTGTTCCGCCATGTCGAACACATCGCGTGCGATCTGCTTGGGCGGATCGGGCACACGGCGCGCCAGTTCGGCGAAAGAAAGCGGCCCGCGCGTCAGCGCCTGCAACAGCCGCCGATAGCGGGAGTCACTCGAAGACCCCAAGGATTTCCCAATGGAATCAAGATAATCATTGACCAGCCAAGGGGCCGATTTGAAAGCTCTGTGCACGTTTTACCCCGCTAAAGTTGGTAAACACGTTATATACAACTCTGGGGTGTATTTCCAGGTCCCGCGCGCACAAATCCGCGCTCAGAACAAATGCGCCCAGCCGAGAAAAAAGCGCGCATCATCAGCAGCGTGGGTGATCCCGAGGTCGACGCCAGCGTCGAGCTGCGTGCGCGGATCACAAAGATATGTGGCGCCGACATCGATTGTGCCCGCGGTCTGCCCTTCGCTCCGGTCGGCAAATAGTTCGCCATAGGCGGCGATTTTGTCCGTGAATTGATGCGTGAGGTTCACGCCGCCGAACACGTCGGATTTGTACCGCCCCTGATCGCTCACCGCGGCCGCACCAGCCGTGTAGGTGACGCCATCGCGATCGTTCAGTGAGAACGTGCCTGTGCCGATAAGGCCACCTTCAACGGCGCCGTCGCCTTGATGGTTGGTGGCTGTTGGCAGCGTGACAAAGCCGATGAGCGCAAACGCGGGTCCGTCGCCATCCTGGCCCACGAATGTGTGGCGTAAGCGCAGAGTCGTGTCGCCAAACCCGCTTTCGCGATCTCCACCTGCGTCCTCGCCGACAAACGGCGACACGATCGCTTCCGCATCCCAGCCGTCCGCGAGTCCGTAACGGATGTCGCTCTGCAGCGCGCTCCAGCTCTTGCCGCCGGACCCGTGCGCATAGCCGCCGATTTCCGTCTCGAGCTGCCAGCGCCCCGCCGGCACGGAGATGGGGCTTTCGGTATTGCCAGGCCGGCCGGGCACGAAGTCATCCGCAAACGCCGGCGCAGTAACCGCAGCGAACGCGAGGACGGCAATTCTTGCGGCCATGCGGTGGTTCATGCTCTGACAACACCGGCCATCCGCCATGATTGTCAACGCCTTCGCTTGGCTGATGGCGAAGCCCCGGGCGAGGCCGATCAAACCTTTGCCTGCAAGGTTACCCCGGGCGGCAACGGCACGCTGTCCGGCACAAAGAAATCCGGCATCAGGTCCTTGGTCGGATCCACCCGGTATTTATCGAAATCGCGCTCGCCTTCGGCATAGAGCAGGACATCGTCGATGAAGAAGTTGCCGGTGCACTGGCGCGAAGGCTTGTTGAAAATCGCGTAGGCGGCATCCGCGATCACGTCGGTCGTACGGCAGTGTTTCATGCCCTCTTCGCCGGCGAGCGCAAATTCTATCGCGGCCGTCGCGACGCCGGTGCGCGGCCACAGCGCATTAAAGGCGACGCCATCGTCTCTGAACTCTTCAGCCATGCCAAGCACGCACATGCTCATACCGTACTTGGCCATCGTGTAAGCGACATGCCCCGCGAACCAGCGCGGACTCATGTCGAGCGGCGGCGACAGCATCAGCACATGCGGATTAGCGGCTTGCTTTAGATGCGGAATGCAGCAGCGCGACGTGAGGAACGTGCCCCGCGCGTTGACCTGATGCATCAGGTCATAGCGGCGAATGTCGGTCTGCAGCGTGCCGGTGAGTTGGATCGCCGAGGCGTTGTTCACGCAGATGTCGATGCCGCCGAACTTTGCGGCGGCGGCGTCCACAGCCGCTTTGACGCTGTCCGGCTCGCGCACATCCACCACAAGCGGTAACGCCTGCCCGCCCGCTTTCTCGATTGCATCGGCTGCGGAATAAATCGTGCCCGGCAGCTTCTTATGCGGCTCAGCTGTCTTGGCGGCGATGACGACATTGGCGCCGTCTCGCGCCGCGCGCAGGCCGATGGCGAGGCCGATGCCCCGGCTCGCCCCGGTTATGAATAAGGTCTTGCCCCGCAGGCTCATGACGATCTCCGACTTTTCGCCACAATAGGCGCTTCGCCGCAGGGTTCCATGGGGGTTTCCGGACGCTTCTGGTCTTGACGGCGCCCTATTCGAAGCGAGACTCCGGCCCCTGAGGGCAGGACACAAACTTTATCTGGAGGAACGCTCATGCGCGCGCTTGCGTATGCCGCCATTTTCGGCGTTGGACTGATGGCGGCGGGCGTCGCCACCGCGGATACCTGGACCGACCCGGCGGGGCGGTTCACGGTCACGTTGCCGCACAGCTGGCGCGTGCAACCGCTGTCGAGCACCGGCCACACCTACATCAAGGCGGGCGACGCCGATCACGAATGCCAAATCGTGGCGACGCCAAACACGATCACCGCAGCCTCCTCGCCAGCCGCAGTGCGGCGCGCCGGCGGCGACGACACCCAGTTCACGCAAGAATCGTGGCTGCGCCTGGCCAACTCGATCACGCCTGTATTTCCCAACAGTTCAGCGCAATTTCTGTCGCGCAGTCAGGACAATACCGGCTTCTGGCCACTGCAACGCGCCGAACTGAAATCGACGACCGGCGTCGGCAATCCGCCGCTGCCGATCAGCACCGTGCACGCTGGTCTCACCACGCGGCCGGGCATGGACATCATGGGCTTCTGCTACACGATCAGCGATCCGGACTATCCAACGCCGGACAACCCCGCGCTTTTCGATCCTATCCTGCGCTCAATGGGCACAGCGAACGACGCGACGCTGCAAGCCGCAGCGGAGGCAGCTGATGCGTCACATGCCGCTGCCGAGGCGGCCGCGCAGCAGCAGCAATCACAAACGCAGCAACAGCAGGCTCAGCATCCGGCGGAACAAACCCAGCAGCGCCACGATCACCGCGAAGGCCCTTCTCTGAGCCACCCGTAACGGCCTGCTAAGTTAGGTAAATGCTTGGTTATCCGGGCATTTACGCGCAATTCACGACGATGCCCCATGTACTTGGGTCATGTTTGCGAGACTCCTTGGTCCTGCGGAAGAAGCGCGCCTGAGCCTGCTCGGGCGCGTTTCTGCGCAGCGTTCTGGGATCTCCCTCACCGGTGCATTGGCGGCGGGGGCGCTCGCGATCTTCGCCCCGCTGCCGGCGCTCCTGCTCGTAGTCGCGCTTGGCGCGCGCGCGCTGATGCAAGGCAACGACCTTCGCTTCGACGCTTACGCCCTGATCGGCCCGCTGCTTGCCGCTGTTGTAGTTGGCCTTGCTGTAGGCCCGGCGGGCGCCATGGGCGTTCTCTTCGTGTGGCGTCTGCAGGCTGATGTCCGCTGGAGCGTTGGCGAAGCGAATCGTCTTGCAACGATTTCCGGGCGGCCCTCTGAGGCGACGCC
>DASZWS010000065.1:0-8453 GCA_035546515.1 Vitreimonas sp. | reverse complement strand
GAACGGCTCGGGCGCGTCGGCATAGTCGAGCACGTATTCCATGCCCGCGCAGCCGCCGTTCACCACGCCGACACGCAGATATGGCTTCGAGGACGCGGTCATGATCTCCTTCACGCGCGCCGCGGCGGCGTCGGTCAGGGTCACGATCTTGGGGCGCGGGCGGCGGGTCATAGTTTCTCTTCCGGGTGCTAATATAGGTTCACAGCATGTTCAGTTCGAGTTTCGCCTCGTCGCTCATGCGCGCCGGCGTCCAGGGCGGATCGAACACCAAGTTCACGCGGGCCGATTTCACGCCCGGCACCTTGCGGGCGGCGACTTCGACCCATTGCGGCATCTCGCCCGCAACCGGGCAGCCGGGCGCAGTAAGCGTCATCTCGATGTCGACATGGCCCTCGTCGTTGATGTCGACCTTGTAGATGAGGCCAAGCTCGTAGATGTCGACCGGGATTTCCGGGTCGAACACGGTTTTGAACTGCGTCACCAGATCGTCTGTGATGCGGTCCAGCTCGGCCTGCGGCAGCTTCGAAGGAGGTGTGACGCCGTCCATGAGTTCCTAGCTCAATAGTTTGTGCGCTTTGTGCAGCGCTTCAACCAAGGCCTCGACTTCGTCGAGACGATTGTAACAGGCAAAGCTAGCGCGCGCGGTGGCGGTGACGCCGAGGCGCTGCATCAGTGGCTGCGCGCAGTGGTGGCCGGCGCGGATGGCTACTCCTTGGCGATCCAGAATCTGGGCCACGTCATGCGGATGTGCGCCCGCCATCGAGAAGGCGATGATCGCGGCTTTATCCTTGGCGCGGCCGTGAACCGTGATCCAATTCAGCTGACCGAGCGCGTCGAGCGTCGCATTGCGCAATGTCGCTTCGTGCGCTTCCAACGCGGCGCGATCTTGAGCGTTGAGCCAATCGATGGCGGCGCCGAGACCGATAGCCTCGATGATGGGCGGGGTGCCGGCTTCGAAGCGATGCGGCGGTTCGTTGTAGGTGACGCGCCCCTGTTCCACGACATCGATCATTTCACCGCCGCCTTCGAACGGCGGCAGCGCTGCCAGGCGCTCGGGTTTGCCATAGAGCACGCCGATCCCGGTCGGGCCGTAAAGTTTGTGCCCGGTGAACGCGTAAAAATCCACGTCGATCGCCTGCACGTCAACGCCGCCGTGGACGACCGCCTGGCATCCGTCCATCAGCACCGGCACACCCTTAGCATGGGCCACCTTGACGATTTCCGCAGCCGGCGTGCGCGCGCCGAGCACGTTCGACATATGGCTGATGGCGACAATCTTGGTACGCGGCCCGATCAGCGCATCGAGCACGGCCAGATCGATTTCACCGTCGTCGTTGATGTCGAGCCACTTCAGTGCCGCGCCTTTGCGCTCGCGCAGGAAGTGCCAGGGCACGATGTTGGAATGATGCTCCATCACCGAGAGCACAATCTCATCGCCGGGTTTGATGTCTATGCCGGCGGCGACAGTGTTGATGGCTTCGGTGCCGCCCTTGGTGAACACAACGCTTTGTGGTGTCGGCGCGTTGATGAAGCGTGCAACCTTCTCGCGCGCGCCTTCGAACGCGGCGGTGGTTTCGTTGGCGAGCGCATGCAAACCGCGGTGCACGTTTGCATACGAGCCGCGCATCGTCGCGCTCATGGCTTCGATGACGGCCTCGGGCTTTTGTGCGCTGGCGGCGTTATCGAGATAGACAAGCGGCTTGCCGTTCACCTGCCGTGACAGGATCGGAAACTGCGCACGCAGCGCGTCGACATCGAACGGGCGCTTGATAATGGGCGCGTTCATGCCGTAGCTCCAAGCCACGTCCGAATACGGCCCAACAGCTCGTCGCTTATCTCTTGCGGCAGGCCGTGGGGAATGGCTTCGGCCAGGAAAGCCTCAACGAGCAACCCACGCGCCTGCACCTCCGGCACGCCGCGCGATCGCAGGTAGAACAGCGCGCTTTCGTCAAGGCCGCCAGCGGTGTTGCCGTGCGCGCATTGGACGTCGTCGGCGTGGATCAGCAATTCGGGCTTGGCGAAAATCTCCGCCCCGTCTTCCAGCAACATGCCGTGATGATACTGGCGCGCGTCGGTCTTCTGCGCACCGTGGGCGACGACAATCTTACCCTGAAACACGCCGCGCCCGCCTCTCTTGGCGACGCCTTTGATGAGTTGGCGCGTTTGGCCGCCGCCAACCTTATGCTCGATAACCGACGTCAAATCCGCGTGACGGCCGGCATCGCAAAGATACACACCGTTGAGTTCGACGTCCGCGCCCTCGCCCTCGATGGAGACGTCCGTCTCGATGCGAGAGAGCTTGGCGCCTTCGGCGAGTACGAACTGCTTGAGCTTGGCGCCGGCGCTGAGGCGCACGCGCGCCATGGCGAGCGGCGTTGCTCCACCGGACTGGATGACGATCCGCGTCAACGAGGCGCCCTCGCCAAGCGTGAAATCGAAGGACCGCGCATCAAGGTAGCGATCGTCGTCCATGCGCTCGACGAACACGCGGCTTTCGCCCGCCGGAATGCTCATCCGCTGGGTGCCGGGCGCGAGGCGCTCAATAATGTCGCGGCCCTCGCGCAACACGTGCGGCTCAGCGCCAATGGCTTGGCGCAGATCGGAATACCGCCACGCCTCGACGCGGCGATTGGGGAGTTCGGCCGCGATCACGCCGCCCTCAGATATTTGTCGTAGCCGTCGCGCTCGAGTTCGAGTGCGAGTTCGGGGCCGCCGCTGGCGACGATGCGGCCGCGCGCGAGTACGTGCACGCGGTCGGGTTTGATGTAGTCGAGCAGGCGCTGGTAGTGGGTGATGACCAGCATGGCGCGATCGGGGCCGCGCAACGCGTTGACGTTGTCGGCGACGATGCGCAGCGCGTCGATGTCGAGCCCCGAGTCAGTTTCATCGAGGATGGCGAAGCGTGGTTGCAGCACCGCCATCTGCAACGCTTCGAAGCGCTTTTTTTCGCCGCCAGAGAAGCCCACATTGAGCGGCCGCTTCAACATCTCCGGATCGATCTTTAGCGCTTCGGCCTTGGCCCGCACGAGCTTCAACAGCTCCGGCGCCGGCATATCTTTTTCGCCACGCGCATTGCGCCGGGCGTTCAGCGCGGCTTTCAGAAACGTCAGCGCCGAGAGGCCTGGGATTTCGACCGGGTATTGGAACGAGAGAAACAGGCCTTTGGCTGCACGCTGCTCAGGCGACAGCGTCAACAAGTCCGCGCCATCGAGCGCCACCGTTCCCTTCGTGATTTCATAAGTGTCGCGTCCGGCGACCGCATAGGCGAGCGTCGACTTGCCCGCGCCGTTTGGCCCCATGATGGCGTGCACTTCGCCTGCGGGCACAGACAGCGTCAGGCCCTTGATGATCTCTGCGTCGCCGACGGAGACGTGCAGATCATGGATATCAAGCGCCGCGCTCATCGGCGGCCTCCGAGCTGGTCGTTCAATGGAGTGCTCTTCAATGCGCGATAGTCAACGACGGTGCGCTTGGGATCGGTCTTGGTGCTGACGAAGTAAATGAACTGGCCGGCGCCGATCAGGACGAACAGCACGTAGAGCATGACGCCTGGCAGCGTGCGGCCCTGCGCCATAAAGAAGCCGAACAGCAGACCACCACCCAACATGCAGCCGATAAAGGCAATGATAACGTACCAGCCCTGGCCGCTGACTGGAGAAACGCCGCGGCGTCCGTAACTCGCGTCGAGGCGACGGCGCGCGAACCAGTATTCTTGTTCGCTCATCCGACGCTCCCTTCGAGACTGACTTCGAGGAGCTTCTGCGCTTCTACGGCGAACTCCATTGGCAGCTTCTGCAGCACTTCGCGGACGAATCCGTTCACCAAAAGCGCCACCGCCTGCTCTTCCGGGATGCCGCGGGCGCGGAGATAGAAAAGCTGATCGTCGGAGAGCTTCGTGGTTGTCGCTTCGTGTTCGAACTGCGCGTCGGGCGTGCGGGTTTCGACGTAAGGGATCGTATGCGCCGAGGCGTCTGGGCCGATCAGCAGCGAGTCACATTGGGTGTAATTGCGCGCGCCTTTGGCTTTGGCGTGCGCGGAAACGAGGCCGCGATAGGCGTTGGAGCTTTTGCCGGCGCTGATGCCTTTGGAGATGATGCGTGAGCGCGTGTTCTTGCCCAGGTGCGTCATCTTAGTGCCAGTGTCGGCTTGTTGGCGGCCATTGGTGACGGCGATGGAGTAAAATTCGCCAACGCTGTCGTCGCCGCGCAGGATGCAGCTTGGATATTTCCAGGTGATGGCGGAGCCGGTCTCGACTTGGGTCCAGCTGATCTTGGAACGCGGACCGCGGCAATCGCCGCGCTTGGTGACGAAATTGTAGATGCCGCCTTTGCCTTCGCTGTCGCCGGGCCACCAGTTTTGCACGGTGGAGTATTTGATCTCGGCGTCATCGAGGGCGACGAGTTCCACCACCGCCGCGTGCAACTGGTTTTCGTCGCGCATCGGCGCGGTGCAACCTTCGAGGTACGACACGTATGCGCCTTTGTCGGCGATGATCAACGTGCGTTCGAATTGGCCGGAGTTTTCCGCGTTCATACGAAAATAGGTCGAGAGTTCCATCGGACAGCGCACGCCGGGCGGCACGTACACGAAGGAGCCATCAGAGAAGACGGCGCTGTTCAGCGTGGCAAAGAAATTATCGGACGTCGGCACGACCGAGCCGAGATACTTCTTCACCAGATCTGGGTGTTCGCGAACGGCTTCGCTCATCGAGCAGAAGATCACACCGGCCGCCGCGAGTTCCTTTTTGAACGTGGTGACGACGCTGACGCTATCGAACACGGCGTCCACCGCCACCTTCGGGGCGCCTTCGACGCCCAACAGCACTTCCTGCTCCTTCAGCGGAATGCCGAGCTTCTTGTAGGTGTCGAGAATTTCCGGATCGACCTCATCGAGCGATTTGTATTTCGCGGCGTTCTTGGGCGCCGCGTAATAGCGCGCGGCCTGATAGTCGATCGGCGGATAGTGGATGAGCGCCCAGGTCGGCTCTTCCATGGTGAGCCAGCGCTGAAAGGCGCCAAGGCGCCACTCCAGCATCCATTGCGGTTCTTCCTTCTTCGCCGAGATGTAGCGCACAGTTTCTTCGGAGAGACCGAGCGGCGCGAGGTCTTGCTCCACTTCAGTGACGAAGCCGTGCTTATACTTCTCACCTTCAAGCGCGCGGGCGGCGTCGACGGTTTCTTTGACAGCCGCCATCTACGCTGCTCCCACGAGAGCACGCCGCGACGCAACCTTCCTGAGCGCGCTGAGGCACGCGTCAACGTCGGCTTCAGTCGAATTCCAGCCGAAGGACACGCGCAGCGCAGCCTTAGCGATGTCAGGCGCGACACCCATCGCCGCGAGCACGCGGCTCGACCGCACTTTGCCCGACGAGCATGCTGCGCCAGAAGAAATGCAGACGCCTTCCAGGTCCATGGCGATGACCGCTGTTTCAGCGGCAATTCCCGGCAACGCGAAATTTGATGTATTGGGCAAGCGCGCCGCGCCGGCGCCAAACACAATGGTATCGCGCGGCAATCCAGCTTCGAAGCTGTCGCGCAGCGCCGCGACACGCGAAGATTCCAATTTCAAGTCACGCGTGGCATCGGCAATCGCTCCGCCAAAGCCAGCGAGTGCCGCAGCGTTCTCCGTGCCGGGCCTACGCCCGCGCTCTTGTCCCCCGCCGAAACGCGCGATCACGAACGGGGCGCCAAGCGCCAGGATCAACGCACCCGCACCCGGCGGACCTCCGATCTTATGGCTCGAAACGACAAGATAAGTCGCATCGAGATCAGCGATGTCGACCGGAAGGCGGCCAAAGGCTTGTGCCGCGTCCACCAACAGGAGCGCGCCGTGCGAACGCCCGAGGGCGGCCATCTTGGCGATGGGTTGGATCACGCCAGTCTCGTTGTTGGCGAGCTGGACGCAAACGAGTGCGGGCTTGGGTGCGTCGGCAAGTAGCCGATCGAGCGCACCGAGATCGATGACGCCGTTGGCGTCGACCGGGGCGATGCGATCTGTCTTCACCAGCTTCGTGGCGTGCTCGAACACGGCATCGTGCTCAGTCGCGCCGACAACGAGCGACGCCGCACCCGCGCTCGCCATAGCCAGATGCAGCGCCTCAGTTGCACCCGAGGTGAACACTACGTTGTCCGCGCGGGCACCAACGGCTGCCGCCAAGGTTTCGCGCGCGTCTTCGATCATCGCGCGGACGCGGCGGCCGGCGCCATGCACGCTCGACGGATTGCCGCCCGCTTCCAACGCGCGCGCGACAGCAGCAGCCGCTTCAGGCCGCAGCGGCGCGCCGGCGTTGTAGTCGCAATAGACGAGCGTCCTGGTCATCTCATTCCGCGGCGACGCGTGCGCCGCCGTCAAATCGTTGTTCGAGCACGTCGGCGAGCGAGACCGAGGTCAGGAACGCATGAATGCGATCGCCCATCTCTTGCCAAAGGCCGTGCGCGATGCAGCGCCCTTGGCGGCCGATGCAGCTTTTGGTCGAGGCTTCATCGCAGCGTGTGGCTTTGATCGGTTCATTCACCGCGGCAATGATCTCAGCGATCGTCACCGTCTGCGCCGGCCGAGAGAGGCGGTAACCGCCGCCGGGACCACGCACGCCCGCAACCAGACCGGCCCGACGCATGCGCGCGAAGAGCTGTTCGAGATAGGAGAGCGAAATCTCCTGGCGCTTGGCCACTTCCTGCAGCGGCACGGCCCGTTCGGCGCCGCCATGCAGCGCCAGATCGGCCATTGCCATCACCGCGTAGCGGCCCTTTGACGTCAATCGCATGCCTGTCCTTTCCCGCGCCCTCGCACGCCCCCAATTTCCCTGCTAGAAGCCCGCCCCTTCGGGGTCGGCGCCCATTCCGGGGAACCCAGGGCAGAGCTAGGGTACCCGAGTGTTTTGGTCAAGAATTCGGCGCGCGAGAAATCGACGCGCGCCGCGAAAAGGTTGGGGTCTTGGTGAATGCCTGAAGTGATCTTCCCGGGTGCGGCCGGACGTGTTGAAGGACGGTACTCGGAACCCTCCAAGGAAGGCGCGCCGATCGCGTTGATCCTGCACGGCCACCCCAAGGCGGGCGGCTCGATGCAGGATCGGGTCACGGTACAGCTCTACAAGCTGTTCGCCGACAAAGGCTTCGGCACCCTCCGCTTCAACTTTCGGGGCATCGGCCGCAGCCAAGGTGTGTTCGACAACGGCATGGGCGAGCTTTCAGACGCCGCCAGCGCGCTCGACTACCTGCAGAGCATGAACCCCAACGCCGAGCAGTGCTGGGTGGGCGGCTATTCATTTGGCGCATGGATTGGGCTGCAATTGCTGATGCGCCGCCCGGAGATCGACGGTTTCATCGCCGTGGCGCCGCCGGCGAACCACTACGACTTGTCGTTCCTGGCGCCGTGCCCAGCTTCGGGCGTCATCATCTATGGCACGCGCGACAGCGTCACGACCGCTTCGGACATGGAGCGCGTGATTGCACGCATCCGCACGCAAAAGAACATCAAGGTCGATCCCGCGCCGATCGAAGGCGCCGATCACTTCTTCCGTGGCCGCGATCCCGGCCAGGATCACCTCGAAGACGTTGAGCGACTGGCGCGCACGTACCTCGAGCGGCGTCTCGCCGAACCGCCGCGCCCGCCGACGTCCAAGCGCTAACTAGCTATCGCGCAGAAAAGCCGGCTTCGGACCGCTGGAAAAGCCTTCCGGGCCGGACTGCTCGTCGCGTTCGCGCGGCTGACGTTCACGGCGTTCGGGACGCTCGCTACGTTCTTGGCGTTCGCCGCGATCTTCCCGTTCGGCGCGCTGTTCGCCACCCTCGTCGTCCGCGCCGCGTCCTTCGCCGCCTTCGCGCATTTCACCTTCGCCACGCTCGCCATCCCCGCGGAAACGATTGCGGCGGCCGCGGCGACGGCCGCGACGGAATTCACCGTCGCCACCTTCGCGATTGAAGTTTTGCTGTTGTTGGCCTTGCGGGAAGTCGCCTTCAGGCTGCTCGTCGCCACCCTCGCGCGGCGCTTCGCCTTCGGCTGAAGCCTCCGCTTCCGGGGCGCCCTCTTCGCCGCCCTCGAACTCGCCCTCGTTGTTATTGTTGTTGAAGCGCTCTTGCTGCGGCTGTTGCGGCGGCTGGGCCGGCTGCATGGAGCGCATCAGGCGGAAATAGTGATCGGCGTGCTGGGCATAGTTTTCACTGAGCACACGGTCGCCTGAGCTCGCCGCATCACGCGAAAGCTGCAGGTAGCGCTCGTAGATGTGCGAGGCCGGCCCACGGACCTTCATGTCCGGACCGTTGCTCTCCATCGGGCGGTTCGGATTGTTGTGACCGCCGCCGTGATGGCCACCACCACCGCCTTGATGTCCGCCGCCACCCGGTCTCCGGCCCCGGCCCCGCTGACGCTTCATCGAAAAATCTGCCATGTGTTTTCTGGTTCCGTAGCGCACGGGCCCATCACAGCGCGACGCGGGAAACGCCCGCGCCGATCGG
>DASZWS010000064.1:0-6390 GCA_035546515.1 Vitreimonas sp. | reverse complement strand
TGCGCCGCGACGCGCTGACGCCCGGCCAGGTGCGCGCCATACGCAACCTGGTCGCCAGCGCCACGCCGGGCCTCACCAGTAATCGCGTGACTATCCTCGACGAAACCGGCCGCCTGCTCGCAGCCGCAAGCAACGGCGATGGTACCAGCGCTGACGGCGGCGACGGCGTCGATATTCGCGAGACTGCGCTTGAGGAGCGCCTCCGCAGCACCGTGCAAGATATCGTCGAAGGCGTCGTCGGCGCCGGCAATGCCCGCGTGCAAGTCACCGCCGACATGGATTTCAATCGCGTTACCACCACCGCCGATCAGTTCGATCCGGACAGCAAAGTGGTGCGGTCAACCTCTACGACAGAGTCCACCGCGCAGAACAGTCAGCGCCCGCAAGGCGCCACCGCCGGCGCAAATGTGCCCGACGCCACGGGCGCCACGTCCGGCGCCGGCACGCAGAACAATAACAATTCGAGCCAGGAAACCATCAACTACGAAATCTCGCACACCACCACGACGACGGTGAACGAAGGCGGCGTCGTCAAGCGCCTCTCGGTCGCGGTCGCGGTTAATGGCGTCACCGCACCCGGCGCCAACGGGCATCCCGGCGCCTATCGTCCGCGCAGCGCCGAGGAAATGCAGCGACTCACCACGCTGGTGCAATCGGCGGTCGGCTTCAACCAGGCGCGCGGCGATGTCGTGCAAGTCGTCAACGTGCAGTTCGCCGCGCCAAGCAGTGAAGGCAGCGAAGCCAAAGCCCCCGGCCTTCTCGATATGGGCAGCTTTGACGTGACCCGCATCATCGAGGTGGTCGCCGCGCTTATCGCTTCTCTCGCCTTCCTGTTCTTCGTCCTGCGTCCACTGATCGGCGGCTTGATCCGCGGCGGCGCCAATGCAGCAGCCGCAGGCGCAACGCCGGCGCTCGCTGCGCCATCGGGCGGCGGCGGCGCTGTCGCAGCGCTGCCCGCGCCGGATGCGATGGTGGCTGCCGAGGCGGAATCCTCCATCGACGTCTCCCAAGTGAATGGACGCCTGCGCGGCTCGTCGGTGCGCAAGATGGCCGAGGTGGTGAACCAACATCCCGATGAATCCGTGCAGATCATCCGTGGCTGGTTGAACAACATATGAGCACCGCTCTCGCCAAACCGGGCGCCGCGCCGCCGACGCCGAACGTCGACCTCTCGCGCTACTCCGGCGCCGAGAAGGCGGCGATCGTAATGCTCAGCCTGGGCGACGAAGCGCAAAAGCTGCTCGCCGTGCTCGACGAAGAAGAGATCAAGGAAATCTCCCAGGCGATGGCCGGGCTCGGCATGGTCCCCGCGCCTGTCGTCGAAGCCCTTGTAGTCGAGTTCGTGCAGAAGATGTCGGGCGCGGGCTCGATCATGGGCTCGACCGATCAAGCCCAACGCATGTTGGCGCAATTCCTGCCGAAGGAAAAAGTCGACGCGCTGATGGAAGAAATCCGCGGCCCGGCTGGCCGCAACATTTGGGACAAGCTCGCCAACGTCAATGAAGAGGTGCTGGCGAGCTACCTGAAGAACGAATATCCGCAAACAGTCGCTGTTGTGCTGGCGAAAGTTCGCCCCGAACATGCTGCGCGCGTGCTCTCCGCCCTGCCCGAGGACTTCGCCGCCGAATGCGTGATGCGCATGCTCGCCATGGAGCCGGTGCAGCGCGAAATCCTCGACAAGGTCGAGACCACGCTGCGCACCGAGTTCATGTCCAACCTGGCGCGCACCTCCAAGCGCGACAGCCACGAGCTGATGGCGGAAATCTTCAACAACTTCGACCGCCAGACCGAGTCCCGCTTCATCAGCGCGCTCGAGGACAAGCAGCGCGACAGCGCCGACAAAATCAAAGCGCTGATGTTCGTGTTCGAGGATCTGGGCAAACTCGACTCCGGCGGCGTCCAGACGCTGCTGCGCGCCGTCGACAAGAGCGATCTGGCGCTGGCTCTCAAAGGCGCATCGGATTCACTCCGGCAGCTGTTCTTCTCAAATATGTCCGAGCGCGGCTCCAAGCTGCTGAAAGAAGACATGCAATCCATGGGTCCGGTGCGGCTCAAAGACGTCGACGCCGCGCAGACGCGCATGGTGGCGACCGCCAAAGAACTTTCCGCGCGCGGCGAGATCGTCTTGTCCGACGGCAAATCTGAAGACGAGTTGATCTACTGATGACCGGCGCCCGCAAATTCGCCTTCGATACCGAATTCGCGCCCGACGGCGCGATCGTGCGCGGCGCCCCCAAGCGCCTCACGCCCGAAGAGATCGAGGCGCAGATCGCCCATGCCTACGAACGCGGCAAGCAAGACGCACTGGCGCAAGCGGAGCGCGAGGCCGCCGCCGCGCTGCAAGAGCTTGCGGAGGTGAGCGGGGCTCTGCTCTCGCGCCTCGACGGCGAAAGCAATGCGATGCGCACCGAAGCTGCGCGCATCGCCTTCGTCGCGGCCAAGAAAATCGCCGGCGAAGCTCTGGACTCGTTCGGCGCTGAGCGCGTGGCTGCCGCGATTGACGCGGCGATGATCGCGCTGCGCCATCAGCCGCGTCTGGTGGTGCGTCTCGCGCCCGCAGCGGCAGACATTCTACGCCCACGCATCGCCGAGATGAGCGAGGCCCACGCCTATGCATCTCCCGTGCTGGTGCGCGCAGAAGAAAATCTTGCCGCCGGTCACGTCATCATCGATTGGGCCGAGGGCGTGATCGTCAACGATCCCGCCGAAGCCGTCAGCCGCATCCACACCTTGATCGACGCCGCCCTCTCCGGCGACGCCGCGCTCCATCGCGAGGAACAGTCATGAGCTCCGAACTCAAGCTCGACGAACTGACGCCGACGCCGCAAACCAGCGCGCCCGATATCGGCGAGCGCAGCGCCTCGGATTTGGCCGCCGTGTACGACGTGCCGGTCAACATCCAGGCGGTGCTCGGCCGCTCCAACATGGAGGTGGCGTCGCTGCTCCGGCTCGCGCGCGGTTCGGTCATCGAACTCGACCGCAAGGTCGGCGAAGCCATCGATATTTACGTGAACAATCGTTTGGTCGCCCGCGGCGAGGTCGTCGTCGTCGACGAACGCCTCGGCGTGACCATGACGGAAATCATCAAGGACGGCGACGCGAGCTGAAGCTCGCGCGGGAGAAGACTACATGCGTTTGCTCATCGTCGGCGCTTTAGGCGGACAAATCTCAGCCGCCACCAAGATCGCCATGGATCACGGGGCCAAGGTCGCACACGTCGACACCATCGACCAGGCGACCAACGCGCTCCGCAATGGCCGCGGCGCCGATCTCTTGATGGTCGACGCCCGCTTGGACATCGCCGCCCTGATCGCCGCCAACGAATCCGAACACATCGTCGTGCCGGTGGTCGCCGCAGGCGTCGGTATCGACCCGAGCCTCGCCGCGAAGGCCATCCGCTCCGGGGCGCGCGAATATATTTCGCTGCCGCCCGACCCGGAGCTGATCGCCGCCGTGCTCGCCGCCATCGCCGACGATGAGCGACCGCTGATCGCCGAGGACGCGGCGATGAAGCAAGTCATCTCCCTCGCCGACCAGATCGCCGCCTCCGACGCCTCGATCATGATCACCGGCGAAAGCGGCGTCGGCAAAGAGGTGCTGGCGCGCTACGTCCACAAGAAATCAAAGCGCAACGACAAGCCATTCATCGCCGTCAATTGCGCGGCAATCCCCGAACAATTGCTCGAAAGCGAATTGTTCGGTCACGAGAAGGGCTCGTTCACCGGCGCCGTCGCCCGCCGCATCGGCAAGTTTGAAGAGGCCGATGGCGGCACGCTGCTGCTGGACGAAATCTCGGAAATGGATCTGCGCCTGCAATCCAAGCTGCTGCGGGCGCTGCAGGAGCGCGTCATTGATCGCGTCGGGGGCGCCAAGCCAGTGCCGGTCAACATCCGCGTGCTGGCGACCTCCAACCGTGACCTCTCGCAACTCGTCCGCGCCGGCGAATTCCGCGAGGACCTGCTCTATCGCCTGAACGTGGTGAACCTGCGCATTCCGCCGCTGCGCGAGCGCAAGGAAGACCTGGCCGCGCTCTCGAAATTCTTCATCGAGAAATACGCCAACGCCAACGGCCGCCCCGCCCGCCGCCTCTCGCGCGAAGCGCAAGCGCAAGTGTTTGCACACGCGTGGCCCGGCAATGTGCGCGAGTTGGAAAACGCCATGCACCGCGCGGTGCTGCTTTCTAAAGGCGAAGAGGTCGGTCCTGAGACCATCCGCGCGCCCGACGGCGCACCAGTCGGCGCCGGCAGCGACACGCTTGGTGCGGCGATTGAGGCGGGTCAGCAAGCGGCGCGCGCGCTAGTGGGCCGCACGGTCGCCGCAGTGGAACAAGATCTCATCCTGGAAACGCTGACGCACTGCCTCGGCAATCGCACCCACGCCGCGCACATCCTCGGCATTTCCATCCGCACGCTGCGCAACAAGCTGACGCTCTATTCCGACACCGGCGTCGCGGTGCCGCCTCCGCCCACCGGTCAAGCGGCGTAATTCCCGCACATGGTCGACGCCGCTCAACCCGTCCGCCCGGTATCGCTGAATGTCGGCGATATCCGAAGCATGCTGTTTCGCGGCGAAATCGCGCTCGCCGCCGGCGTGCTCGGCATCCTGGCGATCATGCTGGTGCCGCTGCCTGCATTTCTGCTGGACGTGCTCCTCTCGATCTCGATCACGACATCGCTCTTGGTGCTGGTCACCGCGCTGCTGATCAAGAAGCCGCTTGAGTTCACCTCGTTTCCGTCAGTATTGCTGCTGACAACTCTGCTGCGGCTCTCTCTTAATATTGCGTCCACCCGACTCGTTCTCGGCAACGGGCAAAGCGGCGAGCACGCCGCGGGCGAAGTCATCTTCGCCTTCGCCAATTTCGTGATGGGTGGCCAGTTCGTCATTGGCATCATCGTCTTCGCCATCCTAGTGATCGTGAACTTCGTGGTCATCACTCGCGGTTCGACGCGCATCGCCGAAGTCGCCGCGCGCTTCACGTTGGACGCGATGCCCGGCAAGCAGATGGCGATCGACGCCGATCTCTCCTCTGGCCTCATCAACGAAACCCAGGCGCGCGAACGGCGCAAAGCGCTGGAAGATGAAAGCGCCTTCTTCGGGGCCATGGACGGCGCCTCCAAATTCGTGCGCGGCGACGCCATCGCCGGCCTGCTGATCGTGTTCATCAACGCGATCGGCGGCATCATTATCGGTGTCGTCTCGCACGGCATGTCGTTCGCCGACGCCGGCAAGACCTACACGCTGCTCACTGTCGGCGACGGCTTGGTGACGCAAATCCCCGCACTGATCATCTCCGTTGCGGCCGGCTTGCTCGTCACCAAGGCCGGCATCGACGGCGGCGCTGATAAGGCGCTCGCCAAGCAACTCTCCAACTATCCGGTGGCGCTTGGCGTCGTCGCCGCCTGCGCCTTCGGCGTCGGCATTCTGCCGGGCATGCCGCTGCTTCCGTTCTGGACATTGTCGGGATTGTCCGGCCTGCTCGCGTGGCGCTTGCGCGAAGCCAACCGCGTCGCCGCCGCCAAGGCAGCCGAGCCCGCCGCCGCCGCGCCTGTAGCGGAAGAAACGCCCGCGCAGTCTTTGGCGATGGACGACGTTCGCATTGAACTTGGCTTCTCACTCTTGCCGTTGATCAACGACGTGCAAGGCCGCCGCCTCACCGACCAGATCAAAGCACTGCGCAAAACTCTGGCGCAGGAATTTGGTTTCGTCATGCCGAGCGTACGCATCCTCGACAACGTGCAGCTGGCGCCCGACCGCTACGCCATCCGTGTCCGCGAGATGGATGCGGGCGAGGGCAAACTGAAAATGGGCGCGCTGCTGGCGATGGATCCTTCCGGCGCCGGCGTTGCGCTGGCCGGCGAGCCGGTCAAAGAGCCCGCCTTCGGCCTCGACGCCATGTGGATCGACGAACGCGCCCGCGAAGACGCCAGCTTCCGCGGCTACACCGTGGTCGATCCCGCCACCGTGCTCGCCACGCACCTCACTGAGGTGATCAAAGAGCATATGAGCGAACTTCTCACCTTCGCCGAGGTGAAGAAGCTCATCAAAGACTTGCCGAAAGATACGCAAACCCTGCTCGACGATGTGGCGCCCGCGCACATCTCCTGGTCCGGCGTGCAACGCATCCTGCAGAACCTGCTCAAGGAACGCATCTCCATCCGCGATCTCGGCGCCATCGTCGAAGCCATCGCCGAGGCGGCGCCGGCGATGCACGATCTCGTCGCCATCACCGAGCACGTGCGCGGACGCCTGGCGCGCCAAATCTGCTACGGCTGCCGCAATAGCGAGGGCACGCTACCGATCGTCACCCTCTCTCCCACCTGGGAGCATGCCTTCGCTGAAGCGCTCATCGGCGAAGGCCAAAACCGTCAGCTGGCGCTGGCGCCATCGAAG
>DASZWS010000063.1:0-1865 GCA_035546515.1 Vitreimonas sp. | reverse complement strand
GATCATCCGCGCAGACCCAGGTTTCGACATGGAGCGGTTTATGGCCGGCGCGCGCGTCAGCTACGAACAGATCGTCAACGCGTTTGCCAAAGGTGACCGCGAGGCGCTGCGTCGGCTGCTGACGCCAAAAGTGTTTGACGCGTACTCGGCCGCCATCACCACGCGTGAGAGCAAGGGTGAGAAGGGGCCCGAGCTGCTGCGCGTGAAGTCCGCTGAAGCGCTGAGCGCGGAACTCGAGGGCGAAACAGCGCGCGTGGTGGTGAAGTTCGAGTCCGAGCTCGCCGAAGGCGCGGTTGGCGTGCGCGACGCGCGCGAAAAGTGGACGTTCGAGCGCATCGTGCGATCGCCCGATCCGAATTGGCGTCTGGCGCGCGTCGCCGCCGCTTGAGTGGGTCGAAGCGCGACCTCACGACTGAGGAAAAGCGGCTTTGGCGCGAGGTCGCCAAGTCCGTAACAACACGGCGGCTGCTCCCGATTGTCGAAGATGACGAGACGCCGGCCCGCACTAAGGCGAGCGTCCGACACCCTCAGATCCTCGCCGCGCCGGCGAAACCGAGCGCGAAGGCCAAAGCCGCGGCGCCGCCGGCTAATCGGGGCGCCGAACGGAAAGTGCGGCGCGGCCAGCTTACAATCGATGCGAAAATCGATCTGCACGGCCACACCCAGGATCGGGCGCAAGCGGCGCTGGAGCGATTTCTTCGCGCTGCCTACGCCCGCGGCGACAGAACAGTGATCGTCATTACCGGCGTCGGCCGCGGCGGCGAAGGCGTCATCAAGCGGCGGTTTCCAGAATGGATCGCCGATCCTCGCCTGCGCACGATCCTCGCAGGTTATGCGCCCGCCCATCGTCAGCACGGCGGCGCAGGCGCGTTCTATGTGTTTTTGAAGCGTGCAAACGAGGGCGCGCGTTAGCGTCTGTGCAATATTTGTCGCCAAAGCATTGATGTACAAAATGTGCGTTCGGTCACGCGCGTTCAGCGCATTCTAACCAAATCGGCGGAAATTCCTCGCGTGCGCGTGCCCACGCGCCGGAGAATCCATGCCGTCGATCGCGAACCTCTTGCCGTTGCGCCGCCCCCGGGGGCTGGCTGCGCGCGCCGTGATCTTCTCGACCGGGCTGCTGGTTGTCACCGCGCTCCTGTCGGCGGCGACGATCGTGTTTGGCGCTGACCGGGAGAGCGAGCGGGCGCAAATCCACGTCACCAGCGAACTAACTGCGCACCTCGCCACGGTTTCCGCCAACCTGATGACAACGGGCGACATTCGCGAATTGCAACGGGTTACCGACATCGCCGCTTCGCGCCGCGAAGTGCGGCGGCTCGTAGTGCGGGACGAACAAGGCAAACTCGTCGCCGCGAGCGGCGGCAGCGCGAGCGATGTTCGGGCTGCAGATCAACTCAGCGCGCGCGTGCTCTCCAGCGGGCAGCCCGGCTACTTGCGCACCGCGGACGATGGGCTGGCGCTTGCTGCGCCGATCTCCCACAACGGCTCTCGAATCGGCGTCGCGGTAATGATGTGGAATGGCGATGCGTATCGCTTCAACGCCTTGCCAGCGCTTGCACCCTTTGCACTGATCTTGCTGTGCCTGACGATGGCGGCCGTGCCAATCACCGCGCGCGTCGTGCGCAACGCCATCGCGCCTCTGGGCAAATTGGCGCAATTTGCCGAGCAAGTGGGGGAGGGCCAAGCGCCGCCGCCAGTGGATGTACACACCGGCGACGAGTTCGAAACGCTGGCTACAGCGTTTGGCAACATGACCTCGCGTCTGGACGCTTCGATGCGGCGCATCCAGGAGATTGCTTTCGTTGATCCGGCCACGCAGCTGCCGAATAATGATCGGTTCGCGCGTGAAGTCGATTTCTTCA
>DASZWS010000062.1:0-2352 GCA_035546515.1 Vitreimonas sp. | reverse complement strand
TCGATCCGATGCCAGTGGCGTGCGAGATCGCGCTGGCCATCAACGCCTTCGTGACGCGGCGCGTGGATGTGTTCGATCCGACCGTGGTCACCATCGCTAAGATCGAGGGCGGCACTACTAACAACGTGATCCCCGAGAATGTGCGCATGACCGGCACCATCCGCGCTATTTCCGAAGAGACGCGCAACAAGGTGCATGAAGGCCTGGCGCGGGTGGCGGAGAACGTGGCGCGGGCGCACGATTGCACGGCGACGCTGGATATCGAGCGCGGCTTCCCGGTGACGATCAACGACAACGCGGCGGTCGATTTCATCGAAGCGACGGTCCGCCGCGAATTCGGACAAGGCGCGTTCATCCGCGGCAACAATCCGGTGATGGGCGCGGAGGATTTTTCCTACGTGCTGCAGCGAACGCAAGGCGCGATGATGTTTCTGGGCGTTTGCCCGGAAGGCGCGGATTTCCGCGTCGCGTGCCCGTGCCATTCCAACAAGATGGAGCTGAACGAAGCGGCGATGGCCTATGGCGTCGCCGCGCACTGTGCAGTCGCAGAGACGTATTTGCGCGATGGGTTGCCGGGCTAGCGCCCAGGCTCCAGCACGACGGGGATGCGCACCTCGCGGGGCGTGGAATTGTTTTCGCCCGGCATGTCTTCCTGCAGGACCAATGTGGCGCGGGTCTCCTGCAACACCAGGAAGTTGAGTTCGGCTTTGAACGGCACGGGGCCCTTCACGGTCCAATCGGTCTGCGCCTGCGCGGGGGCTTGGGCGAGCGTCTCGTTGTTTTCATCGACCAAGGTTGCGGGGAAAGAGGCTTCGAAGAACCAGTCGTTGGGGGCGATGCCGGTGACAGTGAGCGGGGTCTTGGAGTGCTGACCGTAAAGCGGCGCGGTGACCGAGGCGTGGGTAGAATCTGTGGCCGCCAAGGTGGTGCGCGGTGCGGTCTGCTCCTGCGCCGTTGTGGTTGTCGTCGGGGCGGGGGAGCAGGCGGCGAGCGCGCCGATCAGCGCGAGAGTGGTCAGGATGCGTTGCATGGCTAACACCTAGCCGCTCGGGGGCATGCGGCAAGGCCACTTTCTCGCTTGACGGCGCCCCGCCTTCGCAGGTGCAACAGAGGCCGCTAACGTGGCTGTGGAAAAACCTGCCGATGGATCTGTTGCAAGCACTCGATACCGCCGCTGACGCGGCTGCGTCTTACGCCGCCGCCGCGCGCGCGGCCGTGAGGGCGCGCGTGGCGCCGGCGGGCAAAATCGATCGCGCCGCCGCCGATCGCGAGCAGCATGTTGTGCATGGGCTTGCTTGGGTGGCGACCTATGCGGAGACGCTGCGCGAAGTGGCGAACTGGGCGCGGACGCTGAGCGGCGCCGGAAAGTTCGGCGAAACGGAAACGCTGTTGGCGAAGCTGCTGGCGAGCGAGTACGTCGCGCAACTTGCTGGCGGCGTGGCGATGACCCAGGTGGAGGTTATTCGGCCTGCAGATTTTGGCGTCGCGGCGCCGGTGGTGACGCTCACGGTCACGCAAGCGGAGAAGACGCAGCTGGCGGAGTTGCTGCGCGACGGCGCGGGGCGGGCGACGCTTGAGAACACTGGGCTCGACGAAGATTTCGAGACGATCCGCGACCAGTTCAGAAAATTTGCTGACGCCGAAGTCGTGCCGTTCGCGCACCAATGGCATTTGCAGGATCAGCTGATCCCGATCGAGATTCTTGAACACATGGGCCAGCTCGGCGTGTTCGGGCTGACCATCCCGGAAGAGTTCGGCGGCGCGGGGCTTGGCAAGACGGCGATGTGCGTGGTCTCCGAGGAATTGTCGCGCGGCTATATCGGCGTCGGTTCGCTGGGGACGCGGTCGGAGATCGCGGCGGAGTTGATCCTCACGGGAGGGACCGCGGCGCAAAAGGCGGAATGGCTGCCGAAGATCGCGTCAGCGGAAATTCTGCCGACGGCCGTGTTCACCGAGCCGAACACGGGCTCGGATTTGGCCTCGTTGCGGACGCGCGCCGTGAAGGATGGCAGCGATTACGTGGTCACCGGCAACAAGACGTGGATCACGCATGCCTCGCGCGCGGACGTGATGACGCTGTTGGTGCGCACCGATCCGGAGTCGAAGGATCACCGCGGGCTCTCGATGCTGCTGGCGCCGAAACCGCGCGGCGACGACGCCAACCCGTTTCCGGCGGACGGCATGTCAGGCGGCGAGATCGAAGTGCTCGGTTATCGCGGCATGAAGGAATTCGAGATCGGCTTTGACGGTTTCCGGGTGCCGGCTGGGAATCTGCTTGGCGGCGAAGAAGGGCAAGGTTTCAAGCAGCTGATGGCGACGTTCGAGTCCGCCCGTATCCAGACGGCGGCGCGC
>DASZWS010000061.1:0-4792 GCA_035546515.1 Vitreimonas sp. | reverse complement strand
AAATTTGTGCCGCCGCGCCGCGCCGAGATGAAGAGCTCGATGGAAGCGCTGATCCATCACTTCAAGCTCTATACTGAAGGCTTTCACGTGCCCGCGGGCGAAGCCTACGCCTTCGTCGAAGCGCCAAAGGGCGAGTTCGGCGTCTATCTTGTCGCCGACGGCACCAATAAGCCGTACCGTCTCAAAATCCGCGCGCCTGGCTTCCCGCATCTGCACGCCATGGATCACCTCTGCCGCGGCCACATGATCGCTGACGTTTCCGCCATTCTCGGGTCACTCGATATCGTCTTCGGGGAGATCGATCGGTGAGGGAGTCAAGCGGGGTGGTGGGGCAACTCGCCGCCACGCACCCTCACATCCTGGTTTGGCTAGAGCCGCTTGTCGTTGGCGGCTTCACCGTGTTGTTTGCGCTCTACGCCTATTTTCTGTTCAAGCCAGAGCACGTCGAACACCACCCGACGCACGTGCTGATCGGCGCAGCCATCCAGGGCTTTATCATTGGCGCGTTGGTGGGCTTCGTGATCTTGCCGTTCCGAATCGCCTTTTTCGTGCCGGATCCATCGCTGGTGCCCGATGCGCCCGACCCGCCGAAGGGAATTGCATCGCTGGCCTTGCTGCCGGCGTTCCTGTTGCTGCTGGTGATCCGCCAGGGTTTGGGGGCGCGCATGCCGCTGATCGGCCGCTATCTGCGCGCCTACCGACGTGCTGCAATCATGCACCAGATCGACGGCGCAAAACGCGCGCTCATCCGGCTCGAAGCGGTTGACGCCCGCGCCAAGGCGGAGGGCAATTGATGAGCCCCGTCGACATCGTTCAAGTCCAGCTGGACGCCTATAATGCGCAGGACCTCGACCGCTTCTGCGCTTGTTTTGCGCCGGATGCCGTCCTCGGCGACTTGAATTCGTCGGTGACGCATGAAGGCATAGCAGGGGTGCGTCAGCGCTATGCCGCGCTGTTTGCGGAGCACCCCGAAAATCGCGCCGACTTGCTCAGCCGCATCGCCGTTGGCGACGTGGTGGTTGACGAGGAGCGCATTTCGCGCGGAAAGGGCGCTGCGCCATTCCGGGCGCTCGCCATATACACCGTCAAAAGCGGGCTGATCGCCCGCGTCGATTTCGTGAGGGAATAATGTCGGTCCGCCGTCTTGCCGCCGATCAGCCGGACAGCTTCGCGTTCTCGAAAGAGACGATGGAGCAAGTGAACTGGTGGCTCGCCAAATATCCGCCGGAGCGCAAGGCGTCCGCCGTGATCCCGACCATGTGGTTGGTGCAGAAGCAGGAAGGCTGGGTCAGCGAACCGGCGATCCAGGCGATGGCCGATCTCCTCGGCATGGCGAAGATCCGCGTGCTCGAAGTGGCCACCTTCTACACGATGTTTCACCTCGCACCGGTCGGCAAGCATCACTTCCAACTCTGCGGCACCACGCCATGCATGCTGCGCGGCTCCGATGATTTGAAGGCCGTCTGCAAATCGCGGATTGGTGGTCAACACACGCCATCAAAGGACGGCTTGTTCTCGTGGGAGGAGGTCGAGTGCGTCGGCGCTTGCGTGAATGCGCCGGTGATCGCCATCGATGACTACTATTACGAAGACCTGACGCCTGCGGCGCTCGAACAACTCATGGACAAGCTGGCGCGCGGCGAAAAGATCGAACCGGGATCGGCGATCAAGCGCCAAACCAGCGCGCCCGAAGGCGGCCCGCAGTGCCTGAACGATCCCGCGCTCTATGACGGTTCGCTCGCCAAGCCGATGACCATTCCCGGATTGCCGGAGAAGGCGTGAGCGACGCCAATCCGCCTCCGCATGATCCGCTCACGAACCGCCGCCGCGTCGAGTTCGAGCCGATCGCCATGCCGTCCGCCGGCGGGCAGGGCAAGGCGCTCCTGTTCGCCGCGGTCGTCATCATCTGCGGCGCGCTCGCTGCTTATATGTATTTCGTGCAGCACATGCCGCTGATGGATATGCGCGTGATCGCGCCTGTCGTCGGCGCGCTGTGGTTTGGCGTGCGCCTGTTCATGACGCTGACGCCGAAGATTTCAGGGACGAACGAAAATGCTCGCCGATAAAGACCGAATCTTCCTCAATCTCTACGGCGTGCACGGTGCCGATCTGGAAAGCGCCAAGAAGCGCGGCGCCTGGAACGGCACGGCCGACATCCTCTCGGCCGGCCGCGACTGGATCATCCAGCAGGTGAAAGATTCAGGCCTGCGCGGCCGCGGCGGCGCCGGCTTTCCGACGGGCCTCAAGTGGTCGTTCATGCCGAAAGAGGTGAAGGAGCGGCCGCACTATCTCGTCGTCAACGCCGACGAGTCAGAGCCGGGCACCTGCAAAGACCGCGATATCATGCGCCACGATCCGCATCTGCTGATCGAAGGCTGCCTGGTCGCCTCGTTCGCGATGGCCGCGCATGTCTGCTACATCTACATTCGCGGCGAGTACGTGGCTGAACGCGAAGCCATGGAGAAGGCCATCAAAGAGGCCTACGAGGCCAAGCTCGTCGGCAAGAACAACGTCCACGGCTGGGATTTCGACATCTACATGCACCACGGCGCGGGCGCCTACATTTGCGGCGAAGAAACCGCGCTGTTGGAAAGCCTCGAAGGCAAAAAGGGCCAGCCACGCCTGAAGCCGCCGTTTCCGGCCAACGTTGGCCTCTATGGTTGCCCGACCACCGTCAACAACGTGGAATCCATCGCGGTCGCGCCGACCATCATTCGCCGCGGCGCCAAATGGTTCGCCGGCATCGGCCGCGCCAACAACACCGGCACCAAGGTGTTCTGCATCTCCGGCCACGTGAACAAGCCGTGCAACATCGAAGAAGCCATGAGCATTCCGCTGAAACAGCTCATCGAAGAGCATTGCGGCGGTGTGCGCGGCGGCTGGGGCAATCTGAAAGCCGTGATCCCGGGCGGCTCGTCGGTGCGGATGATCACGGCGGCTGAGTCCGAGAACATGCTGATGGACTTCGATGCGCTGATGGCCGCGCCGCACCGCTCCGGCCTCGGCACCGCGGCGGTGATCGTCATGGATCAATCCACCGACATGATCCGCGCCATCGCCCGCATTGCTTATTTTTATAAGCACGAGAGCTGCGGTCAGTGCACGCCGTGCCGCGAAGGCACGGGCTGGATGTGGCGCGTGCTCGAACGCATGGCCAAAGGCGAGGCCGAGCACAGCGAGATCGATTTGTTGCTGGACGTCGCGGGGCAGGTGGAAGGTCACACCATCTGCGCGCTCGGCGACGCCGCCGCCTGGCCGATCCAAGGCCTCATCCGCTGCTTCCGCGGCGAGATCGAACAACGCATCGACCGCTACCGCGCCGCCAAAGGCATCCACCAAGTCCGCGCGCCAGCGGTGGCGGCGGATTGAGCGAGCGAGCCTCGACACCGGCGCCAGTCGCCATCGCGGCTGTCATTGCAGCGTTCTCGCTGCTCTTAGGACTGTTCGAGTTCGCGCTTGCGGCGTCGCACACCGGAAGAGAGATTGCGCACGCCAGCGGCGGCGCGGCGGAGGGCGTTTTGCAAGTTGTGGGACTTGCCCGCATGCGACGCTGGGGCGTCATTATTGTATTGCTCGAAAGCGTGTTGGCGCTTTGGAATGCGGGTTCGGCTGTCCTGACTGCCGCAGCGTCGACGCCACTGATCGCATGGATTTTGTGGGCGGTGTGGGGTGGTTTGATGCCCGCACTGCTCATTCCGTTTTGGCGTCGCATGAGTTGGAATTTTCCATGAAGCACTTCTGCCTCTTCTACGAATACCCCGCCGACTTCCGGGAGCGTCGCGCGCCGCATCGGGCCATGCATCTGGCGCATGCCAACGCTTCGGCGGCGCGCGACGAGCTGCAGCTGGGCGGCGCCTTCACTGACGATCCGCCGCAGGGGCTGTTGCTGTTCAAAGCCGACACCGCCGCGACCGCCGAAGCCTTCGCCGAGGGCGACCCCTACGTCATCAATGGTGTCGTCAAATCCTGGCGCGTGCGGGAGTGGACCACGGTTGTGGGTTTCGGCGCGCTGACTAAGGTCTAGGCCCGCCCCCGGAACAACCTTCCTGCGAACCGTTCGCAGCAGTGGAGGTCATTTCGCCCTCCGTCGCGCGCGGCCCATCGCCCCCTTGATGCGACGCAATAAATCGTCCATGCGGCGTGTCGCGAAAGCGGACCACACATGACGAAAATCCTCGTCGACGGCGCTGAAGTCGACGTCCCTCCGGAATACACGTTGCTGCAGGCGTGCGAAGCCGCCGGCGCCGAGATTCCGCGCTTCTGTTACCACGAGCGGCTGTCGATCGCCGGCAACTGCCGCATGTGCCTGATCGAGGTGAAAGTCGGCGGCAAAAGCGGGCCGAAACCGGTGGCGTCGTGCGCGCAGCAGGTGAAGGATTTGCCGCCGCCGCGCGACAATCTTTTGAACGAACTCGTCACCAAATCGCCGGGCGTGAAGAAGGCCCGCAACGGGGTGATGGAGTTCCTGCTCATCAATCACCCGCTCGATTGCCCAATTTGCGACCAGGGCGGCGAGTGCGATCTGCAGGACCAATCCGTCGCCTACGGCCGCGGCGGCTCGCGTTTCGATGAGAACAAGCGCGCCGTCGAAGAAAAGTTCATGGGCCCGCTGGTGAAGACGGTGATGACGCGCTGCATCCAGTGCACGCGCTGTATCCGCTTCGCCACCGAGGTGGCCGGCGTGCCTGAACTTGGCGCCACAGGGCGCGGCGAGGACATGGAGGTCACGACGTATCTCGAAGCGTCGCTCACCAGCGAGCTCTCGGCGAACGTGATCGATCTCTGCCCGGTG
>DASZWS010000060.1:0-2621 GCA_035546515.1 Vitreimonas sp. | reverse complement strand
GCAGCGCCATGCAGCGTTCGCCAGCCGAGCCAAACGCAGCGCCGACCAGGTCCTTCACCACCTGATCCATGTCCGCATCCGGGAGCACGATGCCGTGATTCTTGGCGCCGCCCATGGCTTGCACGCGCTTTCCGTGCGCGGTGCCGGTTGCGTAAATATACTGAGCGATATCCGACGAGCCGACGAAGCTTACGGCTTTGATGTCGGGATGCGTGAGGATCGCGTCGACCGCTTCCTTGTCGCCATGCACAACGTTGAGGACGCCCGGAGGCCCGCCCGCTTCCAGGAACAGCTGCGCCAGACGCACCGGCACGCTCGGGTCCTTTTCCGACGGCTTCAGCACGAAGGTGTTGCCGCAGGCGATGGCGACGCCGAACATCCACATCGGGATCATCGCCGGGAAATTGAACGGGGTGATGCCAGCGACGACACCCAACGGTTGGCGCATCGAATAAACGTCGATCCCGGGACCCGCGCCCTCCGTGTAATCACCCTTCAGCGCATGCGGAATCCCGCACGCAAACTCGATCACTTCCAAACCACGCTGCACGTCGCCGCGCGCGTCGGCGACCACCTTGCCGTGCTCACTCGACAGCACGTGGGCGAGCTCTTCCATGTTTTGTTCGACAAGCTGCTTGAACGCGAACATCACGCGCGCGCGCCGCTGCGGGTTGGTGGCGGCCCAGCCCGGCTGTGCTTTCAAAGCCGCTTGCACCGCTTCATCGACAGTCTTGGCGGTGGCGAACGCCACTTCCGCCTGTTTGGCGCCCGTGTTGGGGTCAAACACAACGCCAACGCGCCCACCATTGGTGGGCGCGCTTTTGCCATTGATGAAATGCTGGATCGCGCGCATCGGCTTTACGTCCTCCGGATCGGGAAATTTGGGGCCGTTATGGTCCCAAATCCGACCCGCGTAAATGCCGTGACGCGGACCGATTTGCCGCGCCCAAGGACGCGCGGACTAGGTTCGTCGCGCCATGCCCATGATGAGGCTCACCACGAACAGGACGAGGAAAAGGAAGAATAGAATCTGCGCGATTCCGGCCGAAGCGGAAGCGATACCACCGAAGCCGAAGATGGCGGCGATGACTGCGACCACGAAAAAGATCAGTGCCCAGCTAAGCATTGGCGTCTCCTGCGAATTGGTTCGCAAAGTGAACGCCGTGCGCGCGACACGGTTCCTGTCTAGGCCGGGAAGCGCCACGCATCACCGCCGCCGGCGCGCGCGCATTCGTATTGCTTCTCGGCGAACCGCCAGTTCACGAGCTTATCGAAAAAAGCTTCGAGAAAGCGGCGCCGCTCATTGCGATAATCGATGTAGTACGCGTGCTCCCAGAGATCGCACACGAACAGCGGCGTTTGTTTTGGATCGACGATCGGCGATTGCGCGTCGTGCATGTCCTTCAGTTCTACGGCGCCGTCTTCGCTGGCGACAAGCCAAAGCCAACCCGAGGCGAAATGGGTTTCGCCCTTGGTCAACGCTTCTTCGCGGAATGAGCCCATATCTTTGTAGCGGCGCTCAATCGCCCGCCGCAGGCCGCCTTCCGTCGCAGCTTGCGGTTCTGCGGACAACGACTGCCAGAAGAATGCGTGATTCCAGGCCTGTGCGGCCTGATTGAACAATTTGCCGTTCTTTTCCTTGTCGGCGCGGCGAACCACTTCTTCCAGCGTCGCCGGTGCATCCTTCATCTCGGCAATCAGCGCATTGGTTTTCTTAATGTAAGCCGCGTGATGCTTGTCGTGGTGAAAACGCAGTGTCTCAGCGGACATGGACGGTTCAAGGGCGCGTTCGTCAAACGGCAGCGGCGGCAGTTTAAACGTCGTCATTCTTCAATCTCCTCGCTGGCGCCGCGTGTGAAACGCATCACTAGGGTAATCACCACCAGTCCAAGGAAAGCTAGGAAGAGTATCTTCACAATTCCAGCGATAACGCCGACAAGCACGACAAATCCCAACAGGCCCGTCACTACCGCGAGGACGAGAAAGATGAACATCCAGCGGAGCATGCCCCGGACCCTTTCCATTCCCCCTTCGAACGCAATGTTTTCCAAGGAGTTCCGCGTGACGCTGCATCGCAAAATTTAGGGAACCTGCGCTGGCCCGCCCGAATTGTTGCAATGCACGCGGCGGGTAGCGCCGTTCAGAAAATTCGGAGACCAGACAATGGGCCAGTCATACGAGAGCACGCGCGGAAAAAAGAACGGCGCCGCGCGAGATGCGTTCCGTGCAACGGCGGACGACGTTTTGGAAGATTTCGCGGAACTCAGCCGCGACGTGAGCAAGCTGGCGGAAGCCGCCGGACATGCCGCTCGCCAGGAGGTGGATCTCACACGCGACCGTATCGAACGGCTGGGCCGCGGCGTGCGCGAGCGCGCAAGCGAACGCGTAGATCTCGTCACCGACAAGGTGCGCTCGCATCCGGGCGCGGCGTTGGGCGCAACACTTGGCGTCGGCGTGCTTATTGGGTTGCTGCCTTCGCCGCGTCGGCGCTAACCGAGGGCGGCACGCTGATCCACAGTTCAGCGGGCCGGTTTGGATTTCTGCCCACCTCAGCCCCGACTTGGCGCGCAAACGCGTCGATCAAGCGGGCGCTGGGCGTGACGGCGATGTGGCCAGCGTAA
>DASZWS010000059.1:0-9132 GCA_035546515.1 Vitreimonas sp. | reverse complement strand
GGACGCACCAAGCCGTCACGGAGGAGTTGCATGACCAAAGGCTCCCCACTTTTGATCACGTCGAACGCCGCACCGGCACAATTGATGACCGCCCCCGCCTCCAAACGATGACGTACGAAACTCCCGCGCTGGCGGTGCATGATCTGCACGCCCCGCGCAGTCGGCGTCGCACTGACGATCTCACCCGAGAGAACGCGCAAGCGCCCCTGTTTGATGAGGTCCTCAACACGGGCGCTGATCTCGGGCGCGGCGCGATGGCGGTGACTATCCCACCAAGGCCGCAGGTGACGCAGAAAACGCTGCTGCTGCTCAAGCGTGAGGCGCGCCCACAGATCGGGCGTCGCTGCGCGAAGGCGCTCCATCGCCCATTGCCAAGGCTCTCCGCGCGCGGCCATGGCGCGCACCTCGCGGCGAAATGTGTGCAGCGCTTCGCTCAAAGGCGCCGGACAATCGGCGACCCCAAGCGGCGGCGCGCGAGAAGCGCTCGTCTGCGGGCGCGAAAGCAAGCCACGCCGGGACAGCGCATAGATGACGCCTTGGTGGTGTTGCGCCTCAAGCGCCAGGGCGACGTCAACCGCCGTAAGCCCCGTCCCCACCAGCAACACATTAGCGCGGCGCGGGATGCGCCGGCGCGCGGGCGCATCCCATGCGTCCAGCACCGGCGCATCGGAGATCGGCGCCGGCGGGATGGCGGCAACGTTGCCAAGCGCCAACACGACGGCGTCGGCAGTGATGGTTTTCCCACGCTCGAGTTCAATGCGCCAGCCGTCGGCCTCCGGCCTACAGGCGATAGCCGCGCCATTGATACGCTTAAGTTTGCCGAAGCCTTTGCGCTCAGCATCTTTCAGAACATGCTCAATATAACGGCCATATTTTTCACGCGGCGCAAAAATGTCCCCGGCGTCCTGTTGCGAACGCGGCGCCAGCCAGCGCACGAAATCGCCGGGTTCATCTTGCAATGCGCTCACGTTGGCGGCGCGCACATTGAGGAGGAACGTCTTGTCCGCGCCGCCATAGGCAAGTCCAGGGCCGAAGTGTTTTCCTCGTTCGATGAGCACGACTTCATTGCGCCCGCTCGCGCGCAACAGCTGCGCCGCGACCGACGTTCCGCTAAACCCCGCTCCAACAATGGCCACACGCCGGCCGGTCATGCGCGGTCACAATTCCTTTTTTTGAGCGCCATGCGCCAGGGAAACCACCGCAAGTGTATATGCGCTGGGGAGCAGCTTTAGCATGCAATCGCACATAAGTCGGTGTAATGGCGAAATGTTCGCCTGTGCATGCGCTCGGCGTGCTGAATTTTCGCCTGTCGTTTGCAGAAGGTGTGTGCAATGCGGATGTGGTTCGGCGTGATTTCCGCGTGTGCGCTGCTCGGCGCTTGCGGTCCGCGCGCGCCGAGTGCGCCCCAGGTCAACACCGCCGCACAACACACGCCCGTTGCATGGGAAACGACGCGCGATGCTGCGTTCTTCAGGGCCGCAGTCGTGTACGAGACCTATCAGATTCAAGCCGCGCAGATCGCCCAGGCGAGCGCGCGCTCGCAAGCGGTTAAGCTATATGCAGCGAGCGCCGAAGCCGAACATCGCGACGCGAGGCGCGCTCTCACCGTTCTCGCAATCCAACATGGCCTGCCAATGCCGGCCGACGATCTGAACGCGAATTATCGCGCTTACATCGAGCGTTTGCGCGGCGACGATCCAACGCCCTTCGACGTACGCTACATCTCGCAACAGACGCTGACCACTATGAGCATGGCGGGCCGCTATGACGCGTTCACTTCAACCGCCCCCGACTCGCCGCTCAAACGATGGGCTGCCGCGCGCAACCAGGCTGTCCATGACGATATTCAAGCCGCACATCGCTTGGCGGCCACAGCACACTAACAGCAGTTCCGTCTTGACATGCAACCATTCGGTTGCATATTAGCATCCGTTGGATACGGATGAGGTCTTCCGTGCTCTGGCCGATCCCAACCGCCGCGCATTGCTTGATGCGCTGCGCGAGCGGAACGGTCAGACGCTGAGCGAGCTGGGCGCTGACATGGCGATGACGCGCCAGGCGGTGACCAAGCACCTCGCCATACTCGAAGCCGCCAATCTGGTGGCGACGGTCTGGCGCGGGCGCGAGAAGCTGCACTTCCTCAACCCGGTGCCGATTTACGAGGTCAGCGAACGCTGGATCTCCAAGTACGAGCGCGGGCGCTTGAAAGCGCTCAGCGATCTGAAGAAAGCGCTGGAGAGCGAAGATGAGTGACGGCGACGAACTGATCGTTCCTCCTGATGTCGTTTACATCACCTTCATCCGCGCCACGCCGCTGATGATTTGGGACGCGCTGACCAAGAGCGAGTTCACCAAGCAATTCTTCTTCGGCCGCACCGTCGAAAGCGACTGGAAGCAAGGCTCGAAATGGCGGCTGGTGATGCCCGACGGCAAAACCGATGTCGCCGGCGAGGTGCTGATCAGCGATCCGCCGCGCAAACTTCAGGTCACTTGGGTCGTCGAATGGCTCGATGACGCGCCGAAGGATCCGGCAATCATCACTTACGAAATCGAGCAAATCGGCGATCTCTCAAAACTGACGATGACGCAGCACACCGACGCGAAGATTCCACGCAAATTCCTGGAAGGCGGCCGCCAAGGCTGGGCGGCGATCCTCTCCTCGCTCAAGAGCCTGCTCGAGACTGGCGAGGCGCTCACCATCAAAATGAATCCACCGGAGTGAGACTATGACCAAAAACCAAACCCAGTTCGTTTATGTCAGCTACATCCGCACCACGCCCGACAAACTCTGGGCGGCGCTGACGCAACCGGAATTCACGCGCCAATATTGGTTCGGCGTCAGCATGAAGAGCGACTGGAAGGCCGGTTCAAGCTGGGAAATGATGTACGACGACGGCCGCGTCATGGACGCTGGCGAGATCGTCGAAGCTGATCCACCGCGCCGCATGGTCATCAAGTGGCGCAACGAGTGGAAGCCGGAGTTCAAGGCCGAAGGCTACTCACGTTGCACGATGGAGCTTGAGCAAGTCGATGGCGCGGTGAAGCTCAGCCTCACCCACGTAATGGACGTGGCTGATTCCAAGTTCATCACCGAAGGCGTGTCCAACGGTTGGCCGAAGATTCTCTCCAACCTCAAATCGTTCTTGGAAACCGGCGCGATCGCCACGGCGAACAAGTCATGAGCGACGCCCAAAGCCGCTTCGCCTACGTGACCTACATCCGCACCACGCCAGAGAAGCTCTGGGCGGCGCTGACGCAGGGCGCGTTCACAAAGCAATATTGGTTCGGAGCCGAGCCGATCAGCACTTGGGAGTCGGGTGCAGATTGGCGGCTCCAATTGCAAGATGGCCGCATTGCCGACACCGGCAGCATCATCGAGGCAGACCCGCCGCGCCGCCTTGTCATCAAGTGGCTGTGCCACATGCGCGCTGACTTCACCGCCGAAGGCTACTCGCGATGCGCCATGGAGCTTGAGCCGGATGGCGAGGTCGTGAAGCTCACCATCACGCACGAGATCGACAGGCCAGACTCACCCTTCATCCACGAAGGCATTGCCAACGGCTGGCCGAAGATTCTCTCGAACCTAAAGTCGCTCTTGGAAACCGGCGCCATCGCCGCCGCCTGAGGTTCCGGGCGGTCAGTGCAAATCGACTTTGCGCTGATCGCCCAGCACCGGCGGCATCGAGCTTGCAGCTGCGATCACCATCTGCACCGTGGCGACTAGCCCATGCGGACCTTCCCAGAATTCAGCTTCGCTGGGCGTCACCTCGATCACGCGAATGGACGGGTCCTCTGGCCCCTCCCACCACGCTTCGGCGGCGGTGCTCCACAACGCTTTGATGAGTTCGCGGTCATCGAGCACACGTGCGGCGCCGTTGATCGACATGAACTTGCCGCTATCGGGCTTGGCGAAAATGAGTGTTACGTCGCCGTCGCGGTCGATCTGATCGTCCTTGCCGCCCTTCACGTCGGTCAGAAAGTAGATTGCGTTTTCGCTCTCGCGACCCATGGCGCCCATCGGCCGGGCGCGGATGCGCTGGCCGTCGTGTGTCGCCAGCATGCAGATGCGAATCTTGTCGATCAGCTTCCAGACGCGGGAAACGCTGTACTCGTCGGTCGTGCCTGTGGGTTCCGCGTCCATTGCGCGCTCCATTGTTAGATGGGAACAACGGTGCGTGCGCGCGCTGGTTCCTTAGCGCGGATGCGCGGCGACCTGCTCGGCCTGCCGCAACGCCCGCAAGAGATTGCCGCCGACTAACTTGGAGAGATCGGCGTCGCTCCAGTGCCGGCGAATGAGCTCGGCCAAGAGGTTCGGATAGCAATCCACCCCTTCTAGACCCACCGGCACGCTCGGCACGCCATCAAAGTCCGAGCCGAGGCCGACATGATCGATGCCGGCGACGTCGCGGATATGCTCGATGTGATCCGCGACTTGCGCGATCGTTGCCTGCGGTTGCGGGTGCGCTTGAGTCCAGGCGTCGACTGCGGCCTTTGCCGCCGTTGGATCGTCGGGATGCAGAGACTTTTGCCGCGCTTCCTCGGCTGACTCGTCTGCATTCCAGAGACGCACCTCTTCCGAAACATAGCCCGGATAGAAATTGACCATCACCACGCCGCCATTGGCGCGCAGCGATTGCAGCACGTCGTCCGGCACATTGCGCGGATGATGATCGATCGCGAACGCGCCAGAGTGCGAGAAAATAACCGGCGCGGTGGAGACGCGAATGGCGTCGCGCATGGTGTCGGCCGAGACGTGACTCAAATCCACCAGCATGCCGATGCGGTTCATCTCCCGCACCACGCTTTCGCCGAACGTGGTCAGGCCGCCATGCTGCGGCGCGTCGGTGGCGCTGTCGGCCCACGACGTCGTCTTGAAATGCGCGAGCGTCATGTAGAGCACGCCTTCGGCCCGGAACTCGCGCAGCACTGCAAGGTTCGAGTTGATCGGCTCGCCGCCCTCCATGCCCAGCATTGAGGCAATGCGGCCGGCGCGATGGATGCGCTCAATATCGTCGGCGCTGGTCGCGAGTTCGAACACCGTGGGATAGCGCGCGATCATGCGGCGCACGAGATCGATCTGCTCATGCACCATTTCCGCGCCTGTGGCGCCCGGCAGTTCCGCCGGCACATACACCGACCAGAATTGCGCACCCAGGCCGCCCCGGCGCAGACGTGGAATATCGGTCATCAGAAATGGCGCGTCCGCAGGCTTCGGCGGCGTGACGTGCGACAGGTCGGAATTGAGATCGAAGCGGGAAAAATCGCTGTCGTAGCGCTCGCGGATTTCCCACGGCAGATCGTTGTGCCCGTCGATCATCGGCGTTGCGCGCAGAATGCGATCGATCCGCGCGCGCTCCTGCGGCGTGGGCGTCACGGTTTGTGCGGATGCAATCTCAGGCACGGCAACGACACAGATAAGCGCGATAAGCGAAAACAACAGGCGCATGCGGCAACTCCCCCGCCCGCAATCCTAGCGGGCAAGCGCGTCCGCGCAATGCAGGAGCGTGTGGTGTGGGGCCGCAGTTAGCTGAATTGCACGTCGCGCCGCGCCGAGACCGTCATCACCACGAAGCTGGCGATAAAGTCCATGAGGATCATGCCCATGATCAGGAAAAACTCGTTGGTTCCGAATGCCGGTACGAGGATGAATGCAACCAGCGAGACCGTGAACGCCAAAACCGAGAGACCGTTCTCGATCATCACCGAACGCCGTGAGCTGGTAGCCTTGATGATTTCGACAAAGAGACAGGCAGCGGCGAACGTCAAAAGCGCATCACCGCGTGCGACCACCCAATCCGCGCCGCTCGGCAACATCGCTGAGAAGAGCGGCGCGTTAAGACCATTCTCCATGGCGTCGTGCCCAAGCGGCAACGCGATCAGCGCGTAAACCAGCACCGGCAACATCGTCATCGGAAAGGCGCGTAACAAACTACCCATGGCAGCGAGGTAACGCGCGCGCTGGCGAGCGGTTTCATGCCAGCGTGCAGCGCGCGGCACCTGGCGGCGGGCGCGCGGATAGCTCAGCTCCGATGCCGCTATAGTAAGTCAATGTCGCCGCGATGAGCGCGTAGATCAGAGCGCGGAGCAGCATCCTCGTCGTCTCCCAGGCTCCCAGCGCCATGGGATAGATGGGACGAGGTATTGCGAATATGGGTGACGACGGTCACGCAGGCTCAGAATCCGTACGCCGCCTTCATCTCCGGATCCTTCGCCGCCACTTGCTTGGCCAGATCGACGATCACCTTCGCCTGCTTCCAGGTCGCGTCGTCCAGCATCTTGCCGTCGACCAGCGCCACGCCGGCGCCATCGGGCATCGCATCCAGCATGCGCTTCGCCAGCTTCACCTCTTCCACGGCCGGCGTGAAAACCCGCTTGGCGATGGCGATTTGCGAGGGATGCAGCGTCCAAGCGCCGACACAGCCCATCAGATAGGCGTTGCGGAATTGCTGTTCGCAACCAGCCGCGTCGGCGAAATCGCCGAACGGGCCGTACATTGGCTTGATGCCGTGCATGACGCACGCGTCGACCATTTTTGCGAACGTGTAGTGCCACAGATCCTGCTGCACCGACTCGCGCTTCGCTTCGCCGTCCACCGGATCAGAGATCACGCGATAACCAGGATGACCGCCGCCGACGCGCGTGGTCTTCATTTTGCGCGACGCCGCCAAATCGGCGGGTCCCAGACAGATACCGTGCATGCGCGGGCTGGCGCCGGCGATGGCTTCGACATTGGCGACGCCCTGCGCGGTTTCGAGAATGGCGTGAATCAGGATCGGCTTTTTGACGTTGTGCTTGGCTTCAAGGAGCGCGAGCAGCTGATCGAGATAGTGGATGTCCCATGGGCCTTCGACTTTCGGCGCCATGATCACATCGAGCTTGTCGCCGAGTTCACCAACGAGCGTCGTCACATCATCCAAATGCCACGGCGAGTTGAGCGCATTCACGCGCGACCAGAACCCGACCCCGGCTTTGGCGAAATCGAAGCTCTTGCCCATCGCCACCGCGCCGGCGCGCGCCGCTTCCTTCGCGTCGGCGGGAATGGCGTCCTCGAGATTGGCGAGCACCACGTCGACTTGCGTGGCGAGTTCCGGAACTTTCGCGCGGAGCTTCTCTTGATGCGGCGGCACGAAGTGAATGGAGCGTTCCAGCCGCACCGGCAGTTCACGAAGTGGCTCAGGCGCGCCGCTCGCCAGGGGCGCGAAAAAGCTGCGGGCTGGTTTCATGGGCGCTTTGATCCTGTTATGTTCGCACTTGCAGCATGGACGGGTCCGGAGCGGCGCGCAATCGCAAGCGTTACGTCTGGCGCTTTACCTTGATGCAAGGCTTTCCCTGAGTATTGTCCGCCCTTCCCGGCGTCCGGGGTTGGGGCAAGGCGACCGAGTTTGCGCACCTATCTGGAATTCGAAAAATCGGTCGCCGAGATCGAGAACAAGATCGAGGAATTGGCCGCGCTCGCGGAAGCGTCCGGCGCCGACGCGATTTCGCAAGGCGTGGAGCTTTCGCGGCTCAAGGCCAAAGCCGAGAAGCAGCTGGCGGACATCTACGCCAAGCTCGATCCCTGGCAGAAAACGCAGGTGGCGCGCCACCAGGATCGCCCGCGCTTTCGCGACTATGTCGGCGCGCTGGTGACCGATTTCATCGAACTCTCGGGCGACCGCAAATACGGCGAGGACGCCGCCATTCTTGGCGGCACCGGCAAGTTCATGGGCCGGCCGGTCGTGGTGGTCGGCCACGAGAAGGGCCGAACCACACAGGATCGTCTGAAACACAATTTCGGCATGGCGCGTCCCGAAGGCTATCGCAAGGCCGTGCGGCTGATGGATCTCGCCGAAAAATTCTCACTGCCCGTCGTCAGCTTTGTCGACACGGCCGGCGCTTATCCCGGCATTGGCGCCGAAGAGCGCGGCCAAGGTGAAGCGATCGCGCGTTCGACGGAACGCTGCGTGACGCTTGGTGTGCCCATGGTAGCGGTGGTCACCGGCGAAGGCGGCTCTGGCGGCGCCATCGCCATCGCCACCGGCAACAAAGTGCTGATGCTTGAGCACGCGATCTATTCAGTGATCAGCCCCGAGGCGGGCGCGTCAATTCTGTTCCGCGACTCTGCGCGCGCCAAGGATGTCGCCAACGCGATGAAGATCACCGCGCAAGATTTGCTCGGCTTCAAAGTCATCGACGAGATCATCCCGGAGCCGACCGGCGGCGCGCATCGCGAACCGGCCGCAGCGATCGCCACCGTGGGCGCGGCGGTCGCGGCGGCCTTAGACGAGCTTGGCGATCTTGATGCGCCCGCCCTGCGCGAACAGCGGCGCGACCGCTTCTTCGCAATCGGCCGCTTCGAAGCAGAAGCCGCGCCGGCTTAAACCAAGATATTGCCGGACCGGGACCGCACGACGCAGGGAACGTTTCCGGCCAGGTCGCCGTTTCGATGCAGAAGCGGCTACCAACCCAGGCCACATTCATGCCCCGCTCAGGGCGGTATGTGGAAACCGTGGTGCGGGCGCCCCAACTACATCCCGCGCCAAACCGGAGGTTTCGATGGCCGATGAATTTCGCAATGAGGTTTCCAAAGAGCGCCGCGCGCTAGCCCTTGGATTGGGCGCGACGGCGATCGCCTCGCTGATCCCGGCCGCGGCCTGGGCTCAAAACGATAACGACACCTACTCAGAGCCCGAGATCCTGCAGGCGGCTGAGAATTTCTTCGGCGCGGCAGCCGAAGGGCTCGCCGATGTCGTGCACCACATCTTCGCCGATCAGGGCCGTCCAAACGGCTACATTGAGGGCTCAGAAGGCTCGGGCGCCATCGGCGTTGGCCTGCGCTACGGCGAAGGCATGATGCATCTGAAGCGCGGCAGCGTCACACACACCTACTGGCAAGGGCCTTCCATCGGCTTCGACACCGGGGGCAACGCCTCCAAGGTGTTCACGCTCGTCTATCACATGCGCGATCCGAACCAGATCTTCCGACGCTATCCGGGCGTCGAAGGCTCCGCCTATTTCGTCGGCGGCGTTGGCGCCAATTATCAGCAGAACGGCCGTGTCATTCTCGCGCCGATCCGCGCCGGCGTCGGCTTCCGGCTGGGGGCCAACATCGGCTACCTGAATTATACGCGCCGGCGCCACATCAGCCCGTTC
>DASZWS010000058.1:0-3671 GCA_035546515.1 Vitreimonas sp. | reverse complement strand
TCGGCCATAGTCGTCTTGTTGTAGCCGTAGTGCTTGATGCGGTTCATCGCCGCCGCGAGAATGCGGTCCCGGGTTTCGATCTTGCTGTCGTCCATCCCTACAGGTTACGCGGTTTTGCCTGAACATTCAATGAAGGATTCATTCCTTTGACCCTTGCCTTCCAGTCCGTGACGGTCTTGGGGGCGGGGGCTTGGGGGACCGCTTTGGCCCAGGTTTGCGCCGCCGCCGGCCGGGAGGTCCGGATCTGGGCCCGCGAGCCGGAGGTGGTGCGCTCCATCAATGCCGAACACCAGAACACGCTATTCTTGGCCGGTTTGCCACTCAACACCGGCATTCGCGCCACCGGCGACCTAGTCGAGGCCGCCAAATCCGAACTGATCCTGGCCGCGCCGCCCGCTCAGCACATGCGCGCTGTACTGCAGGCGATCCGGCCAAGCCTGTCCGCTGACCCGCGGATCGTTCTCTGCGCCAAGGGCGTCGAGCGCGGCTCGCTGGCGCTAATGACGGATGTCCTCGCCGCCGAACTCCCGCACGCCACGCCGGCGGTGCTCTCCGGACCCGGCTTCGCCAAGGACGTCGCCCGCGGCCTGCCGACTGCCACGACGATCGCCAGCCCGGACGCGGCCTTCGCACAGCGCGTTGTCGCCACCATCGGCCTGCCGACGTTTCGCCCCTACGTGGCGGACGATCTTGTTGGCGCTGAAATCGGCGGTTCGGTGAAAAACGTCATCGCCATCGCCTGTGGCGTCGCTGAAGGCCGCAAACTTGGCGACGGCGCGCGCGCGGCGCTGATCACGCGGGGCTTCGCGGAGCTGACCCGGCTCGGCCTGGCGATGGGCGCCAAAGCCGAAACGCTGTCGGGCCTTTGCGGCTTAGGCGATCTGGTGTTGACCTGCGCATCGCTCACCTCGCGCAACACCTCGTTGGGCGCAGCGCTGGGAGAAGGGCGCAAGCTCGCTGACATTCTGGCCGAGCGCCGCTCTGTCGCCGAAGGTGTGGAAAGCGCGCCGGCCGTTGTTGCACTCGCGCGCAAGCACAATGTCGAAATGCCAATCTGCGCGGCGGTGGCGGACATTCTCGACGGCAAGATCGACATCGACGCCGCCATCGTTGCGTTGCTCTCGCGCCCGTTCCGCGCAGAGAACGCGTGACGCTTCCGCGCATCCCGAGAGGCGTCAAGCTCACCAGCCTCGATGCTATCGCTGATCCTGGCGCCGTAGTTTGCTATTTAGACAACAACGCGGCGGTGATCATCACGCGAAGGGCGGGCGCGATCGCTGCGTTTCACAATGTCTGTCCGCATGCCGGCTATCCGCTGCAACGCGCAGACGGCCGTATTCTCGTGCAGGAAGGCAGCTATATGGTCTGCGGGGGCCATGGCGCGAGCTTCGCCCTCGATACCGGCGCATGCGCGGGCGGTCCCTGTAACGGCGAGGGGCTGACGCGCGTGGCCATCGTCGTGCGTGACGGCGCGGTGTTCACCGCGTAGAACGCCTCAGCGCGTCGTGATGCGCGCAGGAGCGCAGCCCTATGAGCGATATTCCCTCCCAGAACACAATAATGCTCTCGCTCATCAAAGAGAGCGGCGAGCTGGAGATTTCGCTCGCGCGTCAGCCGATGCCGCAACCGCGCGATCACGAAGTTTTGGTGCGCGTGCTGGCGACGCCGATCAATCCGTCGGATCTCGGTTTGCTCGTCGGCGGCGCTGACGTGAGCACGGCGAAAGCGTCGCAGCGTGATGGTCAGCCCTTGCTTACGGCCGCGGTGCCGCCCGCGGGCATGCGCGCGATGGCCGGCCGCGTCGGCGACGCTATGCCGATCGGCAACGAAGGCTGCGGCAAAGTGGTGAAGGCGGGCGCCTCGCCGGAAGCGCAAGCTTTGCTCGGCAAAACCGTCGCACTGCTCGGCGGCGCCATGTACGCGGAGTATCGCTGCCTGCCGGCGGCGATGTGCATGGAATTGCCCGCGGGCACCGATCCTGCCGATGGTGCGTCGTGCTTCGTCAACCCGCTCACGGCGCTCGCATTCACCGAGGTGATGAAGCGCGATGGTTTCACGGGCCTGGTGCACACGGCGGCTGCGTCCAATCTCGGGCAGATGCTGGTGAAGATCTGCGCCAAGGACAACATCCCGCTCGTGAACATTGTGCGCAACGCCGAACAAGTGGCTCTGCTAAAAAGCATTGGCGCAAAATACGTGCTCGATTCATCGCAAGAGTCGTTCATGGAAGGCCTAGTCGGCGCGCTGTCGGAAACCGGCGCCATGCTTGGCTTTGACGCAATTGGCGGCGGCAAGCTGGCGGGACAAATTCTCGCCGCGATGGAGCAGGCGGCGGTGAAACGCATGACCAGCTATAGCCGCTATGGCTCTGACGCCGCCAAGCAAGTCTATATTTACGGCGGACTTGATCTCGGCCCGACCGTGCTCAACCGCAGCTTCGGCCTCACTTGGTCGCTGTCCGGCTTCCTGCTCACGCCGTTCCTGGCGAAGGCGGGGCCGGAAGTGATGGGGCGCATGCGCAAACGCGTGGTTGACGAACTGACGACGACATTCAAGAGCCACTACAGCCAGCGCGTTTCACTGGCGCAGGTGCTCGATCCTGCGACGTTGCAAGCCATCAACGCCAAACGCACTGGCGAGAAATATCTGATCCAGCCTTAAGCCGTTTCGTCTTCCGGCTTTTTCTTCCGCGTCAGCATGAAGCCGGCGCCGGCGAGTACGATCACGCCAATGGCGATCCACGGAAACAGGCCGGCCAAGCCGCCGAACGAGGTTTGGGATTGCTCGGCGTTGTCGGCGAGGGCTTGCGGGGCTGCAGTTGGCGTCGGCACACCAGTGACCAAGCCAGGTACCGAGTAGGTTGAAACTTGATCGGTGGAGGCTTGGAAGTCGGCTTGCCGATAGCCCGCCGCAAAAGTGAGTGCGGGCGTGAGTTCGTCATTGGCCTTCTGCATCGCGTCCTGCTGATCGCCGGCGCCGATGCTGGTCAGCGTCGCGACGCCTTTGCGCCCGAGAAAACGCTTTTCCATGCGCAGATCAGCGCCGCCGGCGCCCGGCGCGCCTTGATGTTCAGCCCAGGCGAGCGTGGGTACGGCAGTATCGAACACCGGCTGCACCGCGAAGCCTTCGAAAGCGCGATTTTGCGTGCGGCGCGCATCGCGCACGCTTTGTTCGAAATTGGCGTCTGTCAGACCGCTCGCGGATTCCGGCTGCACGTAACCGATTTCGTCATAACTCACGACGGTGGCCCATGAACCGGCGATGCGCGGATTGATACCGTCGCGCGCCAGTAATCCCAGCACACTGCCGCTCGGCGCCGCTGAACCGGTGCGCTGCAGAAATGCGTACGCTTCCTCAGCGGAATAAAATTTCCAGCCGTGCGGCACATTCAGCGAGACTTGGCCATTCTGCAGCGAAATCTGTCCGGTGCGGCCTTGAGGCATGCTTTGCTGTTGCACCGGCGCTTGGTGCGTTGGCGGGGCAGCAATATCGCGGCCGGCGCTGCCGCGGCCGTCGGCAGAGGCCACCGCTGCAAATCCCAGTGCGAATAGCAATGCAGCTGCGAGCTGCGTGATGATTTTGCGCATGGGTTTCTCCCTCGCCAACGGATCGTCGATCCGTGTTGCATCCCGACTCAGGGAGATAGCCAATTCGCGCGGCTTTGTCGCGCA
>DASZWS010000057.1:0-2570 GCA_035546515.1 Vitreimonas sp. | reverse complement strand
CTGGCGACCGGCGCGATCTTCGCTGTGTTGCTGGTGAACTTCGGAAAGGCCTGACGTCTTGGCGGCTTACACCTGGATCGACCACACGTTCGATGTCGTCGTTGTCGGCGCCGGCGGCTCGGGTTTGCGCGCAGCGCTTGGCGCGGCGCAAGCGGGGCTGAAGACGGCGTGCATCAGCAAGGTGTTTCCAACGCGGTCGCACACGGTGGCGGCGCAAGGCGGCATTTCCGCTTCGCTCGGCAATATGGGCGAAGATAAGTGGCAGTGGCATATGTACGACACCGTGAAGGGGTCGGACTGGCTGGGCGATCAGGACGCCATCGAATACATGGTGCGCCACGCGCCAGCTGCGGTTTATGAGCTCGAGCATTGGGGCGTGCCGTTCTCACGCACCGAAGAAGGCAAAATCTACCAACGCGCTTTCGGCGGTATGACCCGCAATTTTGGCGAAGCGGCGATCCAGCGCACCTGCGCGGCGGCAGACCGCACCGGCCACGCCATGCTGCACACGATGTACGGCCAATCGCTGCGCCACAGCGTCGATTTCTTCATCGAGTTTTTCGCGCTCGACCTGATCATGGACGGCGAGGGCCGCTGCCGTGGCGTGACCGCTTGGAAGCTCGATGACGGCACTTTGCATCGCTTCCGCGCACAGACGGTGGTGCTCGCCACCGGCGGTTACGGCCGGGCGTATTTCTCCTGCACCAGCGCCCATACGTGTACCGGCGACGGCAACGCCATGGTGCTGCGTGCGGGTCTGCCGTTGCAGGACATGGAATTCGTGCAATTCCATCCGACCGGGATTTACGGGGCAGGCTGCCTGATCACTGAAGGCGCGCGCGGCGAGGGCGGCTATCTCACCAATTCAAACGGCGAGCGCTTCATGGAGCGCTATGCGCCGACGGTGAAGGATCTGGCGCCGCGCGACATGGTCAGCCGCGCCATGACGCTGGAAATCCGCGAAGGCCGCGGCGTCGGGCCGAAGAAGGACCATATCTTCCTTCACCTCGATCATCTTGATCCGAAAATCCTGCACGAACGTCTGCCGGGGATTTCCGAAAGCGCACGCATTTTCGCGGGCGTGGATGTCACGCGCCAGCCGATCCCGGTGCTGCCGACCGTGCACTACAACATGGGCGGCATTCCCACGAACTATCACGGCGAAGTGCTCACCAAGAAGGGCGACGATCCGGACGCGGTCGTGCCGGGCTTGATGGCGGTGGGCGAAGCGGCGTGCGTGTCGGTGCACGGCGCCAATCGCTTGGGCTCGAACTCGCTGATCGATTTGGTGGTGTTCGGCCGCGCGGTTGGCTTGCGTTGCGGCGAGATTCTGCGCGCGAACGCGCGTCAATCGGAATTGCCGAAGGATGCGGGCGAGGCTCACCTCGCGCGCTTCGACAAATTCCGCAACGCCAGCGGCAAAACCCCGACCGCGGCGCTACGCGACAAGATGCAGCGCACCATGCAGGAAACCTGCGCGGTCTATCGCACCGGCGACACTCTCAAAGAAGGCGTCGACCGCATGGCGAAACTCTGGGGCGAGGCGCCGGACGTGCACGTCACCGACCGCACCATGGTTTGGAACACCGATCTTGTTGAAACGCTGGAGTTCGACAATCTGATCGCGCAGGCGGTGGTCACCGTGAACGGCGGCTTGAACCGTACGGAGAGCCGTGGTGCGCATGCGCGCGAGGATTTCCCGGACCGCGATGACGATCACTGGATGAAGCACACTCTGGCGTGGCTCAACATGCAAACCGGCGCGCCGCGCATCGACTATCGGCCTGTGCACTCCAACACCATGACCAACGAGATCGAGCCCTTCCCGCCGAAGAAACGGGTGTACTAGCGTCAGGACGCGCACGTTCTGCAGTCGGAATACGCGCGGGCGGGTGGTGGAGTGGACACATGGCGCTCAAACGCATGGACAATGTCGGCATCGTTGTCGAAGATCTCGACGCGACGGTCGATTTCTTTCGCGAGCTCGGCCTGGAGTTGGAAGGACGGGCGACGATCGAAGGCGAATGGGCCGGGCGTGTCACTGGGCTCGGCGATCAGCACGTCGAAATCGCCATGATGCGTACGCCGGATGGCCACAGCCGGCTCGAACTCTCTCGCTTCATCAGACCGTCCGTCGTTGCCGATCATCGCAACGCGCCGGTGAACGCGCTCGGTTATCTGCGCGTCATGTTCGCGGTGGATGATCTCGACGACACGCTCGAACGGCTGGGTCAGCGCGGCGCACAGGTGGTTGGCGAGGTCATCAACTATCAGGACGTGTACAAGCTTTGTTACATCCGCGGGCCGGAAGGCCTTCTCATCGGCCTCGCTGAACAACTCAGTTAGGTTGCTCGCCGATACGGCGAGCAGACGTTGTCCTGCGCGCAGAAATCCGGCCATTGGCCGCTCTCGCGCCAATATTGCACCACCGGTGCTGGGCGTCGTCCAGGCATCCTAAAACCGTGTGGCGAGCGGCGGTGCGCGCGGCGACGCCTTGACGCTTTGCGTAAGCGCGCCAAACACTCGCTTCCAAACCGGGGCGAGGCGAAGCGATGATTATTCAGCCGGAT
>DASZWS010000056.1:0-8571 GCA_035546515.1 Vitreimonas sp. | reverse complement strand
TGGCTCGTCAGCGTGGTCATCAAAGACCCCAGCTTCATCGATGCATGGTGGGCGTTCGGCGTTGTCGTGCTCGCCGCCGCCACGTTCGTGCAGCTGCCAGAACATACCACCCACGCACTTGTGCTCACGGCGCTCGCCAGCCTCTGGGGTCTGCGGCTTGGCGCGTATCTCTTCTGGCGTTGGCGCAAACATGGCCTCGATCGCCGCTACAAAAAGGTCATCGACGAAGCCAAGGAAAAACGCGGCTGGGGTTTCGCCGTCGCCGCGCTGCTGCTGGTATTCGCGCCACAGTTCGCGTTGCAGTTCATCCTGGCGCTACCCGTCACGCTAGGCCAGGCCGCCGCGCCTTATTCGTTCGGCCCCATCGCCGCGACCGGCGCGGTGCTCGCGGGCTTCGGCATCATCTACGAGATGATCGCCGACCTGCAGCTCGCGCACTTCAAGTCGCTTGCAACGAACGATGGCCAGCTCATGGACAAGGGTCTCTGGCGATACTCGCGCCATCCCAACTATTTCGGCGAGTTGTGCACGTGGTGGGGCCTCTGGCTGCTCGCCTGCGAAACACTGCCCGGCGCACTGACCATCGTCAGCCCCATTATGCTCACCTACCTGCTGACGCGCGTCAGCGGCGCGCCCACCACCGAGCCGCACATGCAGGACACCCGCCCCGCCTACGCCGACTACAAAGCGCGCACCTCCGCGTTCATTCCGTGGCCGCCGCGGCGAGCCTGACGTTGCGCGACGGCTAGCGCACCACCTCACATCGCGCGATGATCGCGGGCGAGGTGCGCCATGATCGAAGCCAACGGCATCGCCCACATACAGCTCACGGTGAAGAGCGTCGCCGCCAGCCGCGGCTTCTATCATCGCCTGCTGCACGAAACGTTCGGCATGGCGATTCAATACGACGCGCCCGGCATCTTCTATTGCATTGGCGGCCGCACCGGCGTTCTAATCCGCGACGCGGCGCCCGAGCACGCCCGCACGCCCTTCGATCAATGGCGCATCGGCCTGCACCACTTCTGCTTCCGGCTGCGCTCTCGCGAGGATGTCGATGCGCTGCACGCTTCCATGCGGGCGTTCGGTGCCAAGATCATTCGCGCCGGTGAGGAAGGTCCGTGGGCGCCCGGCTACTATTCCTGTCTGTTTGAAGACCCCGACGGCATCCGCATCGAAGCGCTGTTCATTCCCGGCAGCGGCAACATCGATCGCATCAAAGACAAGCCGCTGACGCCGGTCGGTTAGGCGGCGCGTTCGCGATCGAGCTGCGCTTCAGTGACGATGCGATCGCGCCCTGCGACCTTTGCAGCGCGTACGCACGCCTCCGCCCGCGCCACCAGTGCACCCTCGTCCTCAACCGCATCAAACCGCACCACGCCGATCGACACCGAGATTTCGCCGATGACGTCGCCAGTCGATTTCAGCGACAAGCGTTTCGACTTCACCGCAGCCGCAACCCGCGCGGCCAGCGCCTCGGCCAAATAGAGGTTGGTGCGCGGCATGATCATGGAGAACTCTTCGCCGCCATGCCGCGCGGCGAGCACGTCACCCTGTGCGTGAGCGCGCAGGATCGAAGCAATGTAGCGCAGCACCTGATCGCCAAGAGGGTGGCCCCACACTTCGTTCAGTCTGCGGAAATGATCGATGTCGATCATCACCACGCACAGATCGCTCTTATCGGCGGCCGCATCCGCCATGCGCCGCCGCAAGGTTTCATCGAACATGCGCCGATTGGCGAGGCCGGTAAGCCCGTCGGTCAACGCTTCGACCTTTACGCTTTGCAGCGCCGTCTGCAGCTCTTGCACTTGGCGCGACGTCGCTTCGATCTGTTCCGAGAGCTTCAGATTGTTCTCGATCATTTCGTGCGTGGTCACCGCGAGGTGCTCAACCAAGCTACGAAACTCTGCTGAGTCGACGCCGCCTTCAAAGCGCGACGCCGCGGCCTGCAGCACCTTCGCGTAGGAGCCCGCCTGCCCGCCCGCACCGCGCAAGCTGGCCACCGTGTCGTCCAATTCGCGGGCGATGGTCTCGCTCGTCTCCAGCATCTGAATCGACAAACGCGTATTGGCGAAGAAACGCTCGAACAGCTCTTCGTTCGCTTCGTCCGTGAACGGCTCGCCGCGCTCCAGCCGCGCTTCAATCTCACGGCTCAAATCTGGCTTCATGCCGGCCACGTGCGTCGTCCAAATTTCGTAGTTCGCCGGGCTGGTCGGGATCTGCTGCTGCCCCATGCGCTCGATGATTTCGCGCGCGCGCTCGACCCCCGGCGCGCCACGGAACATGGTGGTGAGATCACTCGACATCGAAATAATCCGCGGCCAATGCAGGATGCGCAGCTTGCAGCGCGCCCCTGAAGGCTGCGTTAATTTTTGTGGCGAAGCGTATCTGACAGGCTTAGCGCCGGTTAAGCACGCTCCAGCGCCTCACTCGCTTCGAGCCACGCAGCTTCCGCGCGCGTCAGCGCCGCCGCCGCATCGGCGCGCTCTTTCCCCAACAAAGCAGCCCGCTTGGCGTCGCGCGTGAAAATCTCCGGATCGGCTAGCGCCGCATCGACATGCGCGATCGTCTCCTGGGCCTGCGCCATCTCCGCTTCCGCCGCCTCCATGCGCCGCTGCAATGTATATTTCGAGTGCTTCGGCTTGGCTTCTGTGCGTTCGATCACCGCCGCGACGTGCTTGTCGCCCTCATCCGCCGGGCGGTCCGCCGCGGCCACCAGCTTGCGATAATCCTCAAGGTCGCCGTCATACTGCCGCGCACGCCCGTGATAGACGAGCCACAACCGATCCGCGCACGCCTCCGCCAGGTAGATGTCGTGCGTAATGAGCAGCACCGCGCCCTCATACTCGTTGACCGCGTGGATAAGCGCTTCGCGACTATCGATGTCCAAGTGCGACGTCGGCTCGTCCAGGATCAGCACGTGCGGCTTCGCGTGCGCCATCAGCCCCAACAGCAGCCGCACCTTCTCGCCGCCTGAGAGATTCTGCACTTTGGTCTCAATCTTCTCGACGCCAAAGCCCATGCGCGCCGCCAGCGCGCGCAGTTTCGGCGGCGCCCAATCCGGCTCCAGATCGCGCACGTGCTCCATGACGGTTTCGCCTTCGCGCAGCTCGTCGAGCTGATCCTGGCTGAAATAGCCCATCACCGCTTTGCCGGAGGCCACGCGTTTGCCCGACAACAATGGCAGCCGCGCCGCGATCGACTTCACCAGCGTCGTCTTGCCTTGGCCATTCGGGCCGATGATGACGATGCGGTCGTCGTGATCGAGCCTGAGCGACACGCGCTTCAACACCGGCTTGCCGGCGACGTAGCCCAAATCGCACTCGTCCAGCACCACCAACGGCGATGCCAGTTCAGTCGGATCCTCAAAGTGAAACGGCATCGTCCGCGCTTCCAGCGGCACGGCGATGTCCTGCATCTTTTCCAGCTGCTTGATGCGGCTTTGCGCCTGGCGCGCTTTCGACGCTTTGGCGCGGAAGCGGTCGATGAATTTCTGCAAATGCGCACGCTGCGCATCCTGCTTGGCCTTCATGCCGCTCGCCAACGCGATGCGCTCGGCCTTCTTCTTCAGATACGCGTCATAGCCGCCGACGAATACTTCGAGCTTCTTGTCGTCCAGCGCCAGGATGTGCGTCACCGACCGGTTCAGCATCTCGCGGTCGTGGCTGACACAGATCACAGTATGTTCGTAGTCACGGAGATACTCCTCAAGCCAAGCCGCGCCTTCGAGGTCGAGATAATTGGTCGGCTCGTCGAGGATCAGCAGCTCCGGCTTCGAAAACAGCACGCCCGCCAAAGCCGCGCGCATGCGCCAGCCGCCGGAGAACTCCCGCGCCGGCCGGCGCAATTCGTCCTGCTCGAAACCAAGTCCCGCCATGATAGCGCTGGCGCGCGCTTCGCCGGAATAGCCGTCGATCTCAGCGAGGCGCGTATGGATGTCGGCAATGCGCTGCGGGTCCTCCGCCGTCTCCGCTTCACGCAGCAGCGCCGTCATCTCCACGTCGGCCGCCATCACCAGCTCAAGCAACGGGGTATCAACTTGCGGCGCTTCCTGTGCAACGAAGCCCAACCGCGCGCCGCGCCGCACGCGGATCGGACTGTTGGGCTTGTCGATCTCTTCTTCGATAAGGCGCAGCAGCGTCGACTTGCCTGTGCCGTTGCGGCCGACAAGGCCGACCTTCCAGCCTTCGGCGATGAACGCAGACGCATTCTCGAACAGCGCGCGCGCACCGACGCGGTAGGTAAGATCGGAAATCTCCAGCATGGAGCGGCGTGCTTAGCGGCGGCGCCCCAGCCGAACAAGCGCATTTGCGCGTTCAGTGCTGCGGCCGGGTCCAGCCGAGTGAGGCCATGCATTCCTCATACCCGGGTCCGCTCGTGGATTGCGTGCGCTGCGTACATTCCTGCACCGCCCGATCCCACGCCATTGCGTGCGCGTCCGACGTCCAGCCTGGATCGCTCTCAGTTGCGCAACCGGCGAGCGCCGCTGCCAACAGGATTGCACCTACCAGTTTGTGCATTGGCAATTCCCCATTCCATGTGCGCCCCCTTGTTTCGTTCTACGCCCCTAAGCGCTCCGACAAATGCCGCCCAACCCGCCAGGCATTGGCGACGATCGTCAGCGTCGGATTCACCGCCGCGGATGAAGGAAACACGCTGGCGTCCGTCACGTAGAGATTGTCCAGCTCGTGCGCCTTGCAGTTCACATCCAGCACGCTTGTCTTCGGATCGGTCCCGAACCGCGTCGTCCCGCACATATGCGCCGTGCCATAGAGCGGCAGCATCTTCGTCACTTGGAAATGGTGACGCAGCAAACCTTCGTCCGACATGAAGCTATCGAGCGCGTGATCGAGCTTCTTCACCAGCCGCTGATGGCCTTCCAGATTGCCATGCGTGTACTCAAGCCGAATCTTGTCGCCATCCAGCTTCACACGATTATCCGGATCAGGGAGGTCCTCAGAGATGCACAGAAACGCCAGCATCCGCTCGGCGGCGAGACCTGAGAGAAAATCCGGAATCAGCACCGGTGCGACGCCTTCCTCCTCGACCTGCCCCTCCAACACGTGGCCATCCATGTGCTCAAGCAATTGCATGTGCCCCATCGGGTGATCGAAGCCGCCCTTCGGGTCGCCCCAATAGAAGTCGTTCACGTACATCGTCTTCGGAAACGGCGCGTCGAACCGCGTCGGCGTCACCGACACCAGCGCCGACATGGTGTGAAACATATAGTTGCGGCCGACCTGGTCGGAGCCATTGGCAAGTCCGTTGTCGTGTCCGGGATTTTTCGACGCCAACAGCAGCGCCGCCGTGTTCACCGCCCCCGCCGCCAGCACTACGATACCGCCCGTGTACGTTTCTTCGCCATCCGGCCCCTGCACGTGAACCGCCTTCACGCTTTTGCCGGCTGCATCCGTCTCCAGCCGCGTCACCTTGCGGTTCGGCAGCAGCGTGATGTTGTCCCGCGTCAGCAGCGGATCGACGGCGATGGTGCGTGCATCCGCCTTCGCACTCACCAGACACGGATAACCGCCGCATGTTCCGCAGCGGATGCAGCGCGAGATCGGCGGCTTGTCGTCATCCCGCATGACCCCGATCGGCAGCGGCGCCGGGCGCCAACCTTGCGCTCTGAAGTGCGTCTCCATCTGCGCAATGGTTGGATCGTGCCGCAAGGGCGGATAAAAATAATCCGGCTCATTGCCGGGCTCCGTCGGATCGACGCCACGCTTGCCATGCACGTGCCACATGCGCTCCGCTTCGAGGTAGTACGGCGCGAGATCGCCATACTTGATCGGCCACGCTGGCGACACGCCGCCGCCGGCGTGGACGCGCTCTTCGAAATCGCCTGGCCGCAATCGAAACAACGCCGCACCATAGAACGTCGTGTTGCCGCCTACCCAATAGTGCGTGTTCGGATGAAACGGCTTCCCGGCCTTGTCGTACCAGAGTTCCTTGGTGCGATAGCCGCGATTGACGAACACGTAGGTTGAATTCCAGTTGTTCGGTCCGCGCGGTAGATAGTCGCCACGCTCCAGGATCAGCACCGACTTGCCGGTATCCACAATCGCCTGCGCCAGCGAGGCGCCGCCCGCGCCCGAGCCGACGATGACAACATCATAGTGCGTTTGCGTCATCGCCTCACTCCGGCATCCGATACTTTTCGGCCACGCTGCGGATGAGCGGCGTCGTCAATTCATCGGGTAGATATTTCAACAGCGCCGCGCCGAGCTTGTTGGAAAAGCCCGGAATGCAGACCACATCGCCGCGCGCGTTCGCCTGCAGCGTCAGCTCCACCACGCGCTCCGCGCGCATCGCCGGCCCACGCGGTGCGTGCTCGAACACTTGGTCCATGCCGTTGACGTGCGAAAACTCGCTCTCGGTGTTGCCAGGCAGTACACACGTGACCTTCACACCTTGGTGGCGCACCTCAGCATCAAGCGAAAGCGAGAACTTCCACACGAACGCCTTCGCCGCAGGATAGAGCGTGTGTCCGGCAGCGCCCGGCGACAGCGCTGTGATTGAGCTCACATTGATGATCGATCCACGCCCGCGCGCGATCATTCCAGGCAACACCGCGTGCGTCAGCCCCGCCACCGCCGTCACCAGAGTCATGATGAAATCGCGCTGCTTGTCCCAAGCGGTCGACGCGAAGGTCTGCGGAATGGAGAAGCCGGCATTGTTGACCAGCGTATCAATCGTGCGCCCATGCGCCGAAAGCGCCGACATGATCGCTTCATGCGCATCGACCACAGAGAGATCAGCCTGAATCGGCAACGCCTCGACGCCGTGCGCCTGCTTCAGCTCCGCCGCCAGCGCCTCAAGCCGATCGAGCCGCCGCGCCACCAGCGCCACGTCGTTGCCACGCGTCGCCAGCGCGCGCGCGAACGCCGCGCCGATACCGGCGGACGCCCCAGTCACCAAAGCAAGATTGCGCGCTGCCAGAGGCGAAGCCTCCATCCACTGTCCGCGCGATTTCTAGCACCGCGAAATGAGTCGGACTTTGGCGCCCGGCAGCGCCAAATTCGCGCACCTACTCGGGTTCGGCGTAAAGCGCCCAGGCGCTCGCCAAGTCTTGCACGATGTGGCCGAGCGATTTGTACGCGGTGATCTGATCATCGGATTGGCGACCCGGAATCTTACCCACCAGCACCTCGCCGATTTCGCCAACGACATGATCATCGCCCACGAGACCCGCCTGTTTGGCGCGCAGGAACTCCGCGCCCTGCGCCAACACGCCTTCACGGCTATCGGCAATAAAGCGCGCGCGCACCACTGTATCGTTATCCACTTCCGCCGGGCCCGCGTAGCTCGAGCCAACAATGTTGATGTGCGTGCCCGGCCGCAGCCACTTGCCCTCCAGCACCGGCTCCGCCGCACCGGTCACTGTGCAGACGACATCTGCGTCGGCGACGCACACCCGCGCACTCGGCGCCACGATCACCGCAACGCCTAACTCACGCTCAGTCTTCGCCGCAAACGCTGCCGCCCGCTCCGGCGAACGCCCCCAAACCGTGATCGCCTCCAACTCCCGCACCTTACCGATGGCGCGCGCATGCGTCCCCGCCTGCTCGCCATATCCCAGAATCGCCAACCGCTTGGCGTCCTTGCGCGCCAGTGCGTCCGTCGCCACCGCGCTTGCCGCCGCGGTGCGGATCGCGGTGATCTCGCCCGCGTGCAACACGCACACCGGCGCACCTGTGTCCGGATCGAACAGCACCACCACACCTTGATGCGACTGCACGCCCTTGGCGAAGTTCTCCTTAAAAACGGAGATGAGCTTGGCCCCGAACGGCGCCTCCGCACCCATCGCGCCGGGCATGACGCCAAACAGCCGCCCTTCTTTCAGCGTGATGATCGAGCGCAGCAGCTGCTTGGTCTCGCCCTTGGAGAACGCAATCATCGCCTCGCGGACGATGGGGATGCAGCGTTCGTAGGTGAGCCTGCGGGCGATTTCGTCTTTGTCGATAAAGCGCATGGCGTCGCTCTTACTCTTTGATGCGCGCCAGCGTAAGAAGCCCGCATGTCGAACTTGCCGCCGGTCCGCCCCATCACCCTCGCCGAGATCGAGGCCGCGCGTGAGCGGATCAAGCCGATCGTGCTGCGTACGCCTTTGGTGAAACTTGATCTGCCCAAGGGCAGCCCGGAGATTTACCTCAAGCTCGAGAACCTGCAGCCGACCAACGCCTACAAAATCCGCGGCGCCGCCAACGCCGTGGCGATGCTTTCGGACGAAGAAAAAAAGCGCGGCGTCTGGACCATCAGCGCCGGCAACGCCGGCCAGGGCGTCGCCTATGCCGCTCGCGCCGCTGGCATCCCTTGCCACGTCGTGGTGATCGAGACCGCACCGCAAACCAAGCTTGAGCGCATGGCCGCCCTCGGCGCCAATCTCATCCCCGTGCCGTTCGAAACCGCATGGACGGCGCTCGAAACCCACACTTTCCCAGGCATGGACGGCACGCTGGTGCATCCGTTCGACGATCACAATTTCATCGCCGGTCACGGTTCAATGGGGCTCGAAATTCTCGAAGACCTGCCGAACGTCAAAACTGTCATCGGCGCCATCGGCGGCGGCGGACT
>DASZWS010000055.1:0-8817 GCA_035546515.1 Vitreimonas sp. | reverse complement strand
CCACCGGCGATCATGCCGAGTGTCATCAGCACGATGCCGACAATGCCGATGTAATAGACGATGCGGATCAGCGTCGGCGCGACGAACTTCTTAAAGTCCAAAAGGTCGTTCAGCATTCGGTCCACTCCCGATAACCACCCGAACTCGCGTCTAAGCGTTGCCGCTACGGAGGTCTATCCTTGCGCGCGCTTCATCCGCGTGCGGAATGAGCCGCGTACAAAATATTCTGCGCCACCGTTGAATGACGCGCCGCTGCGGCCATCTGAAAACGCGGAGGCCGGAATGAGCAAGCTCCTGAAGCGCGCATGGATGTGGCTCAAGACGCCTGCCGTGGTGCTGGCGGTCGCGCTGATCATGGTGGCGCTGGCGCAGACGTTGCCGGCGGACATGGCGTTGTGGATGGCCGGCGAGGTGGTGGCCTATCTCGATGCATTGGTCGGCGTGTGGGTCGCGGCGGCGTTCGTGGCGACGTCTGGTGTCGCGCCGGCGATTTGGCGCTGGGCGCGCGGCGTGATGCGCCGCAGACGCGCGCCACGCACGCGCAGGCTGAGGGCGCCCGCCAGCGACGAAGAGGATGCGCCTGCCGCTGCGCTTGCATTCGCCTGAGATTGCGGCAAGAGCACGCGCATGGCGAAAGTTTTCATCGACGGCGAGGCCGGCACCACAGGTTTGCAGATCCGCGAGCGGCTCGAAGGCCGTCGCGATCTGGAACTCGTCTCGATCGACCCCGCCAAGCGCAAGGACGCCGACGCACGCCGCAAGCTGCTGAACAGCGTCGACGCCGTGATTCTTTGCCTGCCCGACGACGCAGCGCGTGAGGCTGTGGCGCTCGTGGAGAATCCTGATGTTAAAATCATCGACGCATCCACCGCCCATCGCGTGGCCGATGGTTGGACTTATGGCTTTGCGGAGATGGCCAAGGGCCAGCGCGAGAAGATTGCCGCGTCGAAGCGCGTCAGCAATCCGGGCTGCTATCCCACCGGGTTTATCGGCTTGGTGCGGCCGCTCTTGGACGCCGACATCGTCAAGCGCGGTGCGCAAATCTTCTGCAATGCCGTCTCCGGTTACTCCGGCGGCGGCAAAAGCATGATCACTGAATTCGAAGATGAGAGCTCACCGACCTACACGCGCGTGCCGTATCGGATTTATGCGCTGACGCAGCATCACAAGCACGTTCCGGAAATGCAGGTGCAGGCGGGCCTCGCGCGTCCGCCGATCTTCACGCCCAGCGTTGGGCGCTACTACAAAGGCATGATCGTCGAAGTGCCGCTGGCGTTACAGAACCTGTCCACCGTACCGACTCTGAAGCAGGTGCACGACGCCATCCGCGCCCACTATGCCGGCGAGCGTTTCGTTGAAGTGGCCTCGCTCGAAGAAGCGGCGGCGCTGAAGACGCTCGACCCGGAAGGTCTGAACGGCACAAATCGCATGAAGCTCTTTGTATTCGGGCACGACGCCGAAGCGCGGTTGGTGGCGCTTCTGGACAATCTCGGCAAGGGCGCGAGCGGGGCGGCTGTGCAGAACTTGAACCTGATGTTGGGCCTCGACGAGGCGACTGGCCTCGCCTGATTTACTTCCGCTTCAGGAACGCCGGCGTGTTGTCGCCGAAGCCCTGCACGTCGCCTTTCTGCGCATCCTCGGGCGGGCGGCGTTCGCGGCGCAGCGCGTCGCGCGGACTAGGTTCACGACGAGCTTCGGGTTTGCGCTCTTGCTTTGGCGCTTCACTCTTTTGCGCCACCGGCTGAGTGCTCGCTTCACCGCGCTCCGGGTCGCGCTTCATGTGACGCGCCTTCTTTTCGGAGAGGCGCTTGCTGTGCTCGCTCTTCAATTCTTCCGCTCGGCGGCCCCGGCCGCCTGAGTCCCGCGGATCGCCGAGCGCCGTATCCGGCACGCCTTCAATCTGCGCCTTTTCGATCGGCTTGCCGGTGAGCTTCTCGATCGCTTCGAGGCTCTTTTTGTCTCCCGGACCGACGAGCGTGAACGAAGCGCCTTGTTTGCCGGCGCGGCCTGTGCGGCCGATGCGGTGCACGTAGTCCTCTGCGTGGCGCGGCGGCTCGTAATTGAAAACGTGGCTGACATCGGGAATGTCCAGGCCGCGTGCAGCGACATCTGATGCGATCAGGAACTGCAGGTCGCCGGTGCGGAAGCGGTCGAGCGTTTTAGTGCGGAGTGACTGATCCAAGTCTCCGTGAATGGGCGCGGCATTGAAGCCGTGACGCTTCAGCGATTGCGCCACCACGTCGACGTCAGTCTTGCGGTTGCAGAAGATGATGCCGTTCCTGACGCTGGCGCTCTGCATCACAGCGCGGAGCGCGGCGCGACGGGTGCGTGGGTCGTTTCCGGGCAGGGGCACAATGCGCTGCGTGATAGTGTCGGCGGTGCTGGCAGGCTTGGCGACCTCGACACGTACCGGATTGTGCAGGAACGCTTGTGTGAGGCGCGTGATTTCCGGCGGCATGGTTGCCGAGAAGAACAGTGTCTGCCGCGTGAACGGCGTCAGTTTGAAGATGCGCTCAATGTCGGGAATAAAGCCCATGTCGAGCATGCGGTCGGCTTCATCCACCACCATTACCTGCACGCCGGTCAGCAAGAGCTTGCCGCGCTCGAAGTGATCCAAAAGCCGCCCGGGCGTAGCGATCAGCACATCGACGCCGCGCGCCAACAGTGCGTCCTGGTCGCCGAACGAGACGCCGCCGATCAGCAGCGCTTTGGTGAGCTTTTGATATTTGCCGTATTTATCGAAGCTCTCGGCGACTTGCGCCGCCAGTTCGCGCGTCGGCTCAAGGATCAGCGTGCGCGGCATGCGCGCGCGGGCGCGGCCTGCGGCGAGAATGTCGATCATCGGCAGCGTGAAGGAGGCGGTCTTACCAGTGCCGGTTTGAGCGATGCCCAACACATCTCGCCCTTCCAGCACTTTGGGAATGGCGGCGGCCTGGATAGGCGTCGGCGTGTTGTACCCGCTTTCGTGCACCGCACGCAGCGTGTCGGGCGAAAGGCCAAGATCGTCGAAGGTTTTAGTTTGGGTGATCGTTGCGCTCTCGGGCGCGGAAGTCTCAGAGGTCATTTATTCTCACAAAAGCGGCCCGCTTCGAGATGGAGCGGCGACCGCGCGGTTGGCGCTTTCAGCCCAGCGTCTCCGGATTGAGAGGGAAGGGCGTCCAGCAAGGGCGAGCACGCCCTCGGGCGCGCACAACGGACAGCGCTGAAATGGGGGATTTTCGCAAAAAGTCAATTGGCGTTAGGTGTGTAGGTACCGCCTGGGAGGTTGGGGATGAGCGAAAACAAAGCGCTGATCGGAGTGGGACTAGGCGTCTTTGGCTGGTAATCGCCGGCGCAGGGTTCGCCGCGCTGTATTGGAGCCTCAATGCTTGAATCGAGGATGATCAGCTACTTGTGCAGGTCCTTAACGGCCTCGCGTGGCCGTTTGTGGCCTTCGCGATTTCCCTTCCAGTGGTGCTTATACTGAACGCGAACATGGCTCAGCTGATAGCCATCAAACGGACACTAGACGAAGCTCCCGACAAACTCATGAACGCGCTCGATGGGGTAGCGAAATTCAAGGACAACATCGACGAGATACGCGCACAAGTCTCGAACGATCTCAACGAGACTTTGAGTGGTGCTGAAATGCGCTTGGCGGCCCTATCTGAATGCAGCAACCTCTTCAGGTGGCGCGTCTGCTGCCAACGGCGTCCTCACGGCGCGCGAGAGGTTATCTGAACACAACGATACGTGGGCGAGCCCTCTCTTGAGCGCGGCGCTCGAAAGATACAACTCGGATCGCCGCCGTACGCCGCTTACAATCAACAAAGGTGGTGGCAATCGGCCAGAACTTGTCAGTAAGCTGCGCGACGCCGCCATGTTTGAAGACGACGCCGCGCTTAACCGAGCGGTAAGTGACTATCTGAGCGCCGTGTACGCTGCGGTCAACAACCGGCGTGGCATAATCACAGATGACGTGGTGCGCGACCTCGATAGCCGAAAAGACGAATTGATGCGCCGAGGCGCAATTAAAGCCTAAACGTCCACGTCCTCGACGAACTTGGCGTGTTCCTGGATGTAGTCGAAGCGCTTTTCCGCTTTCTTGCCCATCAGCGTTTCGACCAGATTCTCAAATGCCGGCGCTCCGCTTTCATCCAGCACCACGCGCGCGAGTGTGCGGGTGGCGGGATTCATGGTGGTGTCCTTCAAGTCCGCGGGCATCATTTCGCCCAACCCCTTGAAGCGTGAAATGTCGACCTTCTTGTTCTTGAATTCGCCGTTGACGAGCGCCTCTTTGTGCGCGTCGTCGCGCGCATAGACGCTCTCCTTGCCTGCTGTGATGCGATAGAGTGGCGGCAGCGCGAGATAGAGACGGCCAGCACGGATCAAGCCGGGCATTTGCTTGTGAAAGAACGTAATGAGCAGAGAAGCGATATGTGCGCCGTCGACGTCGGCATCGGTCATAATGATCACGCGTTCGTAGCGTAGGTCGTCAGTTTTGAACTTCGCGCCCATCTGGACGCCCAGCGCCAGCGCCAAATCGGCCAGTTCCTGATTGCCGCTCATCTTGTCGGCGCCCGCGGAGGCCACGTTCAGGATTTTGCCGCGCAGCGGCAGAATAGCCTGCGTCTCGCGATTGCGCGCTTGCTTGGCGGAGCCGCCGGCGCTGTCGCCTTCGACCAGGAAAATCTCGGTGTCTTTCTCGCCTGCACGCGAGCAATCGGCGAGCTTGCCCGGCAACCGCAGTTTGCGCGTGGCGCTCTGGCGCGAGACTTCCTTTTCCTTGCGCCGTCGCACGCGATCTTCGGCTTGCTGGATAGACCATTCCAGCAGGCGGTTGGCTTCATTGGTGTTGGCCGCTAGCCAGTGATCGAAGGGATCACGCACCGCTTGCTCGACGATCTTGGCGGCTTCCGTTGAAACTAGGCGGCCTTTGGTTTGGCCTTCGAACTGTGGGTCGCGAATGAACACTGAAACCAGCGCCGCGCCGGTGTTCATCACGTCGTCCTGCGTGATAAGCGTCGCCTTCTTGTTGTTCTTGAGTTCCGCGTAGGCCTTCAGACCCTTGGCGATGGCGGCGCGGAAGCCAGCTTCGTGGAAGCCGCCGTCAGGCGTGTAGATGGTGTTGCAGTAGGAGCGGAGGAAACCGTCGGCCTCGCCGAAGCCGTCCGTCACCCAGGTGATCGCCCATTCGACCCGGCCATGCGGTCCGCTCTTTTCGCTGCGCCCGGAGAAAGGCTCGCTGACGACAGCCTTCTTTGACTTGGTGAGTTCTCCCAAAAAGTCCGCGAGCCCGTTTGGGAAATGAAGCACTGCTTCAGCAGGCGTGTCGTCCTTGATCAGCGACGGCGCGCACTTCCAGCGAATTTGTACGCCGCGCTGCAGGTAGGCCTTCGAGCGCGCCATCTGAAAGAGGCGCGCCGGTTTGAACGCCGCGCCTTCGCCGAAGATCTGTGGGTCAGGATGAAAGCGCACGGTTGTGCCGCGGCGGTTGTGTGCGGGGCCGGCCTCGACAAGCTTCGATGTCGGCGTGCCGCGCGAAAAGGTTTGGCGATAGAGTTTCCGATCGCGCGCAACTTCGACTTCCACCTTGTCGGAAAGCGCATTGACGACCGAGACACCGACGCCATGCAGCCCGCCCGACGTGTGATAGACTTTGTCGGAAAATTTGCCGCCCGCATGCAGCACCGTCATGATAATTTCGAGCGCCGACTTTTTTGGAAACTTCGGGTGCGGATCGACCGGCATGCCGCGACCGTTGTCGGTGACGCGCAGCGTGCCATCCGCCTCAAGTTCCACCTCAATGCGATCGGCAAAACCAGCGACCGCTTCATCCATGGAATTGTCGAGCACTTCCGCGAACAGATGGTGCAGCGCGCGCTCATCGACCCCGCCGATATACATGCCGGGGCGCTTGCGTACTGGCTCCAGGCCTTCGAGCACTTCGATGTCTTTGGCGGTGTAGCCGCCGGAAGCAGCGGGCGGGGCCGGATCGCTTTCGCCAAATAGCCCGCTGTCCCAGAGGTTTTTGTCGTCGCCGTCGCCGGATTTGGGCATGGGAGATTTCTTCTGCGCTTGCGCCATGACGGTTCCTTAAGGCGCTTTGCGCCGTCGCCGCAATGAGGGCGCGTTAATGTGTGCCGGAACTTCACATGCAAAAGCGCACATCGAACACCGTTGAGGCGAATTAAGCGTCCTCAGCGCAACACAGTACTCGTTGCGACAGTGCAATTGCAGCGATTGGTGAAACCCTGCCGCATTGGCGCCGTTCGCACTCGCATCACCTGAGCTGGGGCAGCTCGGATTGAGGAGACGGACGACAATGAACAAGTTGACAATTTTTGCCGCTGCAGCGGCTGCCCTCGGAATGGCCGGTTTGGCGGCGCCTGCGTCAGCGCAGGACATGGGCAACAACTGGTACGCCAATCTCGGCTACACCCACTTCGACACCGACCGTGGCGATCTGGGTGGCGTGACCGGTCGGCTCGGCTACCACTTCACGCCGAACCTCGGCGCCGAAGCCGAATACAGCGCCGGTACTAACAGCGGCGACTTTGGCAAGCTCGATGACGCTTGGGGCGTGTACGGCGTCGGCACCATTCCGGTGACCAGCAATTTGGGTGTGTTTGGTCGCGTCGGCTATCAGCAGATCCACATCGACGGCCGCAATGGCGCGACTGACAGCGACGGCGAGGGCCTAGGCTACGGCGCCGGCGTGCAATGGAACGCGACGCCGACGCTGGGCGTCCGCGGTGAATACACGCGGTTGAGCGACGCGGACGCCGACACTTGGTCGGTCGCTGGCGTGCTGAACTTCTAATTGACGCGCAGTGTGAAACTCGGGCCGGAGAGCAGTCTCCGGCCCTTTTTTTACCGTGATCGCGCACCGTCGCGGCCGCGTGCGAAACCTGGCACGTCTTGTGGAAACGCGATCCAAGAATGTTTGCTCTCGTCGAAGACGGTGCGATGTGGGGCCGGAAAGTCGGGGTCAGCGAAGGCGCCTACAGCCACGCCAATGCGAGCGGGATCGCGTGAACTGAAGAAGTAGAGCGAGGTCCCGCAGCGCGGACAAAAGAAGGTGTGGAAGATGTTGCCTGCATCCGTGGCGCGTAGGTACTCGCGCGCCTCGCCGCGCATGGTGAGCATCTCGCGCCCGTAATAAGCGCCTTCGCCAAACGGTGAACCGCTACGGCGTTGGCAATCGCGGCAATTGCAAACTACGACCGATTCTGGCTCGCCTTCAGCGCTGATGGTGAGGTCGCCACATTGGCACGTTGCATGTCTGGTCATGCTGAAAATTTAATGGCAGGCGCGCCAAAACAAAAGGGCCGGAGATCGCTCTCCGGCCCAGTCTCACTGCACAGGGTTTTGTGAACTACGCCTTGTAGTACATGTCGAATTCGACCGGGTGCGGATGCGTGTTGAAGCGGTCAAGTTCTTCTTCCTTCAGGGCGATGTAAGCGTCGATGACGTCGTCGGTCATGACGTTGCCTTTGGTCAGGAACGTGCGGTCGGCGTCCAGAGACTTCAGCGCCTGGCCGAGTGACGAGCACACGGTTGGCACGTCCTTCAGCTCTTCCGGCGGCAGATCGTAGAGGTTCTTGTCGAGGGGATCGCCGGGATGGATCTTGTTGGCGATGCCGTCGAGGCCGGCCATCAGCAGCGCCGTGTAGGTGAGGTACATGTTGCCGGCCGGGTCGGGGAAGCGAACTTCCACGCGCTTGGCTTTCGCGCCTGTTCCGTGCGGGATGCGGCACGAGGCCGAGCGGTTGCGCGCCGAGTAGGCGAGCAGCACCGGCGCTTCATAACCCGGCACCAGGCGCTTGTACGAGTTCGTCGTGGAGTTGGCGAACGCGTTGATCGCCTTGGCATGCTTGATGATGCCGCCGATGTAGTAGAGGCACGTATCGGAGAGATCGGCGTAGCGATCGCCCGCGAAGGTGTTCTTCTCACCTTTCCAGATTGACTGGTGTACGTGCATGCCCGAGCCGTTGTCTTTGAAATAGGGCTTCGGCATGAACGTCGCGGACTTGCCATATGACGCGGCGACCTGATGTATGATGTATTTGTACAAGTTCATGTTGTCGGCCATTTTGGTCAACGTATTGAACTTGAGGCCGAGTTCGTGCTGCGCCGGCGCGACCTCGTGGTGATGCTTCTCAGGGCGCATGCCGAGTTGGCCCATGATTTCGAGCATCTCGCCACGCATATCTTGCAGGCTGTCGATCGGCGGCACTGGGAAGTAGCCGCCCTTCGGGCCGGGGCGGTGACCGAGGTTGCCGCCTTCGTAGGCTCTGCCGGTGTTGAACGGCAATTCGGTTGAATCGAACGAGTAGCCTGTGTTGTTCGGGTCGGTCGACCAGCGCACGTCGTCGAACACGAAGAACTCAGCTTCTGGACCGAAATAGGCGACGTCGCCGACGCCCGAGGACTTCACGTAGGCCTCGGCCTTCTTAGCGATGCCACGCGGGCAACGCGAATAGGGCTGCAGCGTGCCGGGCTCCAGAATGTCGCAGAAAAGCGCCAGTGTGGTCTGCTGATAGAACGGATCGATGTGCGCGCCTTCGGGATCAGGGCGCATGACCATGTCGCTCTCGTTGATCGCTTTCCAGCCGGCGATCGACGAGCCGTCGAACATGGTGCCTTCGGAGAACATGTCCTTGTCGACCATGTCCACATCGAACGTGACGTGTTGCATCTTCCCGCGCAGATCGTTGAAGCGCAGATCGACGAATTGGACTTCCTTATCCTTGATCAGCTTCAGGACATCATCAGCGGTTGTCATTTTCCTTGTTACTCCCCGGTTGTGCAGCTTCTTCTAGGCACGCAGTGGCG
>DASZWS010000054.1:0-4652 GCA_035546515.1 Vitreimonas sp. | reverse complement strand
GAAGCGCGTGCGAGTGCGCTGATGGCCGAAGTCGCCGCGCTCAAGACGAAGATCGAGGAAGCGAGCGCGGAAGAGGCGAAGGCGCAGAAAGAGCGCGACGATATCCTCGCATCGCTGCCAAACATTCCCGCGATCGACGTGCCCGCCGGCGCCGACGAGAACGATAATATCGAAGAGCGCCGCTGGTGGAAGAAGCCGGGCGCCGATCCGCCGCCGGTGGAACTCTCCGCCGATCACGTCACGCTGGGCGAAGCCTTGGGCATGATGGATTTCGAAGCGGCCGCCCGCATGTCTGGCGCGCGCTTCGTGGCGCTGAAGGCGGGGCTCGCACGCATGGAGCGTGCGCTGGCGAGCTTCATGCTCGACCTGCACACCGGAACGAACGGCTACACCGAAGTGAGCCCGCCTTTGTTGGTGGGTGATCAGACGATGTTCGGCACTGCGCAACTCCCGAAATTTGCGGAGGATCAGTTTGCCACGACGGATGGTCGCTGGCTCATTCCCACTGCGGAGGTGGCCCTCACCAATTTGGTGCGTGAACAAATCTTGGAGGAGGCGGCGTTGCCGTTTCGCTTTACGGCGGACACCGCGTGCTTTCGTAAGGAAGCAGGCGCGGCGGGGAAGGATACGCGCGGCATGATCCGTCAGCACCAATTCCGCAAAGTCGAGATGGTGTCGATCGTGGCGCCGGAGCACTCTGAGGAAGAGCACGAGCGCATGACCGCGTGCGCGGAGGAAGTGCTGAAGCGGCTCGAACTGCCGTTCCGCACCATGCTGCTCTGTGCGGGCGACATGGGCTTTTCGGCCCAAAAAACCTACGACATCGAAGTCTGGCTGCCGAGCCAAGGCAAGTATCGCGAAATCAGCTCGTGCTCGAATTGCGGTGCGTTTCAGGCGCGGCGCATGAACGCGCGTTTCCGCAACAAGGAAGGTCGCACCGAGTTTGTGCACACGCTGAACGGGTCGGGACTCGCGGTTGGCCGCACGCTGGTGGCGGTGATGGAGAACTATCAGCAGGCGGATGGCTCAATCGTGGTGCCGAACGTTTTGCGACCGTATATGGGCGGGCTAGAGCGTATCGCGCATCAGGATAGCTAGCAGGTCGACGCCCGGCGTTGCCTCCGGCAGCGCTTTGAAATCTGCGTTCCTCTCAAGCGCCGCCCCCAGCAGCGCGTGGAAGATTCGGCGCGGCAGGGTTTGCGCGCCGAATTGCTCCAGATGCGGCGTCGTGAATTGGGCATCGAGCAATTTGTAGCCGCCGAATTTGAGGCGCGCGGCGAGATGCACCAGCGCGGCCTTGCTGGCGTCGGTCGCGGTTGAGAACATGCTTTCGCCGAAGAAGGCGCCGCCGAGCGAGACGCCGTAGAGACCGCCCGCGAGTTGGCCGTCGATCCGTGCTTCGACGCTGTGCGCGAGGCCGCGGCTGTGCATTTGCAGATAGAGCGCGCGGATGTCCGGATTGATCCAGGTGTCCTCGCGCTGTCTGCCGGGTGCGGCGCAGCCGTCGATAACGGCGGCGAAGTCGCGGTCCACCGTGAAGGAGAAAGTCCCGTGTCGCAGCCTGCGCGCGAGCCGCCGCGGGACATGGAACTTGTCGAGCGGAAAGATGCATCGCCACTCCGGATCGACGATGAAGAAGCCGTCGTCGTCGCGGCTCTCCGCCATCGGAAACACGCCGCGGCGGTAGCAGTCGATCAGGTCTTCTGGCGTGAACGGCTTCACGCGTCGGAGTCTGCCGCAACTCGCAAAGCTGGGCCAGCAGTGGACGCTGTGGGTTCGGAGCGCGGCGCCAGGCTGCGAAAAAGAGCTTGACCGGGGCATGGTCCGATATATAACCACGGACGAATATAACTGAATGGTTATGAATGAACCTGGACGCGACCTTCTCGGCTCTCGCCGACCCGACCCGACGGGCCATCCTGGCGCGGCTGGCCGAAGGGGAAGCCTCGGTTCTCGAACTCGCAGCGCCGTTCGCGATGAGCCAGCCGGCGATTTCTAAGCATCTGCGCGTGCTCGAGAATGCGGGCCTTATCAGCAAAGGCCGCGACGGGCAGAAGCGGCCGTGCCGCATCGAGGCTGAGCCGCTGGAAGCCGCCAACGAATGGCTCGAACGCTACCGCGAATTCTGGGAGTGCAACTATGCGCGCTTGGACAGCTTGCTCGAGACTTTGCTCGATGAGCAGAAGCCGCGGCGAAAAGCAAAACGCAGAAAGAAATAGCGCCGAGCTGCCGGCGAGAGTGGGAGACCGTTCGTCGCTTGAACGAACGTCAGAAATGCCAAGGAGAGAAGTCAATGCCAGCGCCAGCACAGGTTAGTTTGCCGAGCGATCGTGAAGTTCGCGTCACGCGCCAATTCAATGCGCCGTCTCAGCTTGTGTACGATGCGCACACCAAGCCGGAGCTGATGCGAAAGTGGCTCGGCTACACCGGCTGGGACATGCCCGTGTGTGACATGGATTTGCGTGTCGGCGGCAAATACAAGTGGCAATGGAAGAACCAGGAAGACGGCAAGCAGTTCGGATTCTATGGCGTCTTTACCGAAGTGAACGCGCCGTCGCGGCTGGCGCATGATCAGTATTACGATCCAGGCGACGTGGGCAGTTCGATGCCCGTTGACGATCCCTGCAATGTGGGGCTCGACCTCAGCGAGCAGAACGGCGTCACCACTTTGGTGTGCACGATGAGGTTCGCCTCCAAAGAGGCGCGCGACGGCGCGGTCGCCACCGGCATGACCGACGGCATGGAATTCAGCTACACGCGCATGGATGAGCTGTTCAAGCAGCAGGCAGCGTGACGGGAAGTTGGAGCAGTCGGGTTTCGGTTCGGCCAGGACGGGGCTACAGTCGCGTCCATGGCCACCGCAATCGTCACGCCCACGCGCGAGCAGCTGATTCATTCGCTCTATGAGGCGGCTGAGGTCGAGCACAATCTTATGTGCACGTACCTGTACGCCGCGTTCAGTTTGAAGGATGGCGAGGGCGAGGGGCTAAGCGCTGAAGAGGCGGCGGCGGTAGCGCGCTGGAAGCGAACGATCTTGGATGTCGCCATCGATGAGATGGGCCATTTGGCGGCGGTGTGGAACATCACGGCTGCCGTCGGCGGCGTGCCGCGGTTTGGGCGGACGAACTTTCCGCTGTCGCCGGGGTATCTGCCCGCGGGCATCGTCGTGAAGCTGGCGCCGTTCAATGCCGACGTGCTGCAGCATTTTATCCATCTGGAACGGCCGAAATCGTCACAAGAGCTGGACGGCGACGGTTTTGATCCGCCGCCCGCATTCAAACGCGCGCCAGCCTCGCCAAAACTGACGCCGATGCCGATCGACTACGAGACGGTTGGCGAGTTTTACGAGGTTCTGGAAACCGGGTTGCGGGTGATGGCCGACAAGCTCGGCGAAAAGCAATTGTTCTGCGGCGACCCTGCGTTGCAATTGTCACCCAACGAGATTGATCTGGGCGGCGCCAAGCCGGTGCTCTGTTCCAAAACCGCGCTGGCGGCGTGCGAAGCGATCGTCACCCAGGGCGAGGGCGCCAGCGCCGAACATCCGGACTCGCACTTTTGCCGCTTCGTGGCGATGCGTGAAGAACTCGCCGCGCTGAAGGCGAAGAACCCGAGGTTCACGCCGGCGTTTCCGGCGGCGCACAATCCGGTCTTGCGCCGGCCGCCGACGCCGGAGGGCCATGTGTGGATTGATGATCCGATGGCCAGCGCCGTCGTCGACATCGCTAATTCCTGCTACCAGCTGATGTTGCGCTTGATCGGCTCCGCCTACGTTGTGCCGAGCCCGCACGCCGAGAAGAACCTGGCGGTCGATCTCGGCATCGACTTGATGAAGGCGATGACAATGCTGGGCGAAAGCGCAGCGCGCCGTCCCGCCGGTAAAGACAACCCAAACTGCAACGCCGGCGTGTCGTTCACGGCGCTACGGGATTCAGCGCCGTTGCCGCGCGGCGCCAGCACGCGGCGCTTCTTCGTGGAACGGATGGCCGAACTGGCCCGCGGCGCCGAACGCTTGGATCAAAACGATCAGAGGCTGGCGCGCGCTGCTGGCTTGTTGAAGGCGTTGGCGGTGCGAGCGCAGAAGTTTGCGGCAATACAGGACGATGCGCCTGTCGCGCCGACGCCGCCTCCGACCAGCGCGGCGCCGACGCCGGCGGCAAGCAGTGTCCAGGACGGCGTGGAGCACGTCGAGGGCAGGAACCTCGACATCAACTTCCATACCAAACTTTGCATCCACTCGCGCTTCTGCGTCACGCAAGCGCCGCACGTGTTCCTCGCCAATGTCGAGGGACCGTGGATCCATCCGGACGACATGGATGTGGAAGAGTTGGCGGCAGTAGCGCGCAATTGCCCATCTGGCGCCATTCAGTACGTGCGCAAGGATGGCGCACCGGGCGAGCAGGCGCCGCCGGTGAACCTTATCCGCACGTTGCAGGATGGGCCGAACGCGTTTCGCGGCGACCTGCGCATCGACGGTGAATCCATCGGCTATCGCGCGACGCTGTGCCGGTGCGGCGCCTCGAAAAACAAGCCGTATTGCGATGGCTCGCATCACGACATTCACTTTGAGGCATCCGGCGAGCCGGCGACTGGTGACAAGACGGCAATGCTGGAGGTGCGCGATGGTCCGATCGAGATTGCGCCGCAAACCGATG
>DASZWS010000053.1:0-2014 GCA_035546515.1 Vitreimonas sp. | reverse complement strand
CCGCCGCGCCGCCAGCGAGATCAAGATCGACTCCATCCGCACTGGCGACGTCATCGGCGAGCACGATGTGCTTTTCGCCAGCGCGCGCGAAACATTAATGCTTTCGCACAAAGCCCTCGATCGTGCGCTCTTCGCCGATGGCGCCCTCGCCGCCGCTGCTTGGGCCGCAAGCAAATCACCCGGCCTCTACTCCATGAAAGACGTGCTTGAGCTTTAAGAGCCCCGTTTCGCACGATAGAGCGCGGCGCCGAGCGTCTTGGCGAATTCCGCGCGCTGCTCCGGCGGAAGGAACGCGCCAATGGTCAGCGCCTGCCCGCCGCTCCACACTGAAACGCCGACGCTTTCCTGCTGCACCCGCGCCCACACCGGGTTCAGCACCCAATGTTTCGCCCGCCCGCGCGGGTCCCGCCGCTCTATGTGCATGGCAAGCGGTGTCAGCCGCACCCGCTCCACTTGGCGCGCCGCGCGATAGTTCACACGAAATGCGATCCACAACGCCAGCACATCGAGCCCGCAGAACCCCGCCACCGGGGCCGCACCATGCAGCATAAACACAACGCCCACGACCGCATTGATGGCGATCACCGCGATCAGCATCAGTTTGAACGCTTGTGCACTCAGGCTCCGATACGGGCGCAACTCCGTATCGAGATAAACTTTGCCCTCAAGCATCGGCGGCCCGGCCGCGCGTTCCCATCGTGGCGCCATGGCCGTAAACACTAGCCCAATCTTCGCCGCCGCCAAGGGACGCTGACACGTGGCCAAACGCCTGACCAAAGCCAAAGCAGAACAGCTTTACGAGCGCCTCGCCGCCGTCCGCCCGGACCCGAAGACTGAGCTGGAGTACGTCAATCCCTACACTCTCTTGGTGGCCGTGGTGCTCTCGGCCCAAGCCACTGACGCGGGCGTCAACCGCGCCACACGCGACTTGTTCAAGACGGTCGATACACCGGAGAAAATGGTGAAGCTTGGCGAGACCGCGCTCGGCAAACGCATCCAAACAATCGGTCTTTGGCGCAACAAGGCCAAAAACGTCATCGCGCTTTCAAAAGAGCTGATCGAAAAGCATGGAAGCAAAGTCCCGCACGACCGCGACGCCCTCGAAGCCCTCCCCGGCGTCGGCCGCAAGACCGCGAACGTGGTGCTGATGGAAATCTTTGGCGAGGGCACGATTGCAGTCGACACGCATGTCTTCCGCGTCGCCAACCGCACCGGCCTCGCCGACGGCCAGACGCCGGCCGAGGTTGAAGCCCAGCTGATGAAAATCACGCCGCAAAAGTACCTTCACGGCGCGCATCATTGGCTCATCCTGCACGGCCGTTACGTGTGTCTGGCGCGCAAACCGGAATGCCCGCGCTGCGTGATCGCGGACATCTGCCTCTATCAGCCTAAGACTTTGGCGATCGCGCCGACCAAAGCGCGCGCGCCTTCCGGCGCGAAATCCAGGAAGAGGTAAGGCTCGATTGCCTCGATCTCGATCACCCGCCACTGGCCATCATCGCCAAGGACCAGATCGATGCGCACATACAACAGATCCTTTGGCGACCGCGCGCGCACGGATTCGGCGGCCGCCATCGCCGCTGCCGGCGGCGCCTCCGCGACAAAGCGCGTCTGGCCGGGAATATTTGCGCGCCAGTCGCCGTTGGCGGGCACCTTTCGGATTGCGTGCGAATACACACCGCCGAACCAAAACAGCGAGCGCTCCCCTTCCGTCTCGATCGCCGACAAATAGGGTTGAATCATCGCCGCGCCTTTGGGCGCGCGCAACAAATCGGCATCGCTCCACGCGTTTCGTTTAAGCCGCACCGTATCGATGGAACCTGCACCCACTTGCGGCTTCAGCACGATCTCCGTCGCATCCAGCGTGTCGAATGCTTGCGCCACCACGTGCGGCTCGACCTTGTCGACCCAAACGGTCTCAATCGCCGACGGCCCAAGCTCTTTCAGGTACGTCTTGCGGAAATTCCAGCGCACCACCTCCGGCGTGTTAAACACGGGCAAACCAGCGGCTTCG
>DASZWS010000052.1:0-3551 GCA_035546515.1 Vitreimonas sp. | reverse complement strand
GGCAGCAGTTCGATCACTGTTCCGGCAAATTCCAGCAATTCTTCTTTCGGCATTCTCTCTCCAAAGGACTCGCGCGGGCCTTATAGGCGTCGAAACCTAGCCCGTCGACGGTCGCGCGAAACGTTCGGCGATCCGCCGGTCAAGCCCATCACGGACCGCTCGATACTCCATAAGCATCTGTTCGCGCGACCCTTCCGCCAGGGAGGGGTCAAACGTGGGCCAATACTCCGCCTCCGCACCTAAGCCCGGGAGCAGATTGAGCACGCGGTGGTGCGCCTCGGGGCTCAGCGAGACGATAAGCTCAAAGGGGGAAACCTCGTTTTCAGCGAACCACTCAAGCCCCTTTGGCCGCCATTTGGAGATATCGCCGCCAAACTCGTCGATCACGGCGGCGGCCATGTAGCTCACCTCGTCCACGGGCCGCACACCGGCGCTGTCGACCTCGATCAACGGGCCGAACCGCAATCGTGTCAGTTCAGCCGCCATCGGTGAGCGGATGCTGTTGTGGGTGCAGACAAACAGCACCGAAGCCGGCAAGGCGGCGTACCCCTGCATCGAGGTCAGGCCCTGACGTGCAACGCGCAGATGAGCGTGAAGAGGCGCCGCGCGGTTTCGGCGTCAATTGCGAAGTGCGCATCCAGCGCCTTCTTCAAAATTTCCCCGCCTTCGTTATGTAGCCCCCGGCGTCCCATATCGATGGCTTCGATCTGACTTGGCGGCGCATCACGGATGGCGGCGTAATAGCTTTCGCAAATCAGCGCGTAGTCCTTGATCAACTTGCGCAACGGCGAGAGCGACATGTGGTGCTGGCACACACGCGCGCCCGCGGCGTCGAGCACATCAAAAGCGAGACGGCCGTCCGCAGGCGCGAGCATCAGTTGATACGGACCGCGATCAACGCCGACGACGGCAAACGCGTTCGATTCCTTCAGGTCAAAGAGCGCGATACGGCGCTCCTGTTCAGCGTTCGCCGACGCCGGCGCGAGCGCGTCTTCATCAAGCGTCACGTCGAGGAGGCGATCGCGATCACCCACCACTCATGCTTTTTCGTGATCTGGCCGACGCGGCGTCGGCCACGCAGGGCCGACATCCAGCAACAGCGCGTCAAGGCATTCGACCTCAAGCACAATCTCGCCGCCGCCCGCCAACAAGAGGCTAACCATCCCGCTCGGAGGCTCGGGGTCCGGCACGAATGAGATCGATAAGATGGCGGCGAGCGCTTCAGGCGCTTCATGGCGCACGTTGCGGCTTCTCGCGGCGAGTACGCTTTCAAACGACAACGCAGAACGGATGCGCTCAAACGGGCCCGTCTCGCCAGCGGCCTCCCAACGAAACCTGTTGATGAACGCCGCGAACCGCCGCGCCTTTTTATCGAAACTGATGTCGCGCACGCGCAGTAGCGCGTCCTGTGCGGCCGCGGCAATGATGTCCAAGTCGGCGGCGTCTTCCGCCAAGAGCTTCAGCCCCTCACTCATCGCTACGCCGCTAATCCTCTTTTTGCCGCGCAATCTGCGCGCCGCAGGCGGCGAGTTTTGCTTCAAGTTTCTCGAAGCCGCGATCCAGATGGTAAACGCGGTTGACGACGGTTTCGCCCTCTGCGGCCAGGCCGGCGACCACCAAGCTCACCGAGGCGCGCAGATCCGTCGCCATCACGGGTGCGCCGACGAGTTTGGGCACGCCGGTGACCACCGCTTCGTTGCCGTGCACGGCGATCTGAGCGCCGAGACGCGCCAACTCCGGCGCGTGCATGAAACGGTTTTCAAAAATCGTCTCGCGGATGCGGCTTTCACCATCGGCCATAGTCATCAAGGCCATGGCTTGAGCTTGCACGTCTGTCGGGAATTCCGGGAAAGGCGCGGTTTCAAAATCCACCGGCGCGAGACGCCCTTTGGCGCGGCGAATGCGCAGGCCGGGCCCGACTGCCTCAACGGTCGCGCCGGCGGAGCGGAGGAACTTAAGCACTGCACCCAGGTGTTCGAACCGTGCACCCTGCAACAGCACGTCGCCGCCGGCAGCGGCGGCGGCGATCGCGTAGGTGCCAGCTTCGATGCGATCCGCCACCACGCTGTGCTTGGCGCTGTGCAGCGCCGCCACGCCTTGGATGCGGATCTCGCTTTCGCCGGCGCCCTCCACACGCGCGCCCATGGCATTCAAGCACTCAGCGAGGTCGACGATCTCGGGCTCCCGCGCGACGTTGCGCAGGACGGTGTCGCCCTTCGCCAGCACGGCCGCCAACATCGTGTGTTCGGTGGCGCCGACGGAGACGAATGGAAACTCGATGTCCGCGCCCTTCAGTCCGCGCAGCGCCGCGGCCTTCACGTAGCCTTGCTCAATGACGATATCGGCGCCCATGGCCTCGAACGCCTTGAGGTGCAGATCGACGGGCCGCGCGCCAATGGCGCACCCGCCGGGCAGCGACACAGTCGCGTGCCCAGCCCGCGCCAGCAGCGGACCCAGCACGTTGAACGAGGCGCGCATCTTCCGCACCTGATCGTAGGGCGCGATGGTCGAGGTCACCTCGGCGGCGTGCAGGCGAAGCGCCCGCATCTCCTTGATCCAGGTGACGTCCACGCCCAGCGTCTTGAGCAACTCCGCCATGAAGCGGGTATCTGCGAGATCGGGCATGTTCTCGAGCATCAATGGCTCGGCCGAGAGCAGCGCCGCCGCTTGCAGCTTCAGCGCCGAGTTTTTGGCGCCGTAAATTGGAATGGTTCCTTGAAGCGGCGCGCCGCCCGTAATGGCGATACGATCCATGTAACTCTTTCGCGAATCCCGCGCCCCGCGAGCCGGTTTATGGGGGTCCGCCGCGGCGTAAGCAAGGCGAAGCGGGAAGCTGACCGGCTACTTTTCAGGCTTGGATGGCTTGGACGGCGCCTGCGCAGCTTTCCGTCGTGCGATGTTGCGCTTCAAGGCCTCGGCCAGACGCTTTTCTCTGCTGTCGGTGGGGTTTTTGGCGGCCATCGCGTCATCAACCTAGCGCACTTTCGATGTTCCGAGCTTCGTATTCAAGACCATGATCGCTCATCGCGCCGCGGACGCAAATCTCGGCAGTCGCCGACGTGGTTGTGCACGGGATCGTGCGCCAAAGCCGCCAGCGCAGACCAGCCCTCCACAAGAGAGCGCCGCCAAACCCTGATTTCGCCGGCAAAGGCCATCTTCCCAGGCCGGGCGACGCGGGCTAGAAGCCCCGCTTCCTGGTTCGGCCGCGGTAGCTCAGTGGTAGAGCGCACCCTTGGTAAGGGTGAGGTCGAGAGTTCAATCCTCTCCCGTGGCACCAGCAACCTCCCACGCCAATATTTCCCGCGAAGACTGGCTTCGCGAGCGGCGCGTCATTCTGCCTCCCCAATGGGAGGACGGGGCGCGTAGGAAGCGCCGAGGGTCGTTCTCAATGGCGATGCTTGTGCACCGCCTGCGCGTCACACGCGCCCCGTAAGCGATCGTTTTTTCCCGGCTCCGCGTACAGGATTTCCCATGCGCCGTACGGTCTCGGGCGTGTTTGCAGGCAAAGCCTCGCCCACACGCTACGCGACCTGGCTTAGATCCACCGCGTA
>DASZWS010000051.1:0-3431 GCA_035546515.1 Vitreimonas sp. | reverse complement strand
CTCAGAAAGTCGAGCGGCGGCGGGGCGGCGTGATTTGAAAAGGCGATCGCCAGCCAACGCTGTGCGCACGGAGGCCCGAGGGCCTTCGGCGTTCAAAACGTTGGGAAAAACGATCATAAGCGGCTCCAAGCGGCGCGGCCTATTCAGACAGCGCTTACGCTCCGGCTGAGGATGTGGGGTCCGGGATCGGGCGCTTTGAGTGCGCACCGCGGGACAATGACCAATCCCCTTGAGCGGGAGCGCGCCGGTCGCTCTTCGGGGTCGGACCCCTCCAGGCGCGCGCGGCGATAGGGGACCTTTGCACGATTTGGTTGATAAAAGGAAGCGCCGGGCGCCGGTATTCAACCCCACTATTATCGTGGCTTTATAGGCGACGCGCAGCTGCTTTTCGACTGTGGTTAGTTCTGCGTTCACCTTCCTTTTCAACCGGATAGCAAACGAGGTGGGTTAAATTTGCCCACTTGATGAACGTCTCCCGCCGATCCTTCGCTCTGTTTGGCGCGACCGCCCTTTGTGGTCTTGCGCTGAGCCGCAACGCCTGGGCGTCCGCGCCCGCCGCCGTGCGCCGCGTTGGGCTGGAAAGCGCCGGCTCGACCGTGCGTCTCACCTTGGGCCTGGACCGGCCTGCCGTGCCGACTTCATTTTTCCTGAGCGCGCCCGACCGGTTTGTGGTCGACGTGGCCAATGCCACCTGGATGCTGCCGCAAGGCGGGCAGGCTGGCGAGGGCCCAGGCGCCGGGGTCGTACGCCGGTACCGTTACGCGCCGCGCCCAGACGGCGCCTGCCGACTGGTTCTCGACCTCGATGCGCCCGCGCGCCTGGTGCGAGAGGAGGTGGGCCGTACCGGTGCGATCAGCTTTGATCTCGCCTCAAATATGCAGATGGCGTCGGCGGCCGTCGCACCCGCGCCGCTCCGGCTCGACGGCGATGCCTGGCGGCGCAAGACTATCGTGCTCGATCCGGGCCACGGCGGTCACGATCCCGGCGCGATCGGGCTCACGGGCGTGCGCGAGAAGGATGTCGTACTCGACGCCGGCTTGCAGCTGCGCGACGCGCTCGAACAGGGCGGCCGCTATCGCGTGGCGATGACGCGCGACGCGGACACATTCATTCCGCTGGAAGATCGCGTGCGCTTTGCGCGGCAGCAGAACGCTGACCTATTCATCTCTATTCACGCCGATTCCAGCCCAAATCACGGCGCCACCGGCGCCACCGTGTACACGCTGTCCGATCACGGCGCGACGCGCGCCCAGAACATTGCGGCCGCGCAAAACTGGGATTTGGACTTGGGCGACGCTCCGCGCCGCAGCGTGATCAGCGATATTTTGCTCGACCTGACGCAGCGCGAAACGACCAACCGCTCCACGCAATTCGCCGAGAAGGTGATCCCGAACCTGGCGCAAGTATCGCCGCTTCTGTCCCAATCGCCGCGTAACGCAGGCTTTTTTGTCCTGCTCGCGCCGGACGTGCCGGCGGTGCTGGTGGAGACGGGCTTCCTCAGCAATGTCGCCGATGAGCACAGGCTGTCGGACCCGCGCCAGCGCCAGGCGATCGCCGGCGCCATGGCCAAGGCGGTGGACGACTATTTTGTCATGCCGCGCGCCTAAACCGCGTCAAACGGCCCTAAAAACTACGCGAATCTTAGGCTAATCAGCACCGGTGCACGCGATGCCAGTCCTGGCCTTAATCGCGCCGCATTACGACGCGAGGCCGGGCGCATCCTGACAACAAGCGCACGGAAGTGGGGCGCTATGCTGCGAAAAGTTCTGATCGGCATTGGTATCGGCGCGGGCGTCATCGTCCTTGCCATCGGTGGCTTCCTGTTTGCGGCGCTGCAAGGCTTGCCGAGCTTGGAAGAGCTGGAACACTACGTGCCGCCGGTGACGAGCCGCGTGCACGCTGGTGATGGCGCCCTGGTGGCCGAGTTTGCGCGCGAGCAACGCGTGTTCGTGCCGATCGAACAAATCCCCGACAATGTGAAGAACGCCTTCATCTCGGCGGAAGACCAGCACTTCTTCGAACACTCTGGCGTCGACTATCAGGGCTTGACCCGGGCCATGCTGACAAACGTGCTCAACGTGTTGCGTGGGCGGCGTCTGGAAGGCGCGTCGACGATCACCCAGCAGGTCGCGGGTAACATGCTCACGGGCCGTGAGCGTAACGTCTATCGCAAAATCCGCGAAGCGGTGTTGGCGCAACGCGTTGAGAAGGTGCTGGATAAAGACCGCATCCTCGAACTCTATTTGAACCAGATCTATCTCGGCAATCATGCGTTTGGCGTCGCTGCGGCGGCGCTCAACTATTTCGATAAGCCGCTCAGCGAACTGACGCTCGGCGAAGCGTCCTTCCTGGCGGTGCTGCCGAAGGGGCCGGGCAATTACGATCCGCGTGAACCGCGCGGCTTGGCGCGCGCTTTGGCGCGGCGGGATTACGTCCTGCACAACATGGTGGAGCGTGGCTTCATCACCCAGGCGCAAGCCACGGCCGCGCACAACGAGCAGATCGTTACGCATGACCGACTTGCCGGCGATCAGTACGTCGCGGCTTCGCAATATGTCGAAGAAATTCGGCGCCAGGTACAGGCGCAGTACGGCGAACAGGCGCTGTATGATGGCGGCCTCTCGATCCGCTCGACGCTAAACACCGGTTACCAGCTGATCGCCGCGCGGGCGTTGCGGTCCGGCCTTGAAGCCTACGATCGCCGCCACGCCTGGCGCGGCCCGATCGGCTCAGGCGATCCGAGCAGCAACGTGCCGGCTCAGCTGGTGCGGGCGCGTGCGGTCCCGGTGCTGTCTGATTGGCGCCGTGCGATGGTCACGCGCGTTGCTAGCGGCACGACGACGGTTACCGATGAGACGGGCGCGACCGGCCGGCTTTCACCTGACGATACGCAATGGGCGGCGCAGTGGTCGCGTGGACAAAACGCGTCGCGCGCGCTGCGTGCCGGCGCGATCATCTATGTCGTGCGCAACAGCAACGGCAGCTACACGCTGAAGCAAATCCCCGAATTGCAGGGCGCGCTGGTGGCGATGGATCCGCACACCGGCCGCGTGCTGGCGATGATCGGCAGCTACTCGTTCAATGATGTGGGCGGTCTGAACCGGGCGACACAGGCGCAACGCCAGCCTGGTTCGTCATTCAAGCCGATCGTTTACGCGGCCGCGCTCGATGCCGGGCTGACGCCGGCGACGTTGGTGGATGATGGTCCGCTGTCGATCGAAGCTGGCGACGGCAGCCAATGGTCGCCGGAAAACTATGAGCACGACTGGCTCGGGCCGACGACGCTGCGGCGTGGCTTGGAACTCTCGCGCAACGCCATGACTGCGCGGGTGGCCTATCAGCTCGGCCCGGACAAAGTGCTGCAATACGGCCAGCGGCTTGGCGTGTACGGGCAGAACACGATTCCGGTGTTCTCACTCGCGCTTGGCGCC
>DASZWS010000050.1:0-2803 GCA_035546515.1 Vitreimonas sp. | reverse complement strand
AACGCGTTCAGCATGCCGCCGAACTTTTCCTCGACCACGTCACGGCCGTAACCCGCGATCTCGAACGCCTTGATCATGATCTCCGGCTTGTGGTTGCGGATCGCGCCCGAACTTAGCTCCACGCCGTTGCAGACGATGTCGTACTGGAACGCGGTGATCTTCTCGATGGTCTCGCGGTCGTTCGGATCGAGTTTCAAGAATTGCTCGTGATCGTAGTTCGGCATCGAGAATGGGTTGTGGGAGAAGTCGATTCGCTTCTCTTCCTCGCTCCACTCGTACATCGGGAAATCGACGATCCAGCAGAACGCGAACTGATCCTTGTCCGAAAGGTTCAATTCGTCGGCGACCTTATTCCGCGCCAATCCTGCGAACTTGTAAAACACGCTCGGATCGCCGGCCACGAAGAAAACCGCATCGCCAACCTTCAAGCCCATCTGCGCGCGGATGGCATTGGCTTTCTCAACGCCAATATTTTTCGCCACCGGCCCCGCGCCGCCTTCTTCGCCTTCACGCCAGAAGATATTGCCGAGCCCCGGCTGACCCTCACTCTGCGCCCACGCATTCATGCGATCGGTGAACGCGCGATTGCCACCGCCCGGCGCGGGTACCGCCCACACCGCGTTCTTCGGGTTCGCATCGAGAATCTTGGCGAACAATCCGAAGCCTGCGCCGCGAAAATGCGCACTGACGTCTTGCAGGATAAGCGGATTGCGCAGGTCCGGCTTGTCGGAGCCATACTTCGCGATCGCTTCGGCGTACGGAATGCGCGGGAACGCATCCGCTGGCGTCACGCGCTTGCCATCGGCGAATTCCTCGAACACGCCCGCGAGCACCGGACCGACCGCGTTGAACACGTCCTCCTGCGTGACGAAGCTCATCTCCAAGTCGAGCTGATAGAACTCGCCCGGCGAACGATCGGCGCGCGCGTCTTCGTCGCGGAAGCACGGCGCGATTTGGAAATAGCGGTCGAAACCCGCCACCATCAGCAGCTGTTTGAACTGCTGCGGCGCTTGCGGCAGCGCGTAGAACTTGCCCGGATGCAGGCGCGACGGCACCAGAAAGTCGCGCGCGCCCTCGGGCGACGACGCCGTCAGGATCGGCGTTTGAAATTCCGTAAAGCCTTGCTCGATCATCCGCCGACGCAGCGAGGCGATAACCTTCGAGCGCAACGCGATCGACTTATGCAGCTTCTCGCGCCGCAAATCTAAGAAGCGATACTTGAGCCGCAGCTCCTCGGGATAGTCCGGTTCTCCGAACACCGGCAGCGGCAGCTCCTGCGCATCGCCCAGCACTTCCGCCGTCTCAACCCGCACTTCCACTTCGCCGGTCGCCAATTCCGGGTTCACCGTTTCCTTTGACCGCGCCAGCACCTTGCCATCGACGCGCACCACGCTTTCCGCGCGCAGCCGCTCAAACAACGGAAACGCCGCCGCACCAGGATTCACCACCAGCTGCGTGATGCCGTAATTGTCGCGTAGGTCCACGAACAGCAGCCCGCCCAAATCGCGCTTACGGTGCACCCAGCCCGAAAGACGCACGGCCTGGCCGGCGTCGGACGGGCGCAATTGCCCGCAGGTGTGGGTACGGTAGGCGTGCATCGAAAACTCCGAACGACTCGGTCGCGCAATGGCGGAAAGCGGGCGTAAGGCGCACGGGCGCCCGTGCCTGTCAAGGCGCGGGCTGGGTCCGTGACGTCCAGTTTGTGCTAGAGGGCGCTAGCGCCCGCCACCGCCGCCGCTGGGGATAGTCGGATTGGTCGTCACACGGTTCAGCGAATTGAAGAGATTGCCAAGCGGGTTCGTCTGTTGCGCCGGCGTGCCCGAGGATTGGGTTGCGGCGGTCTGGACGAACCGCGCCTCGGTTTGCGCGCACGCGGTCTTGGTTTCCGGCGTCTTCGCCGAACTCGCGCACTCCGCGGCGATCGACTGCACGCCGGCCGTGTCCTGAAAGCGGCCGGCGAGCGTAATGCGTGGCACATAGAAGCGATCGGCGCCGAAGCGATGCGCGCCGTTGTCGAGCGCCGTCTGCGCACGCGGACGCTCCTGAACTTCCGCCCAAAGCGTGGAGACGTCGTTGTAGTCCTCCGGCGTCGCTTGCGGTTGGCGCATCAGCGTATCGAACACGCGCGCCGCCGCCGGCGTGTCATGGCGCGCCAGAGAGCACTGACCTGACGCCGACAACGCAGTGATGTCATTCGGACCTGCCGCCAGGGCGCGCCGCGCGGTGTCGCAACCGCCGTCAATGTTGTTGGAGGCAAGCAGCCGGATCGCCTCGATCGCCAAATCCGGCGCCGCCATTTCGCTATTGGCCGACGCCAGCAGCGCGCTGCCCAGGCTGGCGCGGTCGGGCGCCGGTCCAGCATCCATCGCCGCGTACGCCGACGCCGCTTGCGACGCATCGGCGGCGCTCACTTGCGTGCCCTGCACCAACGCCGTCAGCTCCGCCTCACGCCGCACCGGATCGTCGTGGAAATGGCGCAACTGATTGCCGCGCCACGTCTGCAGCATCTGAATGCCGGTGTTGAGCCCGATGGTCTGCAGCATGCTGCCCAGGCTCGGTCCGCCGCCGTTTTGATTCAGCGAAGCCGCGCCCGCGGCGATCGCTTGCGGCGCCATCGCGCTCAGAACGCTGCTGTATGTGCGATTGTAGGTCGAATCCGCTTCGTGCAGCATGCCCAGCATGTCGCCCAGATTGTCCGGATGAAAATGCGCCGCCGTCATCAGTTCGACGGCGAGCCGGTCGGCGTCGCGCTCCTGCGCGCGGCTCCAGGCCGGATTGACGACCGACGAATTGAACGTCCGCA
>DASZWS010000049.1:0-1871 GCA_035546515.1 Vitreimonas sp. | reverse complement strand
AGCCAGTCCGGCATGTTCTGGGTGCTGCCGAGCGCGACCGCGCCGCTTTGGCCGGGCGCAGGGGCGCTGCCTTTGCCCGTAGGCTGGTTGTCGCAGGCGGCGAGGGACAGGATGGCCAGGGCGGCGAGGGCGTATTTCATAAACTCGAATCTTGGTGCTGACGGTGGTTACGACAAGTCACATGGCCGAGATGCCGCCGTCCACCTTGATCTCCGCGCCGGTGATAAAGCTGCTTTCGTCGGAAATCAGGAACACGGCGAGGTTGCCGATTTCCTCGGGCTTGCCGATGCGGCCCATCGGCACTTGCCGGCCGAGCTTCGCTTCCGCTTCCTCCTTGCCGAACATGCCGCGCAGCGGATCGAGGATGGGTGTGTCGATGAAGGTGGGATGCACCGAGTTGGAGCGAACGTTGAGACCCTTCTTGGCGCAATAGAGGCCGATGTTTTTCGACAACAGCCACACAGCGGCTTTCGAGGCGTTGTAGGCGGGTGAGGTGTGGTTGGCGATCAGTCCGGCGATGGAGCTGATGTTGACGATCGAGCCGGGCTGGTTCTTGGCGAGATATTTGATGCCGTGTTTGGCGCCGAGGAAGACGCTGTCGACGTTCACGTCCATCACGCGCTTGAAAGTCTCCAGCGAGAGCTCTTCGATGCCGCCTTCGCGCGCGGAGATGCCGGCATTGTTGATGAGGCCGGAGATGCCACCCATGGCTTTGTCAGCTGCGGCCAGTGCGCTGATCCATTGCTCTTCGTTGGTGACATCGAGCGGGTAGGCGAACGCGGTTTCCGCGCCGTGCTTCTTGTTGAGATCCTGCGCGACCGCTTCGGCGCCGGGTGAGTTCTTATCGGCGACGGCGACCTTTGCGCCTTCCGCTGCGAGAGCGCGGGCCATGGCTTCGCCCAAGCCCTGCGCGCCGCCCGTGATGAACACTTTCTTTCCTGCCACGCGTCCGGCCATTGCCGCCTCCAAATTTGTCGCGCGAGTTTCCGCCTCCACGCGTCAAATCGCAAGGGCAGTCGCGGGCTTAGCTTGGCGCGGTGATGTTGGCGGCGACCTCATCCATGAAATGCGCGAGCGCCACGTCTTTATCGGTGACGCCGCCAGAATCGTGGGTGGCGAGGGTGACGTCGACGCGGTTGTAAACGTTGAACCACTCGGGGTGATGATCTTGCTGCTCAGCGTGAAGTGCGACGCGGGTCATGAAACCGAAAGCGGCGTTGAAATCCCGGAAGCGAAATTCCTTGCAAATAGCGTCGCGGCCTTCGGCGGCGCGCCAGCCGTCAAGGCGGGCGAGCGCGGCTGAGGCGCCGATTTTTTCTGCGGGCATGGGTGGGCTCCTTTGTGGGAAATGTAGCGCTCGCCGGCTGACAATCCACCGCCCAGCACGTTCGGCCGCGCGCAGCGGGGGCTGTGGCGGTTGCGGCCGGGGATTGAGGACGCGCGGTGGCTTAGCTGGAGTCAGCGCAGAGCTTGCGCACCGAGGGTTCGACGCGCGGACCGAGCTCGTCGTGCAAAGTGCGTTCGATGATGCCGCGCAGCTGTGTCCAGCCGTCGTTCAGAACGCGCTTCACCAGTGACGCAGCTTTGCGCAGCCGCGCAGCGAGGCGACGGGCGAAGGGCAGCGGGTTGTTGTACACGCGCAGGACCGCTTCGAAGCGTAGCGCCAGCGGAATGGCGCTGCGGAATTTCGGTGAGAGTTTGCGCACCAGCGCGGCGTGGGCGTCTGGTCCTCCCCCGCTGGCGGGGGAAGTGGTCGCGACGCGCTCGGAGGGGGAGGCGCGGGATTGCGTGTTGGCGTCGACGTCCCCCTTCGTCTCGCGGCTCCGCCGCGATCCACTTCCCCCGCTCGCGGGGGAAGATGCGATGGCGCG
>DASZWS010000048.1:0-18426 GCA_035546515.1 Vitreimonas sp. | reverse complement strand
AGCGGCGCCGGATGGTCTGGCATGCTGGCGATGACGAAAACCCCATACGGCCTGAGCACCGAAAGGCCAGTATTGATTACCGAAGGCGCTCCAGAAGCGTCGATGGCGACGTCGAAGCCCGCCCCCGCCGCCGTCTTCAGCTTGGCTTCACCATCCGTGGCGAGATCGGTGAAATCCTCGAAGCCCATCTGCTTCAGGGTTTGGAAGCGCGGGCCGTCATTGTAGCCGACGACATGCACCTCCTTGGCGCCCGCGAGCTTCGCCATTGCCGCCGCGCCCTGCCCGATCGGCCCAGGGCCGAAGATCACGACGCGATCGCCAGCTCTTACTTCGCCAATGCGCACCGCCTGCGCGCCGGTGGTGAGCGGTTCGACCAACGCGCCATGCAGATCGCTCATGCTCGCCGGGATGGCGATGCAATAATCTTCCGGTGCATTCACGTAAGGGGCGAAACCGCCGGGCCGATGCATGCCAATGGCGTTGCGTTTCAGGCAATCGTGCCGCGCGCCGGCCTGACATGGCGCACACACGCCGCATCCGATTGCCGGTTGCACCACGACGCGATCGCCCACTTTAAGCGAGGTAACGCCATCGCCAATCGCCGTTACCCGCCCACAGAACTCATGACCAAGCGTGACCGGTAGCGCGCCGGACATCATCTTAAAGCCGTCTGCCCAGTCGTCGATGTGCAGATCGGTGCCGCAAATGCCAGCGGCCAAGACTTCGACCTTGACCTCGCCTCTCGGCGGGGCGTCCGGCACACCGACTTCTTCGAGCGTTACACCAGGCTTGGGAGCAACTTTGCGGAGTGCCAGCACGATCGCGCTTCCTCATTTTCATTATTTGCGTGCACTTTATGCCGCTGCACGATCAGTGACAATTGCATCGCGCAATGCGAGATTTCGCATGATGCGGCCTCATGCAAACGCGCGAAAAACTCATTCCCGTTAGCCCCCGGCGTCCTTAGTTTGAAGCGAGCACACAATGTCCTTGCCTATTCATCAGCGCTCGTCCGGTCGCGTCGCCATTGTCACCGGCGGCGGCAACGGCATCGGCCGCGCTTGCGCCCTGCGCCTCGCGCAAGAAGGCGCCCGCGTCGCAGTGATCGACCTGGAACAGGAGGCGTTGAACGAGGCTGGGGCGGCTTTCAGTGGTCTGAGTGCGCCGTTGTTGGTCGCTGGCGACTGCACCAACAGCAAAGACGTTGAAGCTTTCGTCGCGACGGTTGAACGCGAGCTCGGGCCAATCGACATCCTCGTGAACAATGTCGGTCAAGGCGCCCGCGAACGTAAAACGACGTTCCTTGAATCCAACGAGGACGTCTGGCGCTTCGTTGTCGAGATCAACCTTTTCACCACCATGCGCTTCTCTCGCCTGGTTGCGCCCGGCATGGCGCAGCGCGGTTGGGGACGCATCATCAACATGGCATCGGAGTCCGCTGTGATCGGACCTGCCAGCAGCCACGACTACGCCGCTGCCAAAATGGGCGTGATTGGCTTTACCCGCGCTGTCGCGCGCGAACTCGCACCACACGGCGTCACCGCTAACGCGCTGTTGCCGGGCCCCGTGCGCACGCGCGCGCTCGAGCGCAGCGCCGGCGATGAGGCCAAGAAAGCGGTCGCTTCGATTCCTGTCGGCTTCCTCGGCGAGCCAGACGATATCGCCGGCTTTGCCGCGATGCTGGCAAGCGAGGAAGGACGCTACATCACCGGCCAGTCCATCCTCGTGAACGGTGGGCGTTGGTGGTTGTGAGCGACGCTGTCGCCTCCGCCCAGGCGATCGCCTCTCCTACCTGGGGCGTGCCTACGATCCGTTGGGGCGCCCCAGCATGATGCTTCTTGAGCATGACGCGAAAGAACTGCTGCGTGCGCGCGGATTGCCCGTCCCGCAAGCGACATTGGTGCGTGCGCGCGACGCCCATAGTGCGTCCCTTTCAGCGCCCGTCGTCGTCAAGGCCCAGGCGCCGGTTGGCGGCCGTGGGAAAGCCGGCGGCATCGTTCTTTGCCAAACCGAGGCGGAAGCCAGCACTGCGCTCGCGCGCATTCTCGGCATGCAGATCAAAGGGCACGCCGTACGCGCCTGCCGCCTCGAGGCGCCGGTGGCGTATCAGAGCGAAGCCTATCTGAGCTTCATGGTCGACCCTGCGCACGCCAATGTGCGGGTGCTGATGTCGGCGAGCGGCGGCGTGGAAATCGAAAGTCAGCAGGAAAACCTGCTCGCCACGTCGGCCGAAGCTAACGCCAATGCGATCGCGGCCGCCGCCGCCGCACTGGCCGCACCTCTCCCCGCAAAGATCGGCGAAGCATTGGTGGCCGCGGCGACGCCTCTAGCCGAGGCCTTCATTGCACTCGAAGCGACACTCCTGGAAATCAACCCGCTTTTCGTAGCTGCGGATGGCGCGTGGACGATTGGCGACGCCAAACTCGTGCTCGACGACAACGCCTACGAGCGTAGCGCTGCATTCGAGGAGCTTATGGCGCGCCAAGCCGATCTCTACCCAGAAATGGCGTTCAAACTCGCGCACGGGTTCGACTACGTCGAACTCGATCCGCAAGGCGATATCGGCCTCATCACCACCGGCGCCGGCCTGAGCATGCAGCTTGTCGATGAACTGACGGCGCGCGGACTGAAGCCTTTCAACTTCTGCGATATCCGCACCGGCGGCTTCCGCGGCGAGCCTGACCGCCTGATTGATGTGCTGCAACGCATCGCCGCCGGCCCCAACATCCGCACCGCGCTGATCAACTTTTTCGCAGGCAGCACCGACCTTGCCGAGATCGCCCGCTTGCTTCTGCTCGCGCTAGAGCGTGTGCCGGCGTTCAATGTTCCCGTGGTCGCCCGCATGATCGGCAACAATTATGACGCCGCACGCGGCATCATCGCCGACGCGGGCGATCCGATCCGCGTCGAGCCCGACTTGGAGAAAGCCATCGCGCTCGCCATCGCCAACGCGAAGGGCGACGCGCGGTGACGCTCATCGATCCTGCCACGCCTGTGATTGTTCAAGGCGCCACTGGTCGCGTCGGCAAACGGCACACGTTGGCGATGAAAGCTTACGGCACCAATATCGTCGGCGGTGTTTCACCCCGCGCAGATGCAGAGATCGAAGGCATTCCGCTCTTCCGCAGCTGCGCTGAGGCCGTGAGGACAACTGGCGCGCAAGCCAGCGTGCTGTTTGTGCCGCCGCTTCAGACTTTGACGGCCATGCGCGAAGCGCTGGACGCTGGTGTCAAAACCTTAGTCACGCTTGCCGAAGGCATTCCGGTGCATGACGCGCTCAAAGCGCGGCGCCTCACCACGGATGCGGGCGTTACTTGGATTGGCGGCTCAACGCCAGGCTTAGCGATCCCCGGAAAAATTAAGCTCGGCTTCTTGCCCAGTGTTTCCCTTGCGCCAGGCAAGCTCGGCGTGATGGCCAAGAGCGGCACGCTTTCCTATGAAGTTTGCCATCGGCTCGTCTCACGCGGTTTGGGGCAAAGCCTGTGGGTCGGTGTGGGCGGCGACAGCGTCAAAGGCATGCGCTTCGCCGACCTTTTGCCGGTTTTCAACGCAGATCCGAACACGGACGCCATTGTCGTCATTGGCGAGATCGGTGGCAGCGAAGAGGAAGAGCTCGCCGCAGCGATGCGAGGTGCTGCGCACAAACCTGTCTACGCGCTGATCGCCGGCGCCAGCGCACGCGAAGGCGTCACCATGGGCCACGCCGGTGCAATGATTGACGGCAACACGGGGACAGTCGAGTCCAAAGCGCGCGCGCTCGGTGATGCGGGGGCACAGGTGTTCCATCGCATACAGGACCTCATCGACGTCGTCGCAGTTGAGCAGCGCGCTTAAGGTGCAAGCGTCTGTCCCCCATCGACGACAATGGTTTGCCCGGTAATCCAGCGCGACAACGGCGACGCGAGAAACAACGTTACGTCCGCCACCTCTTCCGCGGTCCCCAGCCGGCCAAACACGATCTTCGACACCGCCGCGGTGTACGCGGGGTCATTGCGTTCGCGCCGCTTCTCCCACATGTGCCCTGGCGCCGTTATGGATCCAGGCGCGACACTGTTTACGCGGATGCCAAGCTTTCCCCAATTGTAGGCTTGGCTCTTCGTGAGCTGCACGATCGCCGCTTTCAGCGCACCGTATGGCACAGCTCCTGGCGTCGGCTTCAGCGCGGAAATCGAGCTGACATGCACGACCGCGCCATCGCCTGCTCGCTCCAGATATGGAAGCGCTGCGCGCGTCGCGCGCACCGTCGCCATCAGATCCGTCTCAAACGCCCGCTCCCATTCGCCATCTTCTTCCGCGCGCGCAAACGCAGAGGCATTATTCACCAGCACATCAATCCCGCCCAGCGCCGCCGCCACTGCCGCAATGTGCTTCTCCACCGCGTCCGCATCACTCACGTCGCACGCCACCACGTGCGGCTTGGCGCCAACCGCGGTGCATTCCGCCGCAGTCTCGGCCAGCGCCGCCTCATCGCGCCCGCATACCGACACCTTCGCGCCGTTGCGTGCGAACGCTACTGCCATGGCGCGGCCGATGGAGCGGCTGGCGCCCATCAGCACGACGCGGCGATCCGCCAAACCTAGGGAATCCACTAGCGCCCCTTCCATTCTGGTTTTCGCTTTTCGGCGAACGCGCGTAGCGCTTCGGCGCGATCCTCGGCGTGCAACGCTTGCGACGCCAACTCGCGCTGCGTGCGCCACAACTCTTCTTCGTGCGCAGCATTGGAAGCGCGCATGACGCGCGCGGTCGCCGCCAGCGCGGTCGGACCGTTGCACAGCAATTCGTCAGCAAGCGCACGCGCCGCGGTCAACGCTTCGCCAGGCACGGCAAGACGATTGACCACACCGTAGCTCCGCAATTCCTCTGTCCCCATCGGCGCGCCTGTGAGCGCCGCCTCCATCGCGACATGATATGGCAGCCGCCGCGGCAAACGGATGGCGCCGCCCCCGAGGGCGACCAGATTGTGCTTCACTTCAGGCAACGCAAAGCGCGCATCCTGCGCCGCGACAATGAGATCGCAGGCGAGGCAAATCTCGAACCCGCCGCCATAGGCGATGCCCTCCACGGCGGCGATCAACGGTTTGCCCGGCGGATTTTCGCACAGCCCGAACGGGCCGCGCTTCGATCGCGCCGGGGCCTCGCCACGCGCAGCCGCCTTCAGGTCCGCGCCGGCTGAGAACACGCCGCCCGCGCCGGTTATGATGCCCAAGAACAGCGTGTCATCGCCATCAAGCGTATCCATGGCCGCGTTGATCTCGTGCGCGGTCGCCGCATCAATAGCGTTCTTCACCTCGGGCCGATCGATGGTGACGATCCAAACCGGCCCTTCGCGGCGCGTTTTCAGCGCCGACATCGCCTACGCCGCCGCGGCTTCCGCTTCGACCCCGTTCTTGGTCGCTTCGCGCAGACGCGGCGCCACCTCCTTGGCGAACAGCGTCATGCTATCGACGGCTTCGGCATGATCGAGATAGCCGGCTTGGCCAAGCATCAGCACTTGGCCATAGCCGCCCGTCTTCTTCTGGAAATTGATATATTGCTGGTACAGCTGGTCCGGCGTGCCGGCGAAGAAGATGCCGCCATCGGCCATATCTTGGCGCGTCGGATTTTCCGGCAAGCCGAAATTGATGCGTCCTTTCTTGCCGGACTTCAGCGCGCCGGCGTTGAGCTCAACACTCTCGTAACCCGGCGGGTTGATCCAGCCTTTCGGCGTGCGCGGTTGCGCATCAAGATAGACCTTCACCTTGTTATAGCGCTCTTCAACTTGCGCATCGTTGTGACCGCACACGGAGATCGCGAGATAACCGAGGCGATCCGCCGGCGCCGGCTTGCCGTGTACTTTCTGATACTCGTCCTTGTAACTATCGAAGAGTTGCTTGGTCTTCGGACCGTTGAAGAAGGTCGCGCACACATAACCGAGGCGAGCCGCGATGCGTGCATTCTTCTCGGATGAGCACGTCATCCACATCGGCGGCAGCGGCTGCTGCAACGGACGCGGCCACACATTCACGTTCCGGTACTGATAGAACTCGCCTTCCCACGAGAACGGTGCGCCGACATGGGTGAGCGCCTTCACCACGAAATCATGACCTTCCCAGAAGCGATCCATGATGCGCGTCGGGTTTTGATTGGAGAGCACCAACTCAAAGGGCGACGCCTTCACCAAGCCGACCTCCAGACGGCCGCCCGAGATCACATCGATCATGGCGATCTCTTCTGCGACGCGGTAGGGGTCGGTGCGGTTGGCGATCGGAATGCCCAGCGCGACAAGCCGCGCGTTCTTAGTCTGCCGCGCCAAGATTGCGAGCGTCAGTGTGCACGACGACGACATGCAGTTGGCCGACGCATGGTGCTCGTTGACCATGATGTCGTAGCCAAGCTCGTCGGCAATCATCCATTCATCGAGGTAGCGATTGTAGTATTCGTGCGCGAGCTTGGGATCGCAATATTTGTTCGGCACGGTCACCTTGGTCGGGCCATCGATCTCGGCCCAAGCCGTATGCATCGACTGTTCGCAGAAATGCCAAAACCTCATCGCGACCTCCATCACGGCGGCGTCCGCCGCGAAGTTTGTTTCTTCGTTAGCGAGCGCGTCCCGCGCTCAGGAAAGCTTGCGTGCGCTTGGCGTATTCGTCGGGATTTTCGAAGTAGCCAAGGTGACCGCCGCCGGGGATCACGTCGAACTTCGCACCCGGAATAGCCGCCGCGTATTGCTTGCCATAGTCGACGCCGGCGACGTGATCTTTGTCGCCCCACAAAACCAGAGTCGGCGCCTTGATACGATGCAGGCGTGAGAGCAGCTTCGGGTTATAGAGCGTCGGCGCCCAACCGTAGAGCGACAGCGTCTCGCGATTGCGCGCGTGCCGGACGGACGCCTCCTCAGGCAGGTCCGGAAACTTGAGTTCATGCATCGCTGCAAGGCCAGCTTCCCTGGTGCTGAAATACATGCCGGGCAGATCGTCGTTGGTTAGACCAAAAACATCGGCAATCGGCCGCTCTTCGCGCGAACCGAGCTTCACGCCCACCGGGTCGATGAGCACGAGTTTGCTAAAGCGGTCGCTGCCGCGAATGGCGAGCTCGGCCGCGATCCAGCCGCCGATGGACGCGCCGACGAGCGTCACGTCCTGCAAATCCATCGCCTCGACCAAATCGAGATAGGCATAGGCGACGTCATCGATGGTCGTGACGTGGTCGGGCCGGGAGGAGAGACCAAATCCAGGATGGGATGCAACCACGACCTTGTTGGTCTTGGCGAGACGCGCCACCAGGGGATCGTCGGCGTCAACACCGAGCGCGCCGTGCAAAAACAAGAGCGGCTTGCCCTCGCCTTTTGTCATGATTTCAAATTCGACGGCGCCCGCGGTGAAGCGATCTGGCAGCGGCTTTACAAACATGCGTGCATCCTCACGAAGCCGCGCAAGCCTCGCGCGCAGTCACGGCGGGCGCCTTGAGCCCGACGCCCCCTTGCGCGCGATAGCGGATGAGATCGGCGATGGTGACAATCGGCAGCATGTACTGCCGGGCGAAGCGCATCAGCTCGGGCAGCCGCGCCATCGCGCCGTCGCCATCCTCGCTGACAATTTCACAGAGCACGCCAACGGGCGCGCAGCCCGCGAGCTTGGCGAGATCGACAGCGGCTTCAGTATGCCCTGCGCGCTCAAGCACGCCGCCCGCGCGCGCGCGTAACGGAAACAGGTGCCCAGGCCGCGCGAAGTCCTCCGGCCGCGAGGCGGCGTTTGCCAGCGCGGTGATGGTGCGCGCGCGATCAGCGGCGCTGACGCCTGTCGTTGTGCCAGCAATCGCGTCGACGGAAACGGTGAACGCTGTCTGATGCCGCTCGGCGTTGTTGACCACCATCGGCGCCAAATCGAGCGCATCAGCGCGTTCACCCTCCATGGCGACGCAGACGATGCCGGTGGTGTGGCGAACGATGAAGGCAAGCGCCTGTGGCGTCGCGAACTCGGCAGCCATGATCAGGTCGCCTTCGTTTTCACGGCGGCGGTCATCCATCACCACCGCCAACCCCCCGGCGGCGATCGCCGCGAGCGCGTTTTCGATGCTGTCGTGGGCGTATTCGATGACGTTATCGTCCACGGGTTCGGTCCCCAGATCGGCGGGCAGCGGGTGGACTGCCATTTGCAATACATTCCATCATATGGAACGCTGGAAGGCTGTCAAGAATGCGCAGTGGGGCCGTCCCCGCATTCACGGGGGCGATTTTTCCTCATGTTTCCCGCAGTTTTTCGCGCTCAAGCGCGCTCGAACACGGCGGCGACACCCTGGCCGCCGCCGACGCACATGGACTCCAGGCCATAACGACCCTGACGGCGCTTCAATTCGTTCAGAAGCGTCGCTGCAATACGGACGCCGGTCGCGCCGATCGGATGACCAAGGGAGATGCCAGAACCATTCACGTTCAACCGACTCTGGTCTTCCCAGCCCCAGCCCTTCAGCACCGCGAGCACTTGAACTGCAAACGCCTCATTAAGTTCGACCAGATCGATATCGTCCCAAGTGAGCTTCGTGCGCGCGAACAACTTCGCGACCGCCGGGACTGGCCCAATGCCCATACGCGCGGGATCACATCCCGCAGCCGCCCAGCCAACCACGTAGCCCAGCGGTTCAAGATTCAATTCCACGAGCTTGTCTTCAGCCACAACTAGGCAAGCTGCAGCAGCGTCGTTCTGTTGGCTGGCGTTCGCGGCTGTGACGACCCCGTCTTTCATGATCGGTTTGAGCGCCGCCATGGACTCCAAATTCGCGTCGGCGCGGACGCCTTCGTCTTGCGCGAGTTTGATTGGCTTCTTTCCGAAAACATCAACAGGCACGATCTCGTCCGCAAAACGGCCCTGGCTCCAAGCCTGCGCCGCGCGCTGATGGCTTTGCACCGAAAACGCATCCGCCGCATCGCGCGAAATCTGGTAATCCCGCGCCAGATTTTCCGCGGTCTCGATCATACCGGAAATGACGCCGAACCGTTCAACCGGCTGCGACCGCTCACGGCCACGTTCCAACCGATCATACAGCGTCACATTGCCCATGCGTGCGCCGCCGCGCACCGACGTCGAATAGTATTCAATGTTGCTCATGCTCTCGACGCCTCCGGCGAGGACAACGTCGGCGGCGCCGGACTGCACCATCATCGCCGCCGTCATCAGCGCCTGCAAACCGCCGCCACAACGCCGATCAAGCTGCATGCCCGGCACTTCGATCGGCAGGCCTGCCGCCAGCGCGGCCCAGCGTCCGATGCAGGGCGCCTCGCTGTTGGCGTAGCTTTGGGCAAACACCACATCATCGATCCGCGCCGGATCGACGCCGCTTCGCGCCACCACCGCCTCGATGACGATCTGCGCGAGGCGTTCGGCCGGCAGATCGCGTAGCGCGCCCAAGAATTTTCCCACCGGCGTGCGCAACGGCGCGACGATTGCAGCTCGTTTCATGCTTGCCTCGACAGCCGCTATTGTTTGCGGCTGGCGCCAATCATGCCGGACTTCTGGGCCGCCGCAAGGGAGGCCGCGGCTTCGTCTTCCTTGGCGTACTTCTCGAAGGTCTTTTGTGCGGCGGTGTGCGCCTTCTCACTTAACGTCGCGCTATTGGCGCGCAGCTCCTCGTAGGAGGCGTCGCGATTGCGGTTCGACCGCGCAAAGTGCGGCGCGACGAAACGCATGTAGAGCTCGTAAGACTTCTTGGTCGCATCCCAATCAGCCCAGTCGTGCGCCTGATGCAGGAAGCAACCAAAGTCGCCCTGTTTTTCCTGGAGCTTAGTCAGCACCGCGATGGCGTCATCCGGGGTGCCGATGACGATATGGCCGGATTGCAGCAGGACATCGACCGGATCCTTGCCGTTCATGTCGCCGAACCGGCCCGGCGTCAGCGCACGCGCGTAATCGAGATAGCGCGGCAGTCCGAAACGCACGTTTTCACGCGCTTTCTCGCGCGTTTCGGCGATGTGCATCGGCCCCATCAGCCGCAGATTGTTGCGGTCCATGATATTGCCGCTCTCCGCAGCGGCATCACAGGCGTGCTTCCAGTTCACATCGAGCACATTGAAGCCGCCGCGTGCATCAGTCGCGGCCACGCACAGCATCGATAGCCCATATTTGCCGGCAAGCCGGCCGCCCGACGGCGTCGCGGCGCTCGCCACGGCGATCTCCAGTTTCGGCGAATATGGGACCAGGTGCGCGCGCGCGTTCTTGAGATTGTACCACTCCGTCTTCTCGGTGACGGATTCTCCCTTCAGCAGACGCAGCACTACATCGAGCGCCTGCGCCATGCGATCACGCGAGGTGTTGGGATCGATGCCGAGCATTTCCGCGTCGGTCACCAGCAAACCGGGCCCAAACCCGAACATAACCCGTCCACGCGATTGGTGATCGAGTTGGATGACGCGATTCGCCACCGTCAGCGGGTTATGGTATGGAAGCGAGATCACGCCGGTGCCGAAGCGTATGTTGCGCGTCCGTTCGACCGCCGCGGCGATGAACAACTCAGGCGACGCGATTGTCTCGAAGCCAGCCGAGTGGTGCTCGCCAATCCAAGCTTCGTTGAAGCCGAGCTTGTCGAGCCATTCCATCAGTTCGAGATCGCGATGGATCAAAAGATTTGGGTTCTCGTCGACGTTATGAAGCGGGGCGAGAAACACGCCGTGCCGCAAAGTGACCGTGCCCATGGTGTCCGCTCCCACCCTCTCTCGGCGACAGCCGCGCATCCAGCGCGTGCCGGCCATTATACATGGCTGAGGGTATTCCGTAATTTGGAACAGCCGGAGCCCAGGGCCAACAGTTTTTTGTAGGGCCCGCATGAGCCTAGTTCATTGCCGCCCCCTCGTCGCCGCCGTCAGGTCGACCATCTACCCAATTCAGTCGTCGGCGCCTTGGTCACGCCGTCCCGCCAGCGCACCGCCTATCCCTAAGGCGGTAACCGAATTTTTGAAGCGAGCAGGCGAGTGCGCGCACGACATGCCGCGACGGACTTTCTGAACGGCAACTTCGCGGACTGTGCTCTAGCTCTCTAGCGCGCGTAACCAGAGCTCGGATAGGCTGCGCCATCCTGAGCGTGTCGCCGCCACATCGCCTTCGAAAATCCAACACCGAAAGCATTTGATTGAGAGTGTTGAGGAATTTTCCCAACACTCTCTACTAACCTGTTGGACGGTCCGCTGGTTTTTGACGGCTTTCGAGTCACCTAGGCCTCTCAATCCGTCTCAAGCTGTCGCAACACGCGTGGCGGCCGCTATCGCACCACGCAATTGACCGGCAGACTCTTTAGTCCCGACACAAAGTTGGCCCGCGTGTTCCTCGGCTCGCCCGCGAGCTCGATCGACTCGAGCCGGGGCAGCAATTCTTGGAATAGCGCTTTGATCTCCATGCGCGCCAAATGCATGCCCAGACACAGATGCACGCCGTGCCCGAACGCAACCTGCTTTTTGACATCGCGATCGACACGAAATTCGAACGGCGCGTCGAAGACATCTTCGTCGCGATTGCCCGACCAGTAGAATAAGCAGAGGCCGTCGCCTTGTTTGATGGCCTTGCCGCGGATGTCGTAATCCGCAGTCGCCGTGCGCATGAAATGCTTCACCGGCGTCACCCAGCGGATCATTTCCTCCACGGCGTTCGGCAAGAGCGAGAGATCGCCCTTCAGTTTCGCCAATTGCTCAGGGCGGCGGCTCAACTCCAACAGACCGCCTGCGGCGGTGGAGCTCGTCGTGTCGTGGCCGGCTGTGGCGACAATGATGTAGTAGCTCATCGCCTCGCGATCACCGATCGGCTGACCGTCGATTTTCCCGTTGGCGATAACGCTTGAGAGGTCGTCCCGCGGATTGGCGCGGCGGTCTTCAGTAATAGCGCCAAAGTAGCGGAAGAGATCCTGCGCAGTGGCGAACAGATCGACGCCGCGGTCGCTGGTCATGCTGGCGCCGTCTTGCGACTTATGTTCACTTTGCTCGGCGACGTCCGGATCGCCGGGGCCGAAGATTTCTTGGGTCATCTTCAGCATGAACTGCTCATCGGAGCGAGGCACGCCGAGAATTTCCATAATCACCCGCAGCGGATACCAGAGCGCCACTTCCTTCACAAAGTCGCACGCGCCGCCGAGACTGGCCATGTGATCAACATGCTCTTTGGCAAGGTTGGCGATGCGCGCCTCCAGTTTGCGCAGGTTTGGCGGCATGAACCAGCCTTGCGTGAGCGCCCGCAATTTCATGTGCACAGGGTCGTCAAGATCCACGAGTGTGCGGAAGAGATGCGTGTCCCCGGTGACCGACTTCACCCACTCCTCGCCGGCGATCGGGCTCAGGTAAGTGCGTGCTGAGTTGATGAACACCTGGTTCTGACGCTCAATTTCCAGAATATCCGCGTGCTTGGTGACGGCCCAAAACGGCCGGAAGCCATCCGGCTCGGTCCAGTGCACCGGATCTTCGCACCGTAGCCGAGCGTAGAGATTATGGATTTCCTCGCTGGCGTAGAGGTCCGGATGCACGATCTCGTTGTCGAGGCTTCCGCGCTTGAACCCTGGAAACGGCGTCCCGTCGGCCATGTGCGTCTCCTTATTTTCGTGACAGCAGACAATGTGCGACGCGATCGGTCAAACGGCGCCGCTACGGCAAACGCGCTAACGATCTAGCGTCTCCCGGAAACTGCGCTTCGAGTAGAGGCCGTTGCCACTCTCGGCGCCGAACAGGCGGGGCGGCGACGCGCTGCCGCCGCGGGCGTTGAACAAGGTGCTAAGATGAGCACCGCCGCGTCGGCCGTTCCAGGTAACTACACCCGGCATGCCGAATTCGAGATACTTGCGCTCCATGCCGAGCAGCACATTGCCGAAGCCTTCGACTTGGAAGTCGAACGTCCCCAACTTTGCAGTCTCGAAGCGGCAGCTGGCGCCGCGCAGGGAAACCCCATCAAGGTCAACCAGGAAACTGGCGTCCAGCGCCGTCGGTAAATCGAAAACACCGTCCTTGATGATATAGCCGATAGACTGCGTTTTCGCGGCGGCGGTGATGATCTCGGTCACTGCGAAAACAAAGTCGTCGCCGAACGAGCCCACAAGCCAGAAAAAATTTGCAAGCGCGCTCTCCGGCGCATCCATGTGGCGGACGCCCCAGGAATGATCGCGGTAGGCAAATCCCTGGATCGACCACGTCTGCTGACCCACGCGCACTGTGCCGCTCACCGCGCCCGGGGCCTCTGTGTGACTGGCAGCGAACTTGTCACGGAAGCCGCCGGTAAGACCGCTAAGCGCCCAGGTGTCGTAGAGCGGATGAAAATTCGTGACCCGCAGATCGATCGCGCACTCTGCATCCTCTGCACGCCAGGCGCTCGAAGCTTCGTCGAACGCCGTCGATACGAACCCATCCAGTGCGAACCCGGTTTTCGAGCGATCGCCGTCGCGCATTGGCAGATCTTGCGCGGAGCGATTGTACCCGCCCTCCGGCGTGACGACGCCAAACGTCAAATTGCCGGTGTTGCGGTTCGGATGGTGGCCGATGCGAATGAAACCGCCCACCCGATGATGCAAATCTTGGAAGCACAGCACCACGCTTTCCTGCCAGTCCCACTCATCGCCGGGCGGGTGCGGCCACTCGTCCTCGACCGGGAGAGGAATGACGACGCTCTGACGTGCGGGCTTCACGGCGCGCGTTCCATCGCCACGACGTCGGGCGCAATGCGGTGCATGCGCTCTACGGCGGCGTCCCAATAAGCGCGCTCGACATGCGCGAGCTCAGGCGGCAGCCGCGTCATGCCCATGGTCGCAAACGTTGCGTGGCGCCATTCGCCCATGAGCCGCGCGTACGGCCAATCCGCGAGCTTGCCGCGCACGCTCGCATAAGCGTCGACCATCTCTTCGTCGCTCGGCACGCCGTCGACGGGCGGTGCAAGCAGACGGAAGTGCGAAAATCCCGCGAGCTGGTAGCCGAGATCGGCTTCGCCGAGGCCGATATGGCTGAGCTCATAATCAAGCAGCGCGGCCACTTCGACGCCGTCGTACATGAAATTGGTGATATTGGCGTCGCCGTGCGCCAACTCCGGCGGGCGATCGGGCGCTTCGCTGAGCAAATAGCGGGCGATGCGTTCGAGCGTCTCGCTAGCATGGTTGTAGAACGCCGCCTTCGGCCCGGTACGCAGCGGGTTTACGGTGTGGCGCAGTTCGAACAGCACCCAATTGACGTCCCGGGCTATGAAGCTGGCGCCTTCTCCCCGCGCGTCCAAATGAGATACTGCGCGCGGGTCGACAGAATGCAGCCGCGCGAGCGTGCGCGCGGCATTGAGCAGCATCGTCCGCCGCTCGGCTGGTCCCACCGCCATCAACGGACCGTCGTTGAACGGCGTGATAGTCGGCGCAGCGCCGCGCACGCGCTGCATGATCATCCCGGGATGACCTGCCACCTCGCCGGCCTCATCGAGCCACAGCGGTTTCGGCAGTGGAAATCCCGACGCATGCACTGCCCGCATCGTCCAGAATTGCGGTGCCAGCGCGTACTGCTTGAAGAAGGCGCCGCCTAAATCGTAGCGAAACACCAGCGGCAACGCACGCGTGCCGTTTTCCGTCTGCACCTGAGCTTCGAATAGCACCGTGCCGCTCGATGCGCCGGCCTTGCGCGGCGTCTGATCAATTTCGACGCCTATGATTTTCCCGCCCAAATCGCCTTGCTTCGCGACGAAGGCAAACAGCGCCTTCGACGTCACCGCACCTCCGCGCGCGCCTGCGGTGATTGCCTGCCCCGCCAGCACGCCCGCGTCTCCCACTGGCGCTGAAGACGATGCCGCCTTGTGCGGCGATTTGGATCGCCGGGACATCCACGGTAGCTTCAAAGCATCGTCCTTTTTATCGTGCGACAGCCTATCGCTCAGTAGCGAAGCGAAAGCGAAACGCCGTAGAGCGCGGGAGGCGCCGCGAGCGCCGATCTCAGAATGCCGCTAGCCGACAATCCGCTGTTGAAATACTTCTCATCGGTGGCGTTGGTGGCGAACACGCGCACCGCGTACGGCGCGTTTTGCGGCTGATACGCCAAGCTGACATCGAGCGTTGTGTAGGACGAGGCGTCGGCGCCGCCCGTGCCGATCAGGTTTTCCGCGTCAAAGTAGTAGCCGCCATTGTGCATGACATCGACCGAGAGCGAGAGATCGCTGTTGAAATCGATATCCGCGCCGGCGGCGATCACCAGCTCCGGCGCGCCAGCCAAACGTTTGCCATCTGTGTGCAACACCGCCACCGAGCCGGCTGAGAGCACGTCACTATTGTAACTGGAGTCCAACCACATGCCGCTGGCGCGCAACCGCAGCCAATCGTTGACGCGCGCGAACGCCTGCATTTCGAGCCCGGTCACGTCGGCGCTGGTGCCGTTGACGAGGATATTCGCGCCCGACGTCGTGTCGGTGTAGGCGATGTGGATGTTGTCGTAGGTGTAGCGGAAAAGACTCGCGTTCAAACGGAGCCCCGGCGCCGGATCCCACTTTATCCCGGTCTCGTAGGATGTGATTTTTTCTGGGTCGACGGGCGGACTGCCAAGGTTCACCGGCGAGAACGCGCCCGCCTTGAAGCCGGTGGAAACACCAGCGTACCAGAGTAGATGGTCGTCCTGATATTGCAGACGCGCGGTGTAGGTCGTGTCGGAGTCGCTGATTTCCTGACGGCCAAAGTTCGGCGTGCCGAACAGATTGTACGGCGTCGTGAGCTGCAGGCGGTCGTTGACCTTGTATTTCTCGTCCGTGTAACGCACGCCGATTGTGCCGGCGAAGCGTCCCCACAATGGAATCGTTGCTTGGCCATAGACTGCCAGCGACGGTGTCTGCCAAGTGTTGAGCGCCGTGCGCGCCGACAAAGGCGGCAAGTCACCCGTCAAATCGGTGTCGCCCTCCGCATCAAAATAATACACGCCCGCGAGCCACTTAATGGGCCCCTGCGTGGAGGTGATCTGCAGGTCCTCTTGAAAATTGTGCGCCGGGAAATCGCCGGAGAAACCCACCGAGCCGCCCTGTAAGCCAACGGGATAGGTGGCGGGATTGGCGAAGATGATTTCGGTCGCCGAATAGCTCTTCGCGTTCGTGTACGATGTCAGCGACGAGATATCGAAGCTGTCGAAGTGATAGGTTGCGCGCAGCGATACCACGTCCGTCTGTACGGCAGTGAAGGAACCGGGCAGATGGTCGCCCGATAGAATGCCGCGCGTGAAGCCGTTGGCCTCATTGTCGTACGTTTCTCCGACGCGATTTGAAAATTGCAAGCCCGCGCCCGCCGCGCCCGCATCGGCGGGTGAGAAGCCGAGGCTTTGCAGCAGGCCAGCGTAATAGGCTTGGCTGCCGTTGAGCGGACCGGCGACTGGGATGTTGAGCCCAAGAGCTTGCAGCCCCACACCGAAGCGGTCGCGCGATTCGAAGTGGCTCGCCCTCAGCACAAACTCCAACTGCTCGCTCGGCGCGTAGCTTAGAGCGCCGCTGAGCGTCCATGCATCGCGATCGTTCAGATCATCGTGGTGTGCGCCGAATCCCGACGGATTGAGGTTGTCGATGTAGCCGTCGTGCTTTTGATAGGTGCCGGCGAGCGACGCGGCCCATCCGTTGCCGAAGCCGCCGGAAATGCGGGCGCTGTAAAGTTGCGACGCATAGTTTCCGAATTGCACGCGCGCGTCAGCCTCAAACGGATCCTGCGCGTGCGGCGTGTGCGTGGTGACAACGATGGCGCCACCCGTAGCGTTGCGCCCGTAGAGCGCGCCTTGTGGGCCAGAAAGCACTTCAACCTGATCGACATTGTCGAGATCGAAGGCCGCGCTGGCGAGCGTGGCCACGTAAACGCCGTCGACATAGGTCGCGACGCTGCCGGATTGACCTGATCCAGTGACCGTGCTGCCGACGCCGCGAATGAACGGGCTGACATTGCTTGCCGTGTCTTGGACGGTCAGCGCCGGCGTCATTCGCTGCAGTTCGAGCAAGTTGCCGACATTGCGCGACTGCAGATCGTCCGCAGTGATAGCTTGGACCGTCAGCGGCACATCCTGCGGATTCTCCGCGCGGCGCTCAGCCGTCACAACGATGTCAACGGAGTCGTCGGGCGCCGTTTGCGCGTAAGCTGCGGACCATCCGCCCCAACTTGCCAAGAAGGCTAATGCGCACGTCCCCAACGTCAGATGCTTGTGATTCACGACATCCTCCCCCGATGAGCCTTGTTTTGTGGCTTCATCCAATTCGCTGCGCTTCCCGCTCCGCGACTCTCGATCCGCGCGTGCGCAGCGGGCGCGCAGGTTCCAAAAATTCACCAGGCGCGGCGCCCGTGGCGTACGCGCCACTGAACGTCTCCACACCGTTGACAAAAATGTTGCGATAGCCGCCCGCACGCGCCCTGCGACGGAAGCCGCCGCCTGGGGCGTCGTGCACGACTTCGAATCGCGACTGGTCAAAGAACAATTCTTCGGGCCGATAAATCAGCACATCCGCGGCCATGCCTTCGATCAACGCGCCGCGACCTTTAAGCCCCATGACCCGCGCCGGCTGATAGGCCAACCGATAGTGCAATTCCTCGAGGGTCATGAGCGGGTTCTCGTGCGCCAGCCAGATGATCAGATCGGTCGCCCACTGGCCGCCGCTGAAATTCTTGGTGTGGGCGCCGCCGTCGGACGCGCCCGCCAACACGTTCGGATGCTGCAGCAATTGCGCGACCTTGATCGGGTCTGCGGCGATGCCAGGCGTCTTCAACTCGGCCTTGAGATCGGTCTCAAGATAGAGATCGATGAATGCGTCGATGACGTCCTTGTTTTGCTGCTTGGCGATCTCGCCCAGCGTGCGCCCGACGTAGCCCTGCTTGTCTTCCGCGCCTTCCCCCAACGAGATAACGGAATATGCTTCGATCGATCCGGCCGTCGCTTCAAACATCACTGGGTCGTAAGCGGCCTTGAACCGCGCGCGAAAATCCGGATCCAAAAGTTTGGCCCGCTTCTCGGTTGCGCTTGGGCAGAATGTGAGCTCGCGATAGACATCCAGCGCATCGAGCGCGCAGCCCGGAGACTGCAGCAGGTCCACTTCGTTCCAAGCGCGGGTCACGATCGATGTTGCAAACATCTCCGCGCCCGCTGCGAGCTGCGCATCGATCCAACGCAGGCTCTTCTGGTGCAGGTCAGGCGTGAACTCGCTGACGGAGAAAACGTTGTGCAGGATCGGCCGGCCGGAGGCGCGCGCCAAACCTTCACTGATCGTGCGGTCGCCAACGGGACCGATTTGCGAGATGACCTGAATGATGCCCTCGCGCCGGTCGCGCAGAACACTCGCTAGGTCGTAGATGTCTTCCGCGTTCATGACGTCTGTCGGCATTGGCGAGCCGTCGACATCGACGTGGTTATTCACCGCGCCCATGTAGCTCAGCGAAAGCCCGCACGCGCCGGCGTCCATGGCTTCGTGCAGAAGCGCCTTCATGCGCTCCATTTCGGCGCGCGTCGCGCGGCGC
>DASZWS010000047.1:0-4729 GCA_035546515.1 Vitreimonas sp. | reverse complement strand
GAACAACGCCGACAGCGCCCGCGATAGCTTGGTGCAATCATCGATGCCCATATCGCCGTCACTCATGCGCTCGGCCATGATCTGCAGGCGCTTGCGGCGATTACCGGAAACACGCACGCGCACCAGCCGGTAGCCCAGCTCCAGGGCGGTCGGCTCAGCCAGCGCGACAATGCGCTCTTCGACAGGATTGGTGGCGCGCAGCGCTCCAGCTCCGAGTAACAAAAAAGCGGCGGACCCGGGGCCCGCCGCCGATACCCTCATCGAGGGCAATCAGCGATGTAGTTGTGTGGATATAGCGGGTCCAACCGCGATTGTCAGCCCCTGAATCAGTACTCTGATGCCGGTTCGTACTTTTCGCCGGGCCTGTCAGGCGCGCAAGGAGACGTCACGCCCGGAAGCCAGTGCGTGCACCACGCCGCCGCGGCGGAGAATACAGCGCGGTCGAAACTGGTATGAACCTCGAGTGCGTTCACCCGGAACTCGTATCCTGAGCTGCCGTCGTCAGACCACTCAAGTGTAAGCAAATTGAGTCCCTGCGCCCGGCCGCGAGGCACTAAACAAGTCATCGAGCCGACCAAACTCACGCCGCTTGAGGCACAGCGCACCAAAACACCAAAGCTTCGTGCCAACGAGCAGTGAAGGTAGCCGCGATCGCCGGAGCAGTGATCTTCACCGTTGAAACCAACGGGCCAGGCCGGGCTATTGAACAGCGCACCCTCTCGATCTCCGTCTGGCCGCCAAGCGCCTTGTCGCCACGCGCGCCGGTCGACGAAACGGCGAATGTTCGTTTGCGATACACAGCCGTTTTGATCAGTGATTTGTTCGCGGCGCTCAACAAATGCGACGCGCTCTGTGCTGGTGGCGTAGAGCCATGATTCTCTGTTCGGACGGAAATAGTCCAATCCCTTAGCGCGGCATGCATCGCGCGCCGTGCGCTGCGCAGGTTCGACGATTTCCGCCTCGGGCGCACCCTCGTGCGCGTAGAGCCCCAAAACGGCTGCGCCCACCGGCGTCAAATCCGGCGGCAGCGGTGCGGGGCGCGCCAACGCCGTGCCCGGAAGCAACGCAACGGTAAGAATGAAAGCCAAAACCCGTACCAATTTCGTCTCCACGAGCCCCAATTTGCAGAGTGCCGACGCTAACTTTGATTGGAATTCACAAGCCGGTGTTCGGCTTTGGCGACCAACGGCCATGCGACCGCCCCGGACTGGTGAGCATGCTTCCGCCCCAAACGGGCGCGCATATGCTGTTCCCATGCGGGTGGTGTTCATCCTCCTCTTTTTCGCCCTTCTCCTCTTGGTGCTCGCGCCGGTCGTGGTTGCGATTGGCGCGTGGAATGACGCCGGCGACGCCATCGCCCGCGCCGCGCCGTCCGGGGTGCTGACGCCGGCGGGCGAAACCAAACCGCTCACGCTACCGGAGCGCATTATCGCCGCGGACGAATTCCCTGAAACCTGGAGCCGCCACGCGTTTCCGTGCCGCACGCTCGATCTGCTCTGGACCGACTTCACCGATCCGGAAGCGCGTCCGCCGGCCATGCCCGCCTCGCAGCGCGCGGCCACAACCATTCTTGGCGAACGCCGCATCGCCTCGGCGCGCTGGCAAATGCGCCGCCTGCTCGTCGCCTGCCAGCTGGAGATGCGCTATGGCGATGCGCAGCTGCTGCGCATCTGGCTGGCGCAGGCCAGCTTCGGCCAGAACGTTGCCGGCCTCGACAACGCCGCGCGCGCCAATTTCGCCAAGCCGGCCGCCAACCTCAACATGCTGGAATCCGCCAAGCTTGCCGTGCTGCTGCACTCTCCAGGCCTACGCGGCCAACCCGAGCGTTGGACCACTGAAGCGCAAAGCCTGCTCCAGCGCCTCAACGCCCGCGCACACTAGCCCTCACGGCATTTTGTTCGCCCTACCCTGTGCGTTGGTCGCATCCGCACATACGCGACGCGGCGAAGGGCGTAGCTGATCTGGCGATTGCGGGGGATCGGCGATGCGCATCTTGAGCATAGGTCACGTGCTGTTCGCGCTGACGTTCGTCTTTGTCGGCGTTCTGTGCTTCATCACCGGCGGCTTCACCTCCATCTACCAAGGCGTGCCGCGCGCGTGGCCAGACCGCGAAATCCTCGCCTATGTCTGCGGCGCGGTTTCTTTAGCCTGCGGCGCCGGTCTGCTCTTCAAGACCACCGGGGCATGGGCCGCGCGCATACTGTTTGCCTTCCTGCTCCTCTGGATGCTGGCGTTCAAAGTCCCCTTCATCTTCAAAGCGCCGCTTGAAGAGGGCTCTTATCAAAGCAACGGCGAGAACGCGGTGTGGGTGGCGGCCGCCTGGGTGCTCTACATCTGGCTCGCGAGCGATGGGGAGAAGCAGCGTCTCGGTCTCTTTGCCGGTGCGCGCGCTATCCGGCGCGCGCACGTGCTCTTCGCCTTGGCGCTCATCGCCTTCGGCTTCTCCCACTTCGCCTACGAAAATCTCACCACGCCGCTGGTGCCGGCGTACCTGCCCTGGCACGGCAGCTGGGCCTACATCACCGGCGGCGCTTATCTTGCCGCCGGCTTGGCTATTCTTTTCGACATCATCCCACGCCTCGCCGCTGCGCTCGCGACAGCGCAAATGGCCGGCTTTCTGCTGCTGATCTGGATTCCGCTGTTGGCGTCAGGTCACGCCGACGAATTCCGCTTCGGCGAATTCGTCGCTACCTGCGTGCTCGTCGCCGCGGCTTGGGTTGTCACGGATTCCTACCGCGACGAGGCATGGCTTATGCCGAAGCGCGCACAAACCTGAGCCAAACCGGCGCGCAATCTCCGAGTCGCTTCTGCTCGTAACGCGTCTGCACGTGTCCGGGCCATGAGTTTTGCCAGTCCGCCGCGCGCTCGGCCGTCCAAACAAAGCGCGGATGGCGCGTGAAATGCTCCAACGTCCAGGCGGCGTAGTTCGCCCAGTCCGTGGCGAAGCGCACCTCCGCGCCGGGCTTCAGCACGCGCGCCAGTTCGGCCAAGAAATCAGGCTGGATCAGCCGCCGCTTGTGGTGCCGGAGCTTCGGCCAGGGATCGGGAAACAAAATATAGCAGAGGTCGAGCGACGCATCCGGCAGCCTCGCCATCACATCGCGCGCATCACCCTGGTGCAGGCGCACGTTTGTAACGCCACTTTCTTCAATGTGCCGCAAGCACGAGGCGACGCCGTTCAAGAACGGCTCAACACCAATGAAGCGCGCGTTCGGATGCGCGGCAGCCTGCGCAACAAGATGCTCACCGCCGCCGAAGCCGATCTCCAACACGACTCCCCCTCTCCCTTGCGGAGAGGGGGTTGGGGGGTGAGGGGCGCTAAGCTGCTCAGGCGCCTGATCGTTTGAACGCCCCGCCTCCCCCGACCCCTCCTCCGCAAGGGAGGAGGGGAAAAGCGCATGCACATCAATCTCCGCACTCACATCCACCGCCAGATGCGGCAGCAGCGTCTCCACCAGCGCGGCCTGGCGCGGCTTCAGCGTGCGCGCTTTGGTGCGCCCGAAGGTGCGGAGGGGGCGGTGATCGTCCATGCGCGCGTCAGATAGCCTGATCTTGCCGTCACGCGAACTCGCCGCGCGCGCCTATATCTGCTAGGACCGAGAAAACCCCACGCCAAAACCCCCGGAGGAGCACGACACATGCGCGAGCAGCTCAATTTCTACATCGACGGCAAATGGGTTCCGCCGGTGAAGCCCCGCACCCATGACGTGATCAACCCGGCCAACGAAGAGCCGGTCGGCCGCATTTCGCTGGGCTCCGCCGCCGACGTGGACAAAGCTGTCGCCGCCGCACGCAAGGCGTTCGAGACCTTCTCGCAAACCAGCGTCGATGAGCGCAAAGCCCTGCTCGACAAGATTATCGCCATCTACATGCGCCGCATTCCGGAAATGGCCGAGACCATCTCCTCCGAAATGGGCGCACCGATGCCGCTGGCGACCGCCGCGCAAGCCCCGGCTGGCCTTGGCTACCTGATGGATGCGCGCAAGCAACTCGACGAGTTCAAGTTCGATTACGATTACGGCAACGGCCGCCGCATCCTGCGCGAGCCGATCGGCGTCGTCGGCATGATCACGCCCTGGAATTGGCCGATGAACCAAATCGCCGCCAAAGTCGGCCCCGCGCTCGCCGCTGGCTGCACCATGGTGTTGAAGCCATCGGAACTGGCCCCGCTGAACGCCATCCTGTTCGCCGAAATTCTCGATGAAGCCGGTGTGCCGCCAGGCGTGTTCAACCTCGTCAACGGCGATGGCCCAGGCGTCGGCGAAGCCCTCTCCAAGCACCCCGGCGTCGACATGATGAGCTTCACCGGCTCCACCCGCGCCGGCACCGCGGTCATGAAAAACTCGGCCGATGGCATCAAGCGCGTGGCGCTTGAGCTCGGCGGCAAGAGCCCGAACATCATCCTCGACGATGCTGACCTGAAGAAAGCCGTCGCCGGCGGCATGATGCACATGGCCATGAACACCGGCCAAAGCTGCAACGCGCCTTCGCGCATGCTGGCGCCGCGGTCGAAATACGACGAAGTCGTCGCCATCGCCGCGGCGACTGCGAATTCCATCAAAGTGCAAAACCCGTCGACCGCTGAACCTGGCGCGATTGGCCCGCTCGCCAACGCCAACCAGTTCCAAAAGGTGCAGGGCCTCATTCAGAAGGGCATCGACGAAGGCGCGAAAGTCGCCGCCGGCGGTGTCGGCCGTCCTGAAGGCTTCAACCGCGGCTATTACGTGAA
>DASZWS010000046.1:0-6552 GCA_035546515.1 Vitreimonas sp. | reverse complement strand
CAGGCTTCGAACACGTGGCGGACATCGCCGCCCCATTCGGTGCGGTAGCGCTCGAGCAGGCGCTCGGCCGGGGTCACGCCGGTGGTGGCAATGTCATCGAGCTCGCCCAGGAAGTGCGTTTCGTCCTCGCCAGCATTGTCGGTGCGCGCGCGCGACTTCAGACCCTGACGCGCAATTGCCAGCGCAGCTTGAGCGATATCGCCGGCGGTCGAACCGCGGATCGGCGCTTTCAGGCCTAGCACAGGCACGGCACGGCGCAGCGCTTCCCGATCTTCCGCGGTCCAACTCTTCACCAGCGACCACGCGGCTTCGAGCGCCGCATCGGAATAGTAGATGCCCGCCCAGAACGCCGGCAGCGCACACAGACGCGACCACGGGCCGGAGTCCGCGCCGCGCATTTCCAGGTAGGTCTTCAAACGTACTTCCGGGAACAGCGTGGTGAGGTGATCTTCCCAGTCTTTCTCAGTCGGCAATTCGCCCGGCAGCACCGAGAGCTTGCCGTTCATGAAGTCACGGAAGCTCAGGCCCGAGCAGTCGATATATTTGCCGTCGCGATAGACGAAATACATCGGCACATCGAGTGCGTGCTTGGCGTAGCGCTCAAAGCCCATGCCGCTTTCGAACACGAAGGGCAGCATGCCGGTGCGGTCGGGATCGGTGTCGGTCCAGATGTGCGCGCGATACGAGAGGAAGCCATTGGTGCGGCCTTCGGCGAACGGAGAATTGGCGAATAGCGCCGTCGCGATCGGCTGCAGCGCCAGGCCGACGCGAAACTTCTTCACCATGTCGGCTTCGGAGCCGAAATCGAGATTGGTCTGCACCGTGCAGGAGCGGAACATCATCTGCCGCCCAAGCCGGCCGACCTTCGGCATATACGACCGCATGATCTTGTAGCGGCCCTTCGGCATGACCGGCGTCTTCTTGAGCGACCACAGCGGCGAGAAGCCCAGTCCCAAGAACGAAATGCCCATAGCGCCGGCGACATCGCGCAGCTGCGCCAAATGCGAACCGGTCTCGGCGCAAGTTTGATGCAGATGCTCAAGCGGGGCGCCGGAAAGCTCGAACTGGCCGCCCGGCTCCAGCGTGATCGAGGCCATGCCCTGCTTCAGGGCGATGACGTTGCCTTTCTCCTCGATGCGCTCCCAGCCGTATTTGTCGGCCAAGCCATTCAGCAGCGCGCCGATACCGTTTTCACCCTCATAGGGGACCGGCTTCAGGCTCTCACTATAGAAGGCGAACTTCTCGTGCTCGGTGCCGATACGCCATGTCGAGCGATCGGGCTTACAGCCAGCCTCGAGATGCGCGACGAGGTCGGCGAACTTTTCCATCCGCGGCGACTCTGCCTTGGTTTTAGTTTTCTCTTTGGCCAAGTGCCGCCTCCCAGATTCCCGTTGATGTGGAGGCTTCGTCGGGAACCCGCAAGACGTTACGCCTCCCGCCAATCCCCCCAATGGGCCTGGATCATGCTTAACGCCGGTCCTCGACCCTTCCGCGGCGTCCACGAGACCGGACACGTGCAATACTCGGGTCTCTGGAGGTCCCTGTCATGACGCTCGACCAGCTCTACGCCCTTAGCCCGACCATCGCCGCGCTCGCACTGGTGGTGTCGCTCATTTACGCCTCGCTGCAATTCCGTATCAACACGCGGGTGGCGCGCAATGCGCGTTTGGTCGCCGCCGCGTCAGTTGTTCAGGACTTCAGCCGCTTGCTCGCAAGCAGCGCCGATTGTGCGCGCATCTTTCGTGACGGCCTTGAGGATCTGGCCAAGCTGGACCCGGTCGAACGCTGGCGCTTCGGCTCCATGATGCAAATGCTCATCGCGAATTCACAACTGGTGCTCGAACTCGAAAACGTCGGCTACCAAGACTATTTTCACACGCGTTCGATGCATCAGATCATGCGACGACCAGGCGCGCGCCAATGGTGGGCGCGCGAAAGCAAGATGTTTGCGTCAGCCACGGTCGCGTCGGTGAACGCGATCCTGGCTGCGGAGGCCACGCCGCCGGCGGGCGAACCGTCCGACTAGGCGCGCCAATCGCCCCACAATCCCTGGATCAAACTCAACGCCGCGATCACCGCCGTCTCCGCCCGCAGGATGCGCGGACCCAGCGTCACCGGCTTAACGAACGCCAGCGCCCGCAACATGCGCCGCTCCTCGGCGGTAAAGCCGCCCTCCGGTCCGATCAGCAGACTTAACCCCCCTCTCCCTTGCGGAGAGGGGGTTGGGGGTGAGGGGCGTTCCGTTGCGCCGATGTCGGCAAGAGTGGCGACACCGCGCGTATGTCTTCGCCCCTCATCCGGCTCGCGTTCGCTCGCCACCTTCTCCGCAAGGGAGAAGGTACGTAAAACATCGACGATCGGGGGCGCTTCACCCTCCTCATCCGCAAAGATCAACGGACGCGTGAGGCGCCAGCCATCGAGCGCTTTGGTAAGGGAGACCACCTCGGCGATCTCCGGCAAGTCGAAGCGTTCGGTTTGCTCCGCCGCCTCGCGAGCGATGCTCATCAGACGATCCGTACGCACCGTTTCAGCGATGGTGCGTTGCGTGGTGACCGGCCTTAACCGGCGCACACCGAGCTCGGTCGCCTTTTCGGCGATGAGATCGGTGGCGTGGCGCTTTACCGGCGCAAACAACAGTTCGAGGTCAGGCGTCGCGCGTGCGGGCCGGAGAAAATCCTCCACCCGCACGCTCATCGTCCGCTTGGAGCGTTCCGAGATACGCGCGCGCCACTCACCATCCTCGGCGTTGAACACGCGCAGCGTGTCGCCCGCATCGAGCCTGAGCACCGTGCCAGCATGACGCGTCTGCGCTTCGTTCAGCTCCAGGCGCGCGCCCGCACCTAGACGCTCTTCGATAAGAAGCCGTGGATCAGCCATTGGCGTTAGCTGCTCCGGCGCGCTGGCGACGGCAAGCCAAAACATCACGCCGCCTCATCGCCAATGAACTCGCCGTGCGCCATGGCGTTGAGGCGCGCGTAGAGCCCGTGGGCCATGATAAGCTCGGCGTGCTTGCCTTGCTCGACGATGCGCCCGTGGTTGAACACGAGGATGCGGTCGGCTTCGCGCACCGTGCTCAAGCGGTGGGCGATGACGATGGTGGTGCGGCCCTGCTTCAACTCTGCCATGGCCGCCTGCACTTCGCGCTCGGTCTCCACGTCCAGCGAAGACGTCGCCTCATCGAGGATGAGAATCGGCGCATCGGCCAGGAACGCGCGCGCCAACGCCACGCGTTGGCGTTCGCCGCCCGACAGCTTCACACCGCGCTCGCCGACCTCGGTCTCGTAGCCTTTCGGCAACTTGGCGATGAAGTCGTGCGCCCGCGCGCGCTTGGCGGCCGCGACGATGTCGTCGAGCGTGGCATCGGGATGCGCGTAGCCGATATTCTCGAACAGCGAGCGGTGAAACAGCGTCGGGTCTTGCGGCACCAGCGCCATGCCACGTCGCAAGCTGGCTTGCGTCACCGCGCGCACGTCCTGCCCGTCGACGCGGATGACGCCTGCGTTCACGTCGTAGAGACGCTGCACCAGCTTCACGAACGTCGACTTGCCTGAGCCCGTAGGCCCGACCAGCGCCACCGTTTCGCCAGGGCGGATCTCCAGCGAGAAGTCGCTGTAGATCGGCTCCGCTTGGCTCGCGTATTTGAAGGTCACGTTCTCGAACGCGATGGCGCCCGCACCCGATGCGAACTCCGGCGCGTTGGCGGCGTCGGTGATTTCCGACTGTTGCTTTGAGTACGCGACGACGTCAGCAATGTCCGCCACGCCCTTCTGCAGCGTGCGGATGCTTTCGCCGAGCGTGCGCAGATAGCCCGACATCATGAAGAACGAGGTGATCGCGAACGCCGCATCGCCGGGGCTTGCACGTCCCGCCAGCCATTCGCGCACCACAAGCCCGAGCAAGCCCGCTTGCAGCGCAAACAGCGTCAGGTTCTGGAAAATCCAGGCGTTGGTCGACTTGAACCAAAGCTTGAGCGCCTTGCGGCGCCAATCTTCAGCGATATCGAACAAACGCTTTTCTTCGCGTGCTTCCGCGCCGAACGCTTTCACGCTCGCGTTGGCGCCGACCGCGTCCGCCAATGCCGCGCCAATGCGCGTATCAGCCACGTTGGTGAGCGAAAAGTCCTTCTTCAGGTAGATCGTCCACGTCCACCAGTTCAGTGCGAACAGGATAAGGATCGCCACGCCCACAAACGCGCCGATCATGGGCCAACGGAAAGCTGTCTGGATGGTGATGCCGCCCAGAACCACCACCGCGGGCATGATCGACCACACCAAAGTGTCGGAGATGGTGTCGTAGGCGTTCATCGCCCGCGACACCCGCCGCACAGTGGCGCCAGCGAAGTTGTTGGCGTGCCAGTCGGCGGAAAAACGCTGCACGTCCTTGAAGCCGTCATCGACGATATTGCGCATGTTGCGCGCCGCCAACGGGATCCAGAACCGCACCGACGTGTTGCGGAAGAAGTAAAAGCCGAACGCCACGCATGCGAACAAAGTGTAGGCGCTCACCGCCTGCGCGTGCGCGGCGTTGGGCCCCGCCGACAAGGCTTCGACGATGTTGCCCGACACCGCCGGCAGCGCCAAATCGCAGCTCAGGCCAAGCAAATACAGCCCCAGAAACCCGACGAAATAGCCAGGCTGAGACATCCAGCGTTTCCAAACGTAATCGACGATGTCGCGAAGCGGCGCCTTGAGGGGCCGCGTATCGTCATTGTCGTCGAAATCGGACTCGTAGCTCATTTGAAGAACCATTTTGGGCGCGGACGCGCGCGTGCGCGGCTTTGCCAGTCATACGGATTTGGGAGTGCGAGGGTTGCGGAACGAGGTCAGGCCACGAACCACGGCTCGGCGAAGCGGAGTCCCCAACGCTTGGGGCTTTGGAGCGGAAGCGGCTAACGCCTGCCTCTGCTCAACGACGTCCGTTCGCGAACGCCGTGATTATGACGGGGTAGCCACGACCATTGTTCTGCTGCTCCAGCAAGAAGGACGGCTCGGATACGCCTGTTCACCGCTTGCGTAAAGCAAAACGTCGCAGCATCTCTCCAACGTGGCCACTTCGAAAACGCCCGATGCACTTGCGCAACACTGGACCGATCGCCTGCCGGCGGCGCTGAAGCCGTACGCGCAACTCTCGCGGCTCGACCGGCCGATCGGCTGGCAATTGCTGCTGCTGCCCTGCTGGATGGGGCTCGCGATCGCGCGGATGCTGACGGGGTTTCAGCTGGCCGATCTCAACTACGCTGGTGCATTCCTGCTGGGCGCCATCGCCATGCGCGGCGCGGGCTGCACCTACAACGACATCCTCGATCGTGACATCGATGCAAAGGTTGAGCGCACGCGCGCGCGGCCGCTGCCGTCCGGCGCCGTGTCGCTGAGGGCGGCGTGGGCGTGGCTGATCATCCAGTGCTTGATCGGCTTGGTGGCGCTCCTGCAGTTTCCGCTCTTTGCGCAGCTCGTGGCATTGGGGGCGCTGCCGCTGGTCGCGGCGTACCCGCTGATGAAGCGCATTACCTGGTGGCCGCAGGCGTGGCTGGGATTGGTGTTCTCATGGGGCGCGCTGGTGGCGGGCGCAATCAACGCGCCGGCGGGACTGCCCGGCGACACGCTCTATCTATACGCCGGCTGCATCGCCTGGACCATCGGCTACGATACCATCTACGCGCTGCAGGACCGCGAGGACGACGCGCTGATCGGCGTCAAATCCACGGCGCGCCTGTTCGGCAAACGCTGGCGCTTCGCCACTAGTCTGTTTTATCTGATCGCCATTATCCTCTGGTGCCTGGCGTCGGTACATGCTGGCGCATCGTGGCCGACGCTCATCGCCATCTTGATTGTCGGCGCCTTCATGATCCGGCCGATGCTGCGCAACATCGACGATACCAACGCCGCCAGTTCGCTTGCGGCGTTCAAGCTCAACGCGTGGATTGGTCTGGCCATCGTTGTCAGCTTGGCGCTGAAGCCGCTCGCCACTACTTTGAGCCCATATTTGGGAGGCGGCGGTGGGTGAAGCTGAGAAGAATCTCGCGGCGCTTTGCAATCGGCTGGCGGGCGTCGTGGGCAATCACGAACCATTCCCCACCACATTCGAGCGCGCGCGCGATCCCTACCGCGCCTTGGTGCGCGCGGTGACGTTCCAGCAACTCTCCGGCAAAGCCGCGGCGACCATCCACGGCCGGCTGCTCGCGCTCTACCCGGGCAAAGAGCACCCCGATCCGCAGGACATTCTCGACACGTCTGATGAGAAGCTGCGCGGCGTTGGCCTCTCGCGCCAGAAGATGGCCGCGATCCGCGACATTTCGCAAAAGCGCATCGACGGCGTCATTCCCGACGCGAAAACGCTGAAGAAACTGAGCGACGCCGAGATCATCGAACGCCTCACCGCCGCACGCGGCGTCGGCCGCTGGACGGTGGAGATGTACCTTATTTTCACGTTGGGCCGGCCGGACATTCTGCCTGTTGACGATCTGGGCGTGCGCAAGGGCGCCGAGAAACTTTACCGCCGCAAGTTCACGCCAAAGCAGCTGGACGAATACGGCGCCCGCTGGTCGCCGCATCG
>DASZWS010000045.1:0-2962 GCA_035546515.1 Vitreimonas sp. | reverse complement strand
GCCCTTCGTTTGCTTTGCAAACGAAGAGTCCGCCGAAGCCTTGGCGTCGTGTGGACCGCCGCAATCGCGCGCAAGCGCAACAAGGATGACGCACGCCCTTCGTCATTCCGGGGCTAGCGAAGCGAGAACCCGGAACCCAGGGGTGACAAGCTGTGTGTTGGCCCTGGGTTCCAGATCGCACCTGCGGTGCGTCCGGCATGACGAGCTGAACTAAGCCGCCGCTTTCGCCGCGATCTTGCGCGTCACCACGCCGCCGGTGAGATCGAGCTCCGCGCAATTTTCCGGCAGCGTCTCGCCAACGCCCAGCACGATCGCCCCCTGCGGCGCCAGCGCATCGGCCGCGTGTGCGATCACTGCGGTTCGGGTCTCTGCGTCGAAGGCGCCAAGCACATGGCTGAGGATGACAATGTCGAAGCTGCCAAGCGGCCCCGGATGCTTCAACAGATTGTGGTTCTCGAATTTGACTGACGCGCGCAGCCGGTCGGAAATGCGCCAGAGGTCGCCAGCTTTTTCAAAGTGCGCGATCAGCTTTCGGATCGGCAGCCCGCGCTGCACTTCAAATTGCGTGTAAAGGCCGGCGCGGGCTTTATCGAGGAGCCGGTCGGAAAAATCGCTGGCGACAATTTCCGCCGCCGCGTTGACGCCGGTGTCGCGCAGTTCTTCCAGCGTCATGGCGATGGAATAGGCCTCTTGCCCGGTTGAACACCCCGCCGACCAAATCCGGATGCGCTCATGCCCGCGCCGCTTGAGCGCGTCCGGGATCAGCTTGGTGCGCAGCACGTCAAACTGCGCGCGGTCGCGGAAAAACCGCGTTTCGGTTTGCGCCAGCGCATCGGTGATGGCGATCCAGAGTTTGCCGTCGGGCCGGTTGCGCGCCGCCGCGATCAGCTCGCCCACGCTCATCAGCGTTTCGCGCCGCGCGATCGGCTGCAGCCTGGTCTCGATCACGCCGGCGATTTCCGGCGTCAGCATCTGCCCCGAGCGCGCCTTCACTTCGCGCGCCACCAGCGCAAATTCCGCTTCGCTCAGCATCAGACGAGGCCCACTTCGGCGAACTTGGAGTGCAGGATGTCGCCGTCGAACGGCTTCATCATATATTCGTCCGCGCCCGCCTTGAGCGCCTCGGCAATCCGCTCCACATCATTCTCAGTGGTGCAGAACACCACCGTCGGCTTGGTCCCGTTGGTTTCTTGTCTGAGCTGCCGCAGGAAATCGATCCCGCTCATCACCGGCATGGTCCAGTCCAACAGGATCGCATCCGGCATCTGTCGCCGGCACGCCTGCAGCGCCTCCAGGCCGTCGGCGGCCTCTTCGATCTCGAATTTCAAATCTTCAAGAATGCGGCGCGCGACTTTGCGGATCACGCGGCTGTCGTCGACAATCAGACAGCGTTTCATGGGGAAAGCTCCGGCGGATTCGCTGGGAACTTTCGGCCTTCTCGGGTTAACGCCTGATTTAGAGCTTGAAGTTGGCCGAGCGCGCAATCAGCTCCACGCGCTCTTCACCTTCACGCGCGGAAAGCTCGACGCCCCCCTGGCGCGCCAGCAAGCCGGTCAGCGTTGGCTGGATCGTGTGCCCGGAAAGCTCTTCGCCTTCGCCCTTGAGCGCCAGCGCCGTCGCTTCCTTCAGTTTCGCGCGCGGCCCTGTCGCAACGACCCGCACTTCGCCGCCGTCCGCCCTCTTTTCCGCCACCAGCTCAACCGTTCCGCCCCGCGGCAAGCATTCGTTGGCGATCAGCAACAAGTTGACGATCACTCGCACCGCCGGGCGCGGCATCTGCACCGCAGGCGCACTCCATTTCAATTCCGGTTTCAAAACGGAATAGAGCTTCGTCGCCACCGCGTGGCCTTCTTCCAGTTCGCTGTCGCCCTCGGCGGTGGCCCCCGCCATGGCGAACCGGAAGAACTCAAGTTTGGCCCACGCTTTGCCGACGCCGTTGTCCAGCAACGACAGCGCATCCGGATCCGGCTTGCCGTCGCCCTCTTTGATCATTTCCAAGCCTTGGATGATCGCGCTCATCGGCTCGACCATGTCGTGGCAGATGCGCGACGCGACAAGCGCGGTCAGCTTCGTGTTCTCGATCATCGGCCGCTCCGGAATGGGGGAAGGCGCTGACCATAGACGATTCGTCGGCTTGCGGAGGTTCTCATGGCCGTAAGCCTTCAAACTCGTGCTATGGGGCGGTGCAAACGTGAGACTGGGTGATGGCGGACGCAAGCGCGGGATTGGGACTTCCACAGGCGGTGATCCTGCTTGGCGCCGCGGTGGTTGCAGCGCCCATTTTCATGCGTCTGGGCCTGGGGTCGGTGCTGGGTTATTTGGCCGCGGGCGTGGTGATCGGCCCGTTCGGCTTTCGCGTCATCACGGACTCACACGCCATCCTCGGCGTCGCCGAACTCGGCGTGGTGATGTTTCTATTTCTCATTGGCTTGGAGATGCGCCCCGCAAAACTATGGTCGCTGCGGCGCGACATTTTTGGCCTTGGCCTTGCGCACGTGATCGTGTGCGCAGCGCTGCTGACCGGCGTCGGCATTCTCTACGGGCTTGCGCCAAGCGTGGCGTTGATCGCCGGCATGGGCTTTGTGCTTTCATCCACTGCGGTCATCATCAAGATGATGGAGGACGCGGGCGAGACCGCGACTGCGGAGGGTCAGCGCAACACCTCGATCCTGCTCTTGGAAGATCTCGCCATCGTGCCGCTGTTGGCGATCGTCGCCGTGCTCGGCGCCACCGATGGTCATGCCAGCACACCGTTCACGTGGCAATCGGCGGCGATCGCGCTTGGCTGCATCGCCGGCGTGTTCGCGGTGGGACGTTATCTGCTCAATCCGATGTTCGCGATCCTCGCCAATCTCGGCGCACGCGAAGTGATGACGGCCGCTGCATTGCTGGTGGTGCTGGGCGCGGCGCTGTTCATGGAAATCGGCGGGCTCTCCATGGCGATGGGCGCGTTCCTTGCCGG
>DASZWS010000044.1:0-7615 GCA_035546515.1 Vitreimonas sp. | reverse complement strand
CGCGTGCACGAGGAGGTCAGCCAGCTCTTTCCCGGCGCGCGCATCGAGATTTTCTCGTCCGATACGACGCCGGACGGCGAAAGCGTGCGCGATCTGGTCAAGCGCATGGAAGATAACGAGATCGATATTCTGATCGGCACGCAGATCGTCGCCAAGGGGCACAACTTTCCGAACCTGACGTTCGTCGGTGTTGTCGACGCGGATTCAGGTTTGAAAGGCGGCGATCTGCGCGCGGGCGAACGCACGTTTCAGCTGGTGAGCCAAGTCGCGGGGCGCGCGGGCCGGCATGAGAAGAAGGGCCGCGCGCTCATCCAAACCTACGCGCCGCATGAGCCGGTGATGCAGGCGCTGGCGGCGCAGGATCGCGATGCGTTTCTCGCAGCAGAAGCGGAGGAACGTGAAGCCGCGGGCATGCCGCCATATGGGCGATTGGGCGCGGTGATCGTCTCGGCGCCGAACGAGCAGCTGGCGAACGATGCCGCCAAGGCGCTGGGTGAGAAAGCGCCGCACACCGAGGGCTTGGATTTGTACGGGCCGGCGCCGGCGCCGCTGGCCGTGATCCGCGGCATGCATCGCCGCCGCTTCCTAGTGCGCGCCAATCGCGGCGTGGATTTGAGCGCGTTTCTTGCGGCGTGGATGAGCCGCGTGAAGCTGCACAGCGCCGTGCGCGTGCAAGTGGACGTCGATCCTTACAGTTTTTTGTAAGCGCTAATCCCGCACCGGCACGTCCGGCAGGAATTCCAGGCCGGCGGCTTCGTTATCTTGCCAGGCGACGCGCGCCCAGCAATTCAGCTTCAGTTGCGGCGCGCTTATGCGCACGCGGAACGGCAGCTCGACACGGTCGGAATAATGGATGCGCGCCCCGGTGGCGCTCAAGTCGACAATCACGGCGCGGATTTTGTGAAAATCCTGCAGCTTGACCTGACATTCCTGGAACACGCGCAGGCGCTCTTCGCCGCGCTCTTCGACGATGGCGTCAGCAAAGGCGTCGACGGCGGCGTTGCCGAAGAGATTGATAATTTTCAGCAGGGACATGACCCGCGACCGCGCTCCAAGGCCGGAATTTTCTGCCTCAAAGATTGATGAGATGTTGATGGCGGCGGCGTAGGGCTGTGCCGTTTTGGGATTCGCCGTCAGTCCGCGGTCACGGGAAAGTCGTAGTAGCTGCGCGGGTGTGGTTCGTGGGCGAGGGTGAAGTGCCACCACTCTTGCTGCAGCGGACTGAAACCGTGGGCGCGCATCACGCTTTGTAGCATCAGCCGGTTGGCGCGTTGCGCGGCGTTGACGGCGCTGCTTTCGGGCCAGGACTTTGTGTCGAACAGGTCGAAAGGCGAACCCATGTCGATCTCGGCGCCGGTGGCGCGATCGATGACGGTGAGGTCCATGGTTGAGCCACGCGAGTGGCCGGAGCGTTCGGCGATGTAACCGAGTTGGAAGAGCTGGCTCTTGTCGACGGTGGGGTAGAACTCGGCCTTGTGGGCTTGGTCGTTCAAATCGCGCGCCCAGGCTGCGAAGTCGGCGACGGCGCGCGTCGGGCGATAGCAATCATAGACTTTGAGGCCGAGGCCGAAGCGCGCGAGATCGGCTTGCACTTGCGCCAATGCTTGCGCGGCTTGGCGCGTCAGCCAGCACACCGGCGCGGCATAGCCGTGGATCGGGCGGCCGACGAAATTGTGTGATCCGGCGTAGCGCATTTCGACGGCGAGGCCGGGCACGACCGTGGCGGCGTTGACGAAATCGCGCGGACGCGGGGTTTCGGCGGCGGCAGTGCCGACGCAGGCAAACGCGAGTGCAAAGAGAAGTGCGCGCATGTCGGGAAATTGCGCCGCCGGGCGCGGGCAGACAAGCTGCTAAGCGGCGGCCTCAGCCATGTTGGCGCTTTCCAACACCGGCGCGACGGCGCCGCCCATGGCGATGGCGAGCTGTGGCAAGGCGCCGGCGAAGGGGTGATGCTGGTGGGGCAGCGACCATTTGGCGCCAAACGGTTCGACCACGAGCTTAAGCCCGCGCGCGTGCTTGGCGCCGGCGAGTTTCACCAGGTCGGCCAAGAACGGCAAATTGGCGCCGCCGCCGGCCAGCAGGATGGTGATGGAATTGGCGCCGCGGGCTCTGGCCTTGGCGGCGGTGGGGGCGATGCTTTCGGCAAGCGCGTTCGACAAGGCTTTGCAATAGGCGCGGAACGAGGCGTCGCTCAGCAGTTTGTCGCGTGAGACCGCATATTTGCGCTTCTCATCCTTGAACGAGGCGCGCCCGCGCTCGAACAGCTCGCGCTTCAAATCGGCGGTGGACAGACGAAGGCCGCGCCAGAGATCGCTGGCGGCGTCCGGCTTCATCTTGCCGCGCGATTGGGCGAAGCGGTCGATCAGGATGTAATCGAGTTCGTCGCCGGCGAGCGTGGAACAGCGCTGCGTGCCTTCGATATCGAAGGCGCGCGGGCCGTTGCCGTCGGCGTCCATTTCGAAGCCGGCGATGTCGGTGGTGCCGGCGCCCATGTCGACGACCAGCACGAAGCGCGCGGGTGCGCGCACGAAAGACGCGTATGCGGCGGCGGCGGCGTGGGCTTCCAACACCAGACCTTCGAACAAGGGCGAACGGCCGCATTCTGCGGCGCGCGCGAGCGCGGCCCGCGCCGTTTGCAAGCTCGGCCCGGTCAGCAATTGCGCACCGAGGTTTTCCGAGACCGCCATGGCTTGCGAAAACAGCGTGTTGATGGCCTCGATGGCGCCGTCGCCAATGCGCCAGAGCGGGCTGGTGATGCGGCGCGGCGCGGCGAGCGCGCCCGGCGGCAGCGTTGGCTCGGCGGCGACGGCTTTGCGGATCAGCTGATCAATGTAGGCGATGTAGAGCGTCAGCGCGTCGCGATACGTCAGTGTGCCGGTGGGATCGAGCGACGGATTGAGCTTGTAGTTGAGCGACGCGGCGATGTCGGCGGCCGAGAGGATGAGCTTGAAGGAAAGGATCGGATTGCGGCTGGCCTTCACGGTGTCGCGCGCGCGGGTGATCGCTGCGGGGCCGAACAGGATGTGGTCGCTGTCGACGAACATGGCCGATGGCGTCAGCAGCGGGTGATCGGCGCCGCAGGCCGCGCCGATCGGCAACGGGGCAATGTCCGGGCTGCCGTCATCGGCGTAGCCGATGAGCATGGTCGCCTTACTTAGCGCTGTGCCGAAGTCGACGCAGATGCGCATCCCCGGCTGATAGCCACCACTTGCTTTCAAGCTGCCCCACCACCCTCGGACCAACTCGGACGAGAAGAGCTGTTACAACTCGCCTCCCGCGTTATGAGGTAGGCGGTGCGGCGCGGCGCCGCCAACCAAACTCGCCGTTTAGGCGAGAGCGCCCGGCGCCAGTGAAGTCCGGAAATGGCCAGCATTTTCGCAGCTGCTCACACAGAATCTCCGTTGGTTTTCACGGAGAAATGGACATGCCGACGAGCTCCTGGGCCCGTGACGGGGCGGCCGCCCTCAGCCTGCTTTTGACGGCGGGTGTGGCGCACGCGTCACCCGATCAAGACCGCGCCAATGTGGCCGCGCTCGACACCGCGTATCAGGCCGCGGTGGAGCGCAACGACGCGGAGGCCATGGGCGCGATCCTCGCCGACGACATGATTTTGGTGGTGGGCGCAGGCACAGTTTACACGCGCGAACAGCTGTTGGAGTCGGCGCGCAATCAGGATGCGATTTACGAGCACCAGTCCGAAGACGCCGGCACACAAACGGTGCGGCTCTACGGCGAGGACATCGCGATCGTCACCGCCCGGCTTTGGCTGAAGGGCCAGTATCGCGAAAGCGGCCAGAGCTTTGATCGCACCTTGTGGTTCAGCGACACGTACGTGCGTACGCCGCAGGGCTGGCGCTACGCGTTCGGACAAGCCTCGATCGCGCTGCCGACGCCGCCGGCGCGTTAGTCGATCCCTTTGACGAACAGGATAGTGGCTTCGGAGCTGGCGTCACGGTCCTTGCTGATCTCGACGTATTCCGGTGATGCGCCCCAGGCGCGGAATTGCTCTTCGCTGTCGAATGAGAGCAGGACGACCTTGTCCATGCTGACGTCGCCGCGCAGCACGCGCGGGGAGTCGTCCGCCGCGAGCAAGCTGCCTTTGTGCTGCTTCAGCACGTCCATGAAGCGCTCAAGGTAGCGATTGTAGAGCGGGCGATCGTGGATCTTGAGTTGGGCGATGGCATAGACGGTCATGGGGCTCAGCTCCGGTGGAAGTGCAGGCGCGCGCAGACTTGGTCCGGGCTGAACGGCACCGGATGCGGCTGGCCGTCCGAGAGCGTTTCGAAGGTGATGTTCGATTTCATGCCGATGATGGTGATGGCGCCGTCGGCGGCTTCGTAGAAGCCGATGCTGACCGGCCCCTCGGCGCCGCAGATGAAGGGCGCGCCGTGGTTCTCGCTGGCGCGGGCGCCATAGAGCTTCGGCGTTTCGTTGCCGGCGGTGAGCCCCATGGCTTGGGCGAGCGGCCCGCCGGCGGTTTGCGCCATCACGTGCATGGGGGCGTGGTTCAATTCTTCGAAGCTCATGCTGCGCCCGTCGGCGGCGCGGAGCGACATCAGCACCAGCGGATCCTCGCCGCTCTGGCCTGCGCGCGGCGCCTGGGTGGTCATGGTGAGCGGGCCGCCGGTGACGAGCGTGGTCGCAGCGTCGGCTGGCGTCAGCGTTTCGGTGCTTGAGGGGCCGGCGCCTTCGGTCGCGACGCACGCGGAAAGCCCCAAGATCAACGCCAAAGCCGCAAGCCGCATCGCTTTCTCCCTGTTCGCCGCACTCAAGCACAGGCGCATGGCAAGATCACGTCGCTTGACGCCGCGCCTTTGTTGGGGCGTTACAGCGGTCGCATGGAACTCCTGGTCGCGACCCCCGCCTTCTGGCTCAGCATGGTGACGCTGACCTTCCTGGAGATCGTGCTCGGCATCGACAATCTGCTGTTCGTCGCCATCGCCATCAGCAAACTCAAAGGCAAACAGCAGACGGATGCGCGCCGCGTCGGCATCTGGGGCGCGATGGTGCTGCGCATCCTGATGCTCGCGGGCATCTTCTGGATCATCCAGATGGATGAGAGCCCGCTGTTCACGATGCCGGCGCAGTGGGTGGCGATGCTCGGCATGCACGACCCGCGGGAAGCGGCAGAGGTGGCGGCGTTCACGGTGAAGGATCTGATCCTGATCGCCGGCGGCCTGTTCCTGTTGTGGAAGGGGACGGGCGAGATTCACGCGGCGGTGCACGACGAAGCCGAAGAGCACGCCGAGGCCAAGACAGGATTTTTGTCGGTCGTGGTGCAACTTGCAGTGATCAATATCGTGTTCTCGCTGGATAGCGTCATCACAGCGGTGGGCATGACCGACATTCTCGAAGTGATGATTGGCGCGGTGGTGCTCTCGACCATCGTCATGGCTTTCGCCGCCAAGCCACTGAGCGATTTCATCGACAGGCATCCGACCATGAAGATGCTGGCGCTCTCGTTCATTCTGCTGGTGGGCGTGGCGCTGGTGGCGGATGGGTTGGGTTTCCACATCCCGCGCGGCTACCTTTATTTCGCCATCGCCTTCTCGTTGGTGGTGGAGCTGCTCAATATCCGCACGCGCGCCAAGGTGGAGAGCGCCAAGCACTGAGGAGGGCCGATGCGCGCGTTGTTGGTGGCGGCAGCATTGATGCTCGGTGCGTGTGCGAGCGCCGGCGCCGATCAGGCGCAAACTCCGGGCGACAGCGCCCATCCCGTGCTCGGCGGTCCGAATGCGCCATGGCGCACGCAGACCGGCGCCTCCGCCGCTGATGTCGAAACGGCGCGCGCGTGTCTGGCGCGCGGCGACAATTGCGAAAATCTGTTCCAGACGCCGTGCCTCAACGCTTACGACGAGGACGAGCGCAGCCCGGCGCTGGCGCGACGGTGCGACTGGCATGCGATGGCGGTTTGGGAAGATGTGATCTTGGCGATCCTCGCCGACCTGCGCCGGCAGTACGGCAGCGACGGCGTGACGAAGTTGAACGACGACGAACGCACCTGGGAAGCGTCGATGCTCGATGATGTCGGCCTCGGCATGGATATGTATGAAGGCGGTTCGCTCGCCGGGCCAGTCGGCGCACATATTCGCGCGCGGGCTACGGCGCAGCGCGCCGCGTACTTGTATGAAATTCAGCAGATGATGAGCGGCGAATGAAGTTCGAAGTTGAACCGATCGGGGTTTTGCATTCGTCGCGCAAAGATCTGACGGACGATTTCTGGGGCAAGGTCGATGTCGAGATCGTGCTGGCGGATCATTTGCCAGAAGCGGCGTTCGCGGGGCTTGGCGATTTCAGCCATGTCGAAGTGATTTTTCTGATGGATCGCGTCGACCCGGCGAAGGTCGAGATCGGCGCGCGGCATCCACGTGAGCGTATGGACTGGCCGCTGGTCGGCATTTTTGCGCAGCGCGGCAAGGCGCGCCCGAACCGGCTTGGGCTGACGCGCGGGACGATCATCAAGGTCGAGGGCCGTGTGCTGACGGTGCGCGGCATCGATGCGATCGACGGCACGCCGGTGCTGGACATCAAGCCGTGGATGGATGAGTTCGCGCCCATCGGCGCCACGCGCCAGCCGGCGTGGGCGACGGAGTTGATGGCGGACTATTATAAGGATTGAGCGGTGCAGCTCAGCATCCTTCGTTCGCTGGCGCTTGTTGCGGTTGGCAATGCGGCGCTGAAGGGTGATGACGTGTCGGCCTTTTGGCCGGGCGGCGATCTCTTCAAATACTCAAAGCAGACCGAGTTCGTGGTGCAGCGCGGCGACAGGTACGAGCAGGCCGCACCTGATCCACTAGCGTGGTTCGAGAAGCTGAAATCGCTCGGTTGCCGGGGTCTGCGTTTGCATCGCGCGCCGATGCAGCAGCGGGCGGGCATTGGGCCGCAGAAAGAACGGATGCTGGTGGGTATGGTTGGTGGTGGGCCGCGCTGGCTCGTCGAGACAGTGATGCCGGCGCGCCGCGAGGTGTGGGAGGGCTACGATCGGCTTGGCCATAAAGACGATCCGCAGCAGCAAATCTGGCTGAGCGCGTATGTGCTGGTGGGCGAGGTTGAGTCGGGCGAAGTGGTCGAGGGCGATGTGGCGGCTGCGACCGCGGACCTGCGCGGAGCGCTGACCGACATCGAGGTATTCGCGCGGTCTTTGCCCGATGCGCCATTCGCCGATTTCTTCGCCAGCGCGCAGAAGGCGCTGGACGGCGCGAAGGGCGCTGAGCCCGACATGGCGTTCGTGGCTCTGACCCGGCTTAGCGAAGACGCTAAACGCTTGCTGCGGGCGGTGCAGGGCGCGTGGGTGTTCGCGGGGATGGGAAGCTGGAACGATCTCGGCGTCGATAAAACGCATGAAGCGCGTTACGAGGCGACATCGGAAGCGTTGTTTCTGAGCCTGCAACGCGCCGTGCTGGCGATCGCGAATTCGACGTACGCCGCCTAGTCGTTGGCGTGGATTTTCATCAGCTCACGCCACATATTGTCGGAGAAGTGGATGAGCGCCACCGTCGCGCGGTATTGCATCCGTGCGTCGCTCGCGTCCGCGAGCGCTGAGCCGAGATCGATGTCGCCCGCGCCAGAGACCGCCCCGAGAACGCGCGTATTGGCGCGGTCGAGGCGGTCCAAG
>DASZWS010000043.1:0-7395 GCA_035546515.1 Vitreimonas sp. | reverse complement strand
AAGTGGATCGCGGCAACTTGTCCGCCGAAGCTCGAAGAGCGAAGGCGGAAGCCGCGAGACGAAGGGGGAGGTGGACCAGCGCGCACAATCCTGCGCCTCCCCCTCCGATCGCTTCGCGACCACCTCCCCCGCAAGCGGGGGAGGAAAAGACCCACACGCCGCCCTCGTGCGCAAACTCTCACCGAAATTCCGCAGCGCCATTCCGCTGGCGCTGCGCTTCGAAGCGGTCCTGCGTGTTTACAACAACCCGCTCCCGTTCGCCCGGCGTCTCGCCGCGCGCCTGCGCAAAGCTGCGTCACTCGTGAAGCGCGTCCTAAACGACGGCTGGACGCAGCTGCGCGGCATCATCGAACGCACTTTGCACGACGAGATCGGCCCGCGCGTCGACACCTCCGTGCGCAAGCTGTGCGCTGACTCCGGTTAAGCCACGCGCGGCCCTCAATCACCTCACAACCGCTGCGGCAACCGCCGCGCGCGGGCGCCCTGGCATGCCTAAGCTGTAAACTTCAGCGGATTAAAGTCGGTGTCGCGGTCGTAATAGTCTTCCTGTTCGGTCTTCTTCAGCACCGCCACGATCCGGTACGTGACCGGCAGCAATACAATCTCCACCGCGGTCTTAGTGATGAACTGCACGATCGTCAGCTTCATCACCAATTCATCGGGCATAATGCCCGAGCCCAAGAACGCCAAAGGATAGAAAATCGAGCTGTCGACCGCCTCACCCGCAATGGTCGAACCCACAAAGCGCAGCCACAGCCGCTTGCCGTTGGTCATCACCTTCAGTTTCGCCAGCACGAACGAATTGACGAACTCGCCGCAGAAATAGGCGGTCATAGACGCCATCGCCACGCGCCAGGTGTTGCCGAACGCCACCTCGTAAATGTGCTGGTTCGGCCAGTCCGGCGCCGGCGGCAGCGCCACGATCACCGCCGACATGATGGCCGCGAAGATCAAAGCGGCAAAGCCCGTCCAGATCACTTTGCGCGCACGCGCGTAGCCGTACACTTCAGTGAGGATGTCGCCGAAAATGTATGAAATCGGGAAAAACAGAACCCCGGCGCCGAAGGTGATCGGATAGCCGAACACCGTAAGCATCGCCGCCTTCGCCGGGCCGATCAGGTTCGAGCAAATCAGGATCGTCACGAACGCGGCCATGACGAGGTCATAGTATTTGTAGGAACGCCGCGGCGTCTGGGCGGTGATGTTGTCGTTAGCGCTCATCGGCTCCCCGCTGGATTTGCGGGGAACCTAGAGGCGCTCGCACAGACGCGCCAGTCTTAGTGTGGCAGCTCCGGATGCAACACCGGGCTGTAACGATCGCGCAATTCAGTCTGGCGCGATGTCATCGATTGCTGCTGGCCCGCAATGAACACCGCGGTTGGCGCGCTCTGCACCTCCAGCGGATCGCCATCCCACACGACGACATCGGCGATATAGCCGCGCTCAAGCCGCCCGAGTTCTCGGCCAACGCCGAAAATATCCGCCGGGCTGCTGCTCACCGCTTTGAATGCGGCATCCCATGGCAACCCGTTGGCCACTGCATTGCCGGCCAATTGCAAAACCAGCCGCGCCTGTTGCGCATCGACGGTGCCCGGCCCCGGCGCAATAGCGATGCGAACCCCGGCGGCATTCAGCAAAGCCGCGTTGTCCAACCGCGCTGCCAGGCGCTCAAAATGATCGGGCAGATCGACGAGCGGATCGACCAGCACCGGAATATCGGCGCGCTTCAATTCGGCAGCGACGAGCCAAGCTTCTGCGCCGCCATGAATGATGAAGCGCAGTTCCGGATGTTCACGCTTCACCCGTAGCAATTCGCGGATGTCGCTCGCCGCATCGATGTGCACCAGGAACGTGCCCTGTCCGCGCGCATAAGGCTGCAACGCCCGCGCATCGAGTTCGTTCAAAACCGTTCCGCCTTGGCCGCGCTGATACCGTTGCGGATATTCCCGCGCATCCCGCAGCGCCGCTTCAAACGCCACCCACGATGCAGCCCGCGAACCGCCAACGCGTTGTGCGCCGGTTTCACCAAGCTCCACCACCATGAACGCATGATCGCGAAACACACTGTCAGGCGCATTGTTCATCGACACCAGCGCGCCTTGGCCGCCGAACATGGTTGAGGTGGAATCCGGCGCAATCGCCGCGCGCGTCACCCCTTCGATGCGAGTGATGGCGATGGCGGTGACCATCGGGTTGAACGCAGGCCCAACATCGGCTGCCGCCGACACGATCGTGCCGCCAACATTCGCATCGTTCGGCGCGCCCGAGCCGCCGATCTCGGCCAAGCCCACTTCGCTCATCGCCGCGAACGCGCCGGGCGTCACCCATTTGCCGGTCGCATCAATCACCCGCGCCCCGCGCGGCGCAGCGATATGGGCGCCAACTTGCGCGACGTGGCCGTCAACGATCAGCACATCGCCGCGATCCAAAGTGCCGCCGGCGCCATTGGTGACGACACGACCGCCCTGGATGAGCACCGTTTCAGCCGACACCGGCGCGGCGAGCGCGACAGCGGCGACGAGGGCAAGGAGAAATCTCATTGGCGGTTCTCCCGATAAGTCTGCCCAAGCTCGAAGTCGGAGAAATATTGCTGATTGTGGCCGCGCTCGTAGATTTGCGCGCCGTCCATGAACACGCGCTCCGCGACCGCGTACGACGACAGCGGATTGGCCGACCAGATCACTACGTCAGCGCGCTTGCCGGTAGCCAGCGTCCCCGTCTGATCCTCAATCCCCAGCGCACGCGCCGGATTTCGTGACACCCACTCCCAGGCCTCCGCGTCGGTGATGTGCAAACCAGCGCGGCGACCATCGGACAAAGCCTTCGCCGCTTCCTGATTCAGCCGCTGAATGCCTACTTCGCTGTCGGAATGCACCATGGCGCAGCCGCCGCGGGCATGGACGAAGGCGATGTTCTCGCGAATGCCGTCATAAGCCTCGATCTTGAAGCCCCACCAATCGGCCCACATCGCCGCGCAGATATGTTCGCGGTTCAAGAGATCGACGATCTTGTAGGCCTCCACCGCATGGTGGAACGCGGCGATGTGAAAACCGAACTCGTGGCTGATCTCGATAGCCGTCGCCATTTCGTCGGACCGGTAGCAGTGCATCTCGACCAGGATTTTGCCGTCAAGCACGCCAGCCAACGTTTCTAGCTGCAGATCACGATCCGGCGGATCGCCTTCATGCGTTTCATTCCAATGTTGCCAGTGGCGGCGATAGGCCTGCGCGCGAATGAAATCGGCGCGATAACCGGCGACATTGCCCATGAACGTCGATGGAAACTGGTTGCGGCTGCCATAAACGCGGGCCGGATTTTCACCGCACGCCATTTTCAGGCTCGGCGGCGCACCCGGGAATTTCATCTCTTGTACCGTGGTCGCCCCCAGAACCGGGCGCAGCGTCACACCGCGGCCGCCGAACAAATTGCCCGACCCCGGCAGAATGTGCAGCGTTGTGATGCCGCCGGCGACAGCACGGCCAAAGCCCGGGTCCATCGGCCACACCGAATGTTCGGCCCAGACATTGGCGGTGTCGGGACTGGTGAGTTCATTGCCGTTCTGGGTCGCATCGATCGCCGGCGATGGATACACGCCGAGGTGCGAGTGTGGATCGATGATGCCGGGGGTTACGTATTTTCCCGTGCCATCGATCACCGTTGCGCCATCAGGCGCCGTGAGATGCTGGCCCACAGAAACGATGTGACCGCCGGACATCAGCACGTCGGCGTTATCAAGCTGGGCGCCGTTGCCGTCGAATACCGTGGCGTTGCGGATCAGTGTCGGCACGGACGGGCGCGGCACATAAGTCGAGGCGAACGCGTTTGCCGCCGCGGTTTCCTCCGCGCTCGGCTCGTGCGGTTTCGATGCTGTCGCACACGCCGCAAGCGAAAGCCCCGCCAGCAACGCCATCATGGATTTGAATCTCGCCCGCATCGGCCCTCCCCCGGAAGCGCCGTCATTGAAAGGGCTTCGCCCTCCGGGACAACCCTTTGCGCGCTTTTCGGGAGAATTCCGCGACGAGTGACGACCTAAATCACGCGCTCGACGCCACGTGCGGCTTTTAATGCCGCGCGCGCGGCGGGGCTGGCCGAGACCAGCGATTTTCCGCGCAGCTCAATCTCGCGACCATCCTTGAGTTTGAGCACCAAACGCAAAGGCCGGGCTTCGCCAGCTTGGGCCTTCGGCAGTGCAGCAATGGTCTGCGCCAACAATTCGAGCGGCGCGCCTTCCTTGACGATGACCCGCAAATCTTCCGCGGTGCGTGCTTCCGCCGCTTCGACGGGCTCGAACGTATCCGCCGCGAGCTTCAAATCGCCATCGCGCCAACGCACACGGCCGCGAAACACAAACGCCTTACCCACCTCAAGCCGCTCGCGGGCAAGTTCGACGTGCTCCGGCATCACCATGGCTTCGAAATCACCGGTCGGATCGGACATCGAGACAAACGCCAACGTGCCGCCGGTCATCGCTGGGCGATATTGCACACGACGCAACACGCCGGCCATCAGGTAAGCGCGCGGTTCGGTTTCGCCCTCTTCGAGGATGTCGGTGAAGGTCGAGTACCGATCGCCAGAGTCGATGAAGAAGTCAGAGAGCGGGTGGCCGGAAAGATAGAAGCCGACGCTTTCGCGTTCCGCGTCGAGGCGATCCTGCGCGGACCAAGACGGCGCCTTGGGAAAGCTCGGACGCACGCCCGGCTCTTCGCCGCCAAACAGACTTGCTTGCGAACTCGCGCGCTCTTCAGCGATGCGCTGGGCATACGCCGTCAACATCTCTGCGGCCGCAAGCGCGTTGGCGCGGTCCGGCTCCAAGGCGTCGAGCGCGCCGCCCTTGGCTAGGTTCTCAAGCTGGCGCTTGTTGATGGCTTTGGGTTCCAAACGCTCGGCAAAATCGTGCAATGACTTGAAAGGACCTTTGGCTTTGCGTTCGCCAACCACGCTCTCCATCGCCGCCACGCCGACGTTGCGAATGGCGCCCAATGCGTAGCGTACCGCGACGCCATCCTCGGTCGGTTCAACGCTAAAATCGGCTTGCGACGCGTTGATGTCGGGCGGCAGCACTTTGACGCCGATGCGGCGCGCGTCCTGGTGGAAGCTCGCCAGTTTGTCGGAGTTGGAAATATCGAGGCTCATCGACGCCGCGATGAAATCGACCGGGTAATGCGCCTTCAGGTACGCGGTCTGATACGCAACCACGGCATAAGCGGCGGCGTGAGACTTGTTGAAGCCGTAACCCGCAAATTCTTCGACCAAATCGAAAATGTGCGACGCGAGGTTCTCGTTGACGCCGCTGCGCTCTTTGGCGCCCTCGATGAACCGGGTCTTCTGCTTAGCCATCTCAGCCGGCTGCTTCTTGCCCATGGCCCGGCGCAGAAGGTCGGCTTCGCCGAGCGAATAGCCCGAAAGCACCTGGGCGATCTGCATCACCTGCTCTTGATAGACGATGACGCCATAAGTCTCTTCCAGGATCGGCTTCAGGCTCTCGTGCAGATAGTCGGGCTCTTCGCGGCCGTGCTTCACGTTGGCGAAGCGGTCGATGTTCTTCATCGGACCGGGTCGATAGAGCGAAATCAGCGCGATGACGTCGCCGAGGGTGGTTGGTTTCACCTTGCGCAGCGTATCGCGCATGCCCTGACCTTCGAGCTGGAAAACCCCGAACGTCCTGCCCGCCTGCATCAATTCGTAGGTCGGCGCATCATCGTAGGCGGAATTGTCGAGATCGATTTTCTCGCCCCGTGCCCGGATGAAGTTCACCGCCTTGTGGATCACGTCGAGCGTCTTGAGGCCGAGGAAATCGAACTTCACCAGCCCCGCCGATTCCACCCATTTCATGTTGAATTGGGTGGCCGGCATATCCGAACGCGGATCGCGATAAAGCGCGACGAGATCGATCAGCGGGCGATCGCCGATCACCACGCCGGCCGCGTGCGTCGAAGCGTTGCGATAGAGGCCTTCAAGATCAAGTGCGGTGGATATGAGCCCGCCGACGTCCGGCTCCTTGCGCGCTTCCTTGAGCTTAGGCTCGATCTCGATGGCTTCTTTCAGCGTGACGGGGTTGGCCGGATTAGCCGGCACCAGCTTCGCCAGCTTGTCGACCTGGCCGAACGGCAATTGCATAACCCGGCCGACATCGCGCAGCACCGCGCGTGCTTGCAGGGTGCCGAAGGTAATGATCTGCGCCACGCGATCGGCGCCGTACTTGTTCTTGACGTACTCGATGACCTCGCCGCGCCGTTCCTGACAAAAGTCGATGTCGAAGTCCGGCATCGACACGCGTTCGGGATTGAGAAAACGCTCGAACAGCAAACCCCAACGCAGCGGATCAAGGTCAGTGATGGTCAGCGCCCAGGCGACCACCGATCCCGCGCCCGAGCCGCGGCCCGGCCCGACCGGGATGTCGTTCGCCTTCGCCCACTTGATGAAGTCCGAGACGATCAGGAAGTAGCCCGGAAATTTCATCTGGGTGATGACGCCGAGTTCAAACGCCAGACGCTTTTCGTAGTCTTCGACCGGTGCGGCGATACGGTCGCCCAGGGCTTTCAGGCGCGCCTTCAGACCGGCTTCCGCCTGCGCCTTCAATTCCGCAGCTTCGTCGCGGCCGCGCTTGGTGTCGAATTGCGGCAGGATCGGCGCGCGCTTGGTAACGCGGAACGCGCAGCGTTGCGCGATTTCAACCGTGTTGGCGATCGCTTCCGGCAAGTCGGCGAAGAGCTGCGCCATCTCTTCGCTGCTCTTGAAATAGTGTTCGGTGCTGATCCGTGGCCGATCCTGTTCGCCGAGATAAGACGCTGAAGCGATGCACATGAGCGCATCGTGCGAACCATGATCCTTGCGCGTCTTGAAACGGATGTCGTTCGACGCAACGAGCGGCAGGCCAAGTTCGTACGCGCATTCAATGAGCGGTCCTTCACTTCCGGCTTCGATGCGCTCGTTGTGGCGCTGCAGTTCAACATAGAGCCGGTTCGGGAACGCCGTCGCGAGTTGCTTCAAGACCGACCGCGCAACTTCGGCGCGGCCGTCGTCGATCATTTGCGCCAACGGCCCACCGCCGCCGCCTGTGAGCGCGATCAGCCCTTTGGTATCCGCCAGCACGCGCGCCAGCGGCACATGCGCTTCGTCATTGACGCCAACATCGAGAAACGCTGCGCTCGAAAGTTTCATCAGGTTGGCGTAACCGTCAGCGTTCTGCGCGATGAGGGCGATGGCGCCATCGAGCCCCTCTTCGCCTTTGACGTGCAAACTCACACCGATGATTGGCTGCACGCCGGCTTCGGCGGCGGCCTCGGAAAATTCCAGCGCGCCGAACAGATTGTTGGCGTCGGTCACGCCGAGCGCTGGCATGCCGTGCTTGGCCGCCAATTTGACCAAGTCTTTGACCTGCACTGCGCTTTGCAG
>DASZWS010000042.1:0-51379 GCA_035546515.1 Vitreimonas sp. | reverse complement strand
CCCCTGTGGACACACTGCGACGCACTGGCGGCAATCAATACAATCGCCACGCCCCTCCCAAGTCTCGCCTTTCTTGTGGGCGCCGCGTGGCTCTCCGCGATCGGCGCGGTAGGTCACCGAGAGTGCATCTTGATCCGTCATCGCCGCCTGGATGCGCGGCCATGGGCACATGTAGGTGCACACCTGCTCCCGCATCGTGCCCGCCAGCGCGTATGTCGTGAACGTCAGCACGCCCACGAACAGATAGGCGCCGGCCGACGCGTGCCCGGTGACGAGATCGTGTAGCAGCGTCGGCGCGTCCGCAAAGTAGAATACCCACGCGCCGCCGGTCGCCACCGCGATCAAGAGCCAAATGGCGTGCTTGGCGACTTTCTTCGACACTTTCGACCAGGAGAGCGGCGCTTTCGCCAAGCGCATGCGCTCATTGCGGTCGCCTTCGATCCAACGTTCGACGTAAATGTAGAGATCGGTCCAGACCGTCTGCGGGCACGCGTACCCGCACCAGACGCGCCCAAACAGCGCCGCCGCCAGGAAGATTCCCAGCGCCCCAAGGATTAGGAGCCCCGTGATGTAGTAAACTTCCTGCGGCCAGAGCTCGATAAAGAAGAAAAAGAAACGGCGATGCTCGAAATCGACGAGCACGGCCTGATCTGGCCGCATCAACCCACGATCCCAGCGAATCCAAGGCGTCACATAATAAATGCCCAGCAGCAGCACCATCGCCGCCCACTTGAGCGAACGAAATCGGCCCTGCGCCAGCTTCGGATAGATCGGTTCGCGCTTCTTATAGAGCGCGCGCGCGCCTTTCGAATTGACCGCTTGCGCATCAATTTGATGCTCGTGCTCACCGTCCTTTGGCGGCCGTGGAATCAGAGTTGTCGTAGCCATCGCTCAATGTGTTGCGCCGGACGGCGGGGCGTCAGCTTGACCTCGATCAAGCGGGGCCGCGGCGGGCCTAGGCGCTGCGTCCGCTTCACCGCCGCCAAGATCGTGGACATAGAAGGCAAGCGCTCTGATCGTGCCTGGGTCGATCGTGTGCTCCCAAGTCGGCATGACCCCGCCGCGTCCGAGGTCGATTTGCTTGTAGATTTCCGCACGCGAGCCGCCATAGAGCCAAACATCGTCGCGCAAGCTCGGCGCCCCGATGCTGCGATCGCCCGTCCCCGTCGCGCCATGGCAGGCCGCGCATTGCTGCGCGTAGATCGACGCACCGCGCTGGGCGGCCGCCAAGTTCGGATGCAGTCGCTGCGCTGCAGGCCCAAGCGAAATGACATACTCGGTCGCGTCCGACATCTGGTTGGCCGTCAGCATTCCCAGGCGCCCGAACGCCGGCATCATCGAGTTGCGCGTATTGGGATTGTCCGCGCGGATGCCGACCCGAATGGTATGCTCAATGTCGGCGATGCTGCCGCCCCAGAGCCACACGTCGTCGGTAAGATTTGGGTAGCCGGGTTGGCCGCCGCCGCCGGCGCCGTGACACGTGCGGCAATGGTCGCCAAACGCCGATTCACCGGCGGCGCGCGCGAACTGCTGCAATTGTGGATCTCGTTCCAGATCGGCCGGCGTCGCGTGCGCCAGGCGCTCGTACATGGGCGCACGCGCATGCTGGAGCGTCGCCACGTCAACGGCCACGTTGCGGCGATCCGAGAAATGCAGCACGCCTGGCGTGAAACCATTCCCGATCGGCCAAGCCGGCATCAACACCCAGTAAATCACCGCTGCGACGATGGTGGCGTAGAAGATGTACAGCCACCAGCGCGGCAACGGCGTGTCGAGCTCCTTGATGCCATCCCATTCGTGGCCGGTCGTCTCGCGACCGCTGACATCGTCGCGCTCGGTATGATCACTCATTGTCGCCATCCTCGAGCGGTGCGCGGGCAGCTTTCGCGAACTTCTGGCGATTGCTAGGCCAAAGCGCGTAGATCACGGCGGCCACGAAACAGAGCGCGAGCATGACTAACCCAGAGGTTTGGGCGATGTGGGCCGCTTCATCCAAGCTCATAGCCGTCACCGTTGATTTTCGGGTGCATCGGCGTGGTAGGTGCGGAAGTCCACACCGGCGCCGAGCATCTGCAAGTAGGCGATCAGCGCGTCCATCTTGGTCACGCGCGACGGATCACCGTCGAAATCGCGCATCGCCGCCGTCGGATAGCGTTCCGCAAACCCGGACGCGCCTTCGCTGTTCGGATCGGCTTGCGCTGCCGCGTCTTCGTCGGCGTGCGCGAGCTGGTCGGGCGTGTATGGGACACCCAGCAGGCGGTTGGCGCGCAGGTGCTCATTCATGCGCGACGTGTCGAGGTCTTGCTGCGCCAGGAACGCATACGGCGGCATCACCGATTCCGGCACCACCGCGCGCGGATCCATCAAATGCGCCCGGTGCCATTCGTCCGAGTAGCGGCCGCCGACGCGCGCCAGGTCCGGCCCAGTACGCTTCGATCCCCATTGGAAGGGATGGTCGTACATGCTCTCCGCTGCGAGGCTGTAGTGGCCGTAGCGCTCTACTTCGTCCCGCAGCGGACGGATCATCTGCGAGTGACAGACGTAGCAGCCTTCCTGGATGTAAACTTCGCGCCCCGCGAGTTCGAGCGGCGTATAGGGGCGCACGCCCTCAACCCGCTCGATGGTGGAGTCGATGAAGAAGAGCGGCGCGATCTGCACTAGGCCGCCGATTGAAACCACGACCAAAATGCCGATGAGCAGGATGAGCGAGTGGCGCTCGAACCATTTGTGAAATGACCACACGTTCAGAGCCCCTAGTCTGCCGCAGCCGCAGCGCCCGCCAGCGCAGGCACGTCGCCCGCACGCTCGTGAGCCGGCGCGTCGCCGCGCGCGGTGCGCCACAAATTGTAAGCCATGATCATCGCGCCCAGCAGGTAGAGCCCGCCGCCCATCGCACGGATCATGTAATAGGGATGCATGGCTTGAACGGTTTCGACGAAAGAATACTCGAGGAACCCGAACTCGTTATAGGCGCGCCACATCAGCCCCTGCATGACGCCGGCGACCCACATCGACGTGATGTACAAAACGATGCCAATGGTCGCGAGCCAGAAGTGCCAGTCGACCAGCGCCATCGAATACAACCGCTGGCGTTTCCAGAGCCACGGCACAAGGCAGTAGAGAGCGCCGAACGAAACAAACCCGACCCAGCCCAACGCACCAGAATGTACGTGACCGATGGTCCAGTCCGTGTAGTGCGAGAGTGAATTGACGGCCCGGATCGACATCATCGGCCCTTCGAAGGTCGACATGCCGTAGAACGCCACCGAGACCACCAGCATGCGCAGCACCGGGTCCGTGCGTAGCTTGTCCCAGGCGCCGGAGAGCGTCATCAGGCCGTTGATCATGCCGCCCCACGAGGGCATCCACAGCATGATCGAGAACGTTTCACCCAGCGTCTGCGCCCACTGCGGCAACGCCGTGTAGTGCAGATGGTGTGGGCCGGCCCAGATGTAGAGAAAGATCAGCGCCCAAAAGTGGATGATCGAAAGCCGATAGGAATAAACCGGCCGCTCCGCGCGCTTTGGAATGAAGTAGTACATAATGGCGAGGAAGCCGGCGGTGAGGAAGAAACCCACAGCGTTGTGGCCGTACCACCATTGCGTCAGCGCATCCTGCACGCCGGAGAACAGCGAGTAGCTGAACGAACCAGCGAAATCGACTGGCACCGCCAAATTGTTGACGATGTGCAACATGGCGATCGTGACGATGAACGCGAGATAGAACCAGTTGGCGACGTAGATATGCTTCTCTTGCCGCTTCCAGATCGTGCCCAGAAACACCAGAAGATAAACGACCCATACGATCGTCAGCCAAATGTCGGTGTACCAAGGCGGCTCGGCGTATTCGCGCCCCTCGGTGATGCCCATCAGATAGCCGCTGCCGGCGAGCAGGATGAAAAGCTGATAGCCCCAGAACACGAACCACGGCCACAAGCCGCCCGCCAGTCGCGCGCGACACGTCCGCTGCACGACATAGAACGATGTCGCGATCAGCACATTGCCGCCGAACGCAAAGATGACGGCCGACGTATGCAGCGGGCGCAGCCGGCCGAAATTCAGCCAGCCGAAATCTTGAAAGTAAAAGATCGTCGGGAAGGCGAGCTGCAGCGCAATGATGAGGCCGACAAGCAGGCCGGCAACGCCCCAAAACATTGATGCAACAACGCCGGCTTTGATGACGCCATTTTCGTACTTTGAGGCTGGGCCTTCGGCGGCTTCCCTCGTCCAAACTATCGTGAGCGCAACGGCGCCCGCGATCAGTGCAGCGATCAGAGTCCACATCTGCGCAGCAAAAGGCCCATCAATCGCGTAGGCCGCACCGTAGAGCGCAAGCCCTATGCCGATCGCGATAATGGTCAGAATGCCCCACGCATCCCACCGCACCGGCGTGATCGCTTGCGCCATTGATTGCCCCTCAAATCGTGCGCCGGGCATAGCAGCGCCGAATCACGCTCGAATTGAGCGGGATCAAATCGATGCGCCGTGGAGCAACCATGGTGTCTCCAAGGAACGGGCATCATGAGTTTGCGATTAACGCCTTTGGCGCTGGCATCCTTCTCAACCGCGGCAATTTGGCCGTGGCTTGTGAGCGGGTTGAGCACTGCGATGCTGTCGCCGATTGAGCGCATCTCACGCGCGTCCATTTGCGGTGTGCCTTTTCACGGAGAGGCAGCCTTTCTTGGTCACTGTCCGTCATGTTGGGCCGGATCGGCCTTGCTCGCGCTCACAGGTATTCTGCTGTTGGTGATTCCAAACGGCGCGGTCGCGCGTGCGCCGGCCAAAAGGCCGCGCAGATAAGTGAATGTCGGCAGCCTTCAATACGGATCAGTCACTCCAACCCCGAGGGCGGGTTATGACCGAAGAGCACGTTGATGTCCTGATTGTCGGCGCCGGAATTTCCGGCATCGGTTCAGCCTATCACCTCAAATGGCAATGCCCGGACAAGAGCTTCCTGATCCTGGAAGAACTCGCGAGCTTCGGCGGCACTTGGCTCACCCACACGTATCCCGGCATACGATCAGACAGCGACCTCTACACTTTCGGCTATCGCTTCAAGCCGTGGCTCGGCCCCCCGATCGCCACCGCGCGTGAAATTCTCGACTACATGGGCGAGGTCATCGACGAAAGCGATTTGCAACCTCACATCCGCTACCATCACAGAATCGTCGGGGCGGATTTCAGCCGTGCGTCCAATCTCTGGACCGTCACCGTTGAACATACCGAAACCCACGCGCGGTCGACACTGACCTGCAACTTCCTATGGATGTGCCAAGGATACTACCGCCACGCCGAGGGCTACACGCCGGACTGGCCTGGCGCCGAGAGCTATCGCGGCCGCTTCGTCCACCCGCAAAGATGGCCGAACGATCTCGATCTCACGGGCAAAGAAGTACTTGTCATCGGTTCCGGCGCGACCACTGCGACACTCGTTCCCGCGATCGCGGAGAAATGTGCGCATGTCACGGTGTTACAGCGCTCGCCCACCTACTTCATTCCCGGGCGCAACCTCAACGAGCTCGTGGAGCAACTGCGCCAGATAGGCGTTGACGAAGCCTGGATTCACGAGATCGCGCGCAAGAAGGTCCTTTTTGACCAGGATCAGTTCACGCGTCGCGCGTTTGAAGAGCCGGAGTCGGTGAAGGGCGAATTGTTAGCGGGCGTTCAAAGCCTGCTTCCGCCCAACTTCGACATGACGCACTTCACGCCCCGCTATCTGCCCTGGCGCCAGCGCATTGCCTTCGTTCCTGACGGAGATTTGTTCGCCGGCATCACGACAGGCAAGGCGTCGATCGTCACCGACGACATCGAGCGCTTCACGGAATCCGGCGTCGTTACCAAATCCGGCGTCACCCTGAAGGCGGACGTCATCATCACCGCCACCGGCTTCAACATGAGTATTCTCGGCGACATCCCTTTCAGCGTCGATGGCAAGCCCGTCGACTTCGCCGAAACGGTGACCTATCGCGGCATGATGTTCACCGGCGTGCCCAACATGGTTTGGGTGTTCGGCTATTTCCGCGCCAGTTGGACACTGCGCGTGGATCTGCTCGGGGACTTTGTCTGCCGCCTGCTCAAGCACATGGATGGGAGGGGCGCCAAGCGCGTGGAGATGACGATTCCATCGGCCGACAAGGACATGAAACTGCTGCCTTGGATTGACCCGGAAAACTTCAACCCAGGCTACATCATGCGCAGCATGGACAAGTTGCCCAAGCGCGGCAGCAAGCACGAATGGCAGCACACGCAAGACTATTGGCGCGAGAAGGACGAAATCCCCGCGATCGATCTTGATGCTGCAGAGTTCGTCTATGCCAAATAAACTGCACCGGAGCTGGCCCTATCGGCGGCTGGCGCAGCCCTGAAAGCACACGGGCGTCTGTTAGGACCGAATTTCTAAGTAAGACGCCTTCGAATCGTTCGCATTTCGCACATTCAAATCCGCGAAAGGCCCTGCGTCCCCCTCGGAAGCTTCGGTTCGTGGAAAAACAATCCCGCCGAACGCGCGGCTTTCCAACCGCCCCTACGACGCCCTGTAGCGATCACGGCTCGCGACAAATGCGAGGTAGAGTGAATTCAAGCGGCTGCCCGTCTTGCCGGCGCCGCGATCCTTGAAACGCATCATGCCCGCGTCGCGCTCACCATACACTTCACGCACTTCATCTATCCATGCGGCCTCAGCGGCGGTCATTTCGCGCATGAGATACAAACGGCTAATCGCCGGCTTGAACCTATCGAGCAGCAGGTTGGTCACTCGGGGCCTCCACTCTCGTTTGCGCCATGCTCGAAGCTGAACTCCTGCGTGCCGACGCGATGGTCGCCGTATTTGATCACGTAGCCCTCGCCCAACCCGCCTTCGAACTTTTCGGCTTCCGCGCTGGATCGGAACACGCCGGCCAGATGCCACGGCTTGAGGCGCAGGACGCCCCAGCCGGATTCAAGGTTTTTTCCCGGCATGCTCATTCCCAAGCTCCTTGCGCGATTACAGTCATCGCCCACTTTGCTCCCGTTGCGCGCGGCTGATCTCTGCGCGCAACGCTGCTTCATCATAGACTTCGCCCGAAACGGTATCGCGAATTCGAATGAGCCGCATACCGCGCAACGCCAGACCGGACGCCCAGTTCAACGCCGACTTGGCGTCGGGAAGCGTCGCACTTGGTTCAAAACGCAGGCCGGCCCCCGGCGACGAGTTCACTATGTACGCCATTGTTCGCCCCACGCTCGGGGGGCGACGCCCATCGCCTTCTGCCATTCTTCGACGCTTTGATCCGCGTGCTGTTTGGAGCGGAAATCGCCAAAGAACTGGTCGTCGCGCGTTACGCACCATATGCCGTGAAACTCGACGACGACAAATCTATGGGGCGGCGCAGCCATAAAGCCTCGAACAGGCTCTCGCGCCGCGAAATGCGGTGGGAAGCGTGCTTCTTTTCTTGGACGAACCGTGTGTACCACATTCGGCGCAGTATGTCTCGGGTTTTAATTCCGAATGGGTTTGAAGTGTTTCCGCCTTTCCAAGCGGGCGTTGAGGCAGAGCTACGCCCCGAAGGTTTCGGAAGCGACGATCTCACCGTCTTTTGTGTCTCGAATCCGAAATCCGCTGGCGCCGAAGAGCGTCTTCGCCGTGACGCTGCCTCTGCGCGCCTCGTCGGTGACGCCAGCGAGAGTCAACGCGAATGGCATTTTCAAATGCACGATCGACGCTTGCGCAAGGTACTCAATCATGTAGCGCATACCGGCTCCCTTGTTGGCGGGAGCGCAAAGCGTCTCTCAGTCGCCAGCGCCGAAACTGCTGGCAATGCCTGACACATAGACCGGCCGCTCAGCGTACTCAATTCCTTGACACCTGGGCCACTGATCCGAACGCTTCGTGCGCATCATCAATTGCCTTTTGCGCGCACGCCGCCGAGCGGTAAGTTCCAAAAAACAAACCGTTCAACATCACGCGCCACAGGCCCAGTCGCGAATCGACCAAGAAAAACAGAGCGGTGGCGATGGGCGGCGGTACGGCCGGATCGTCAAGCGCCTGCGATGTCGTACGGTGCGCTGCGGCAAGCTTATTCGGGTGACACATTCAACTATCCTGCAACGTATCGCCCACACCGAACGCGCTTGACTCCGAGCTGCGCCCACCATGCCAGACGAGCGGTCCATCAAGCGTGTCGGAGCGGATTTGGCATTCGTCCGCTCCGCGGCGCACCAGACCATCGCGCGCCACACGTTTTGCCGCCTCCAACGCGCCGGTCCACGGGCTGCTGCTCACGTGCGCGCCTCGTTTGAAATAAACAATCACGTAGTTGGACCTGCCGCTCGTCTTGGTCATGTGGCTAAAGGGGCTTTGAGCCGGCACTCGACGCCGCTCGGTTTGAACGACAGATCGACTTTGCCAGCGAAGGCCGCTTCCAGGTTCCCCGCGATCAGGCGCGAACCGAAGCCACGGCGCGTAGGCGGCGAAACTACAGGGCCTTCTTGTTCGCGCCAGACAAATTCCAAAGTCTCGTCCGCCATTTCCCAAACCACCTCTACCCAGCCGCTCTCGTTCGAGAACGCGCCATACTTGGCGGCGTTGGTTGCGAGTTCATGCAGCGCTAACGTGAGCGCATGCGCGCGCCGCCCATCCAGCCTGACCTCAGTTGGTCCCGAGATGCTGCAACGATCGCCGCCCGTGCAATGAGCCGCTAATGCAAGAGCCACCACGTCCTTGAGCGTAGCGGCCTGCGTCTCCGCATCGATGAGCAACGCCTGCGCGGCCGCCAAAGCCGAGAGCCGTGCGTTGAAGTCCTCAACAAGGCGGCCATCGGCATCTTTGAACGTCTGCCGCGCGATCGCTTGCACGACGGCCAGCAAATTACCGAGTCGATGTTTGAGTTCGGAGGTCACAAGATCGCTCCGGAGGTCCGCGTCTGCCGAGCGTGCGAGCGCTGCGCGCAATTGAATGTTGTCGGCTTCCAAATCAATGGCGACGTGCGCCGGAAGCACGCGATGCGCGGGCCTTTTGGTGGAGTTCATGGCGCTAGCCGCCCTTGGTCGCGCCCATCACCACAACTGCGTTCTGGAGCCCAGGCGTTGTGCGCGCTTCATTCACGCTCTTGATCGCGTTCTGCTTGGAACGATACGTGCCGAACCGCGCGCCATCCAAAGTCACACGCCAAGTCAACCGGTCGTAGCTCAAAAGAAAGATCGGGTGCGGGTGGGTCATGCGCGCACGCCTTTCGCGGCCTGCTCAAGGCGCACCAGCAGGTGGTCGCCCTTCCACACTTCGATAAGTGCGGTCTTGGACAAATCTTGTTTCACGAAGGCGGATGCGTCTTCGTCGGTGTCAAACGGAAGACACTCCGACCGCGTCGTGATGCCGGCCGCGTCCTTGTAACTGATGGAGTATTTCATTTTATGGGCTCCGAGCTTCGATGAACTCAGGCCCCCGCATCGGGTCGGCGCATCAAGGGCCGATCACGCGATGGCGCAGCGACCTCACACACGTGGGGGCTTAGCGGCGAAAGCACAATGGGCTTGCTCGCAGAAACATCAGAACAAGAAGCCTCTTGCACAGCACCAGATATTCAAACCGGCGGCACAGGCGTCCGGTTTACGCCATGCGCCTCGGCAGCACACAATATTGTTGGTTTGTTATGCTTTGGCCCGCACTCTCACCACGATCCTGAATTGTTGTGGGCTTGGCGTTACGACAGCAGCGCTCGTGAGGCGGTTGCCGGCGCGTTGAGTGCGCGTGAGCGGCGCGAAGCGTGAGCCCCACGGCGCAGCATTTTCTGCAGGGAGCGAGCAATGGCCAAGTTTGTGAAGTTCATTTCCGCTACCGACGCGAAGCTTGAGGTGCACATCAATCCGGACGAAGTGGCGGCCGTGCGCGACAGCCACGGCAAAACCATCATTCTCTTTCGCGGCGTTAGCACGACGGAAACTGTACAAGGCTCCGTTGCGAGCGTCGTCGCCGCGCTCAGTGGCGCAGTGTGAACACCACGACGCTATTGAAGCGGCGCTAGATTGATCGCAAAACGGCCGAGCGCCCGCCCCGCCTTGATGTCAAAACTCAGGCGATCGCCGGGCGTCAGCGTCGCGAGGCCCGCGCGCTCCACTTCAGCAACGTAAACCAAGATAGCGTCGTCGCTGCGATCAAGCGTCACTTCGCCAACACCGCGGCGGCGGTCGTAAGACTTGACCACGCCGATCATGCTGCTCCTGAAGCCGCCTCGCGCGGCCACAAGACGCCGTCGATGCCGTGAATGAGGCATGGCCCGCAAACCAAATCAGGCGTCGTCACGCGTGCGTCGTTGACCCGCAAACCGTGCTTGCCATCGATGATCAAGGCTTTCCCGCCATGGGTGACGGCGCGAATGCGCTTGCCGGCAAAGCGCGCGGCGCCCACTTTCCCCGCGGCAAAGTGATAACTCACTACGTCGCGAAGCAAGGGCAGGTCGTCGCCAAACAGGCGACCAAGCACGCGCTGCGGAAACTTCGCAAAGGCGGCGTCGCTCGGCGCGAAAATCGTATAGGGCGCGCCGTTGCTCAGCACATCGGAAGCTCCGCTCGCCGTCACTGCGCGCGCGAATTGGCGGAAGCCAGCTGCTTCCAATGCAACCACAATATCATTCATCGGGATTTTCTTTGCTGCTGTTGCCAACTATGGCCTTGGTTTTCGCGCTGGTGCGTCGCGCGTCACGCTGTGTGGATGCGTGCGCGGTGCGGTGCGATTCTAATGCGGCGCCGACCGGCGGCAGCAGCGCCTCAGCCTGCTGGCGCTGCACGGGTGTGCCGGATTGAGCTAAGCGGACTGCATTTGCATGCAGCCGCTCCAGCTCTTGTTCCGAAAGATCAGGGATGCGCTGCTCGATCCCCGCCATGTGCGTTACGCCGACTTGAGATTGGTTGCAGCGTCGCGGCCTTGGCGATCGCGTTCGAGATCGAAACTCACCTTTTGACCGTCGGCCAAACTGGTCAGGCCCGAGCGTTCAAGCGCCGAAATGTGCACGAACACATCCTTGCCGCCTTGCTCGGGCGCGATGAACCCGAAACCCTTATTCATGTTGAAAAACTTAACTGTACCGGCAGCCATGTTGCTGTCTCCTGGTATGATGATTGCCCGCGTGGACATTCCACGTCGGGCAGCGATTATTTCGAAGGAAACAGCAAATATCCGGCGCGACAGCGGAGGACCAAAGCGTGACGCGACGAGGATCGATACCCGCTATATGGGCGCGCAACGGCGAAAAGTCCAGAATAAAGCAGCGTTTTGCTTTGCTCCTTCCGATTTATCGAGACGCGCACTACGTTTCATGAGACGCTTGCGCTCTCCCAACTTGCACGCTTTCCGCCGCCTCAAGTCGCGGCCTTGAGCCTGTTTACAAAGGCTCACCCATGACCACCACCGCCGAACACTGGCATCTCAATATCCTCGCACAGGGCGATCGGCTTATCGCCGCGGCCATGGATGAGCTGCACGATGCGAACGCCGCGCACCTCATGGTGCACGACGTCATGCACGCCGCCATGGCCGATTTGTTCGCTCCTGTCTCGCGCCGCGATCTTGACACCGCACTCGGGCGTGCTCTTCGGCTGCGTCACGATGTGAGAGTAATCGCATGACCGCGGCTAGCTTTTCTCAAGAGGCCGACATGAGTGATTCTTTGACAGCACAAATGAAGGCTGAAGAAGGCGAACGCGCCGCGCTTTCGCGTGAAGACTACGCGGCCGCAGGTGTCGATTGCCCGGACTGGGACAAAGACCCTATTCCATCGCTTGAGACCTGGCGGCGCTGGCAATCGGCACAAGACAAAGCGCTCGCACATAAACGCGCGGCCGCGCGCGTCGGCCCATGAGCCGTTGAGATGATCGACAACATGCCCGCAAACATCAAGATTATCGAGTGTGCGTGCGGCCGCCGCTTTGCGCAAACCACCATCGCCACCGACACCTGGAGCATCGGGCGCGCGCTTTGCCCGTGCGGCGAAGTGCTGAGCGCCTGGGCCGGCTTGGCTCGCAACGCCTTCGAACCCGAATCGAAAGAAGACGCGCCCAGCCGCGTTTTGTGAGCATTTGCTCAGTCTCAACGCTGCGAAGCGCGCCCTGAGGCTGCGTAGTCGGCATAGAGCATACGCATCAGCCCTGCGCGGCCCGGGACCTCGACATCGCGCCGATCAGATCATTGCGCAGAATTCGATCAGCCGCTTGACGCCAATCTCCGCGACAAAACTCCGCAAGAGATGGCTTCCGCGTAAAGGGGCTCCGGGAATGCTTGATCAGCGCAAACCGGCGATGGTCAGCGCATCTGAAGGACGAGCCTCTTCATGACTTATGACGCGCGACTGCGGAAAATCCGTACACCTGTATGTTCCTAAAGGCGCTATCGACTTGCAGCGCGCTATGCATTGAATCAATCTCAAACCGCGGCGAGGCTGGGCGCCGCAGGAGTGAGACGATGACTTTTGTGCAGGTGCGGAACCTCTTGGTCGCGACCACCGCAGCTGCGACGCTTGCCAGCGCCGCCTATGCGCAACAATCGGCGGATACCTGGCGTGATCCGCAGGGCCGGCTCGAAGTCACTTTCCCGCATGGGTGGACCGTGCGCGAACGAGAAAGCAAAACTGCGGGGGCGGTGCGGGTTTTTGGCGGCTCCGGCGACTTCGAGTGCCAAGTGTGGTCGCTGCCAACGCCAGAGACCGCCCACGACACCCCCGAAAATAGCAAACAACGCTACGCGCGCGCGCGCACTGCCGAACAGTGGCAGAACATGGTGGCGCCCCTCAACTATTTCCCAAGCGGACAGATCCAGGTGAGTGATCAAACGGTGGATACGAGCGGCGCCTGGTCGGTGGAGCACGTGACCTTAACCGGCGGCGCGCAAACGGTGCGCGGCACGTTTCAGGGCCGGCCAGGACTGGAGTTGCTTAGCCTCTGCGCTTCCTTCGATGACCAGGATCGCAACGCCACCTTCGCCCAGATCGAACGCAGCATCGACGGCGCCGCGCTCCCTGCGTCGTGAGACGCCCAACGCCTAAGGCGCCGCGCGGACGCGCCGCTCCTGGTCTGCGGCGTCTCCGCCTTCCGCCGGCATCACCTCGCGGATCGGTGACAGTTTCCAGCCGCCGCCAGGAAACAACTGCAGCGCCCAATCGTGATGACGTAGAATTGTCTCGCGATGGCCGACGCTCACATAGGTGACGCCGGCGGCTTTGAGCATGTCGTAGAGCGCCGCTTCAGTTTCGCGATCGACGGCGCTGGTCGCTTCATCGAGAAACACAAACTTCGGCTTGGACAACAGCACGCGCGCAAAGGCGACACGCTGTTGTTCGCCAAGCGACAACACGCGCCCCCAATCGCGCGCAGCGTAGAGGCCGCCATGCTGCGCCATCAGATTGGGCAAACGCGCCTGCACCAGCGCGGCTTCAATTTCGCTGTCGGTGAGATTTGCGTCGCCGTGCGGATAGAGCAATTGCGAGCGCAGGTCCGCGAGGATCATGTACGGCCGTTGCGGCAGGAACAGACACTGCTCGGGAAGCGGCATGGTGAGTGTGCCGCTGCCGCGGGTCCAAAGGCCGGCCATAGCGCGCAAAACCGAACTTTTGCCAACGCCGGTTTGGCCGATGATGACCATGTGCTCGCGCGGCGCGACCTGGAACGAGATCTCGCGCGCAAGGGCTTGTTCGCCGCCCGGGGTTTCGAGACTGACGCCGCGCATGCTGATTTCCGGTGCGTGCTCGATCTGGAAGCGCGAGGCGCCACCCACGTCGCGCGCAGCCTCCATCGCATCAAAGCGTTCGAGAATTTCAGCCAGCCGCACCGCCTTTGGCGCCGCGGCGCTGACTTGCGGCACGGAATTCGAGAGCGTGGACATCGCCATGATCATACTGCCGCCCGCCGCCATCGCCTGGGCGATGGCGCCAAACTCGATGCGCCCCGCAAAGAAGATCGGCGCCAGCAGCATGTAAGGCACCACGGCCCACACGAGCGTGAACACGCCGTTCACCAGAGCGATGATCATCGCATAGTTGATTAGCACGGTTTGCTTTTTAACCGCTGTCGATAGCCGCGCTTCGATCTGCGCTTTTTCCGCATATTCGCCGCGATAGAACGCGACCGTTTCGGCGTTGTCGCGCACGTGCAGAATGCCGTAGCGGAGGTCTGCTTCCGCAACGGTGATTTCGAATTGCTGCTTGATCGTCGGCAGATAGACGAAGAAGGTGGAAACTGTCTGCAGGATCGCATAGATCAGCACGAACCAGAACAGGCTCGGGGTGATGTTGGCGATGATGAAGCCGCCCATGAACATCAGACCGAAGTTCTGCAGAATAGTGCGTGGAAATGACGCCACCATCTGCACGAACGGCCCGATCTCCTCCTGGATGCGTTGATCGGGATTGTCCAAATCCTCCATCAGCGAGATGTCGTAATAGGTGCGCTTGGCGAGATAGCGGTCGACCAGATAGCGCGTGAGCCAACGTCGCCAATGCAGCTGCAGGCGCGAGTCCACGAAATTCTGCACCAGATAGAACGCGGCTTGCGCAAAGCTGAACGCACCGAGCGCCGCCAACATGGACCACGTGAGCGCCTGATTTTTCGCTACGATGGCGTTGGTCAGTTTGGCGGTAAGGTCGGTGTTGATCGCGAAGAGAACCACAAACGCTGGCGCGCTGATGACAAGGAAGGCGTAAACCAGCCAGGACTTCCAGGCGTCGGGCCGCGTCCAGTACGGCTTGGCGAGCTTCCAAATCCGCGAGAACAGCAGCGGGCCGATGCGATAGTTGCGCGCATCCACACGCAGGCGACGAAAGCCATCCGTCGCGTCCGCGCCGGAAGCAACTACTTTTCTCCGGCGGAGAGCGTCCCGGATCTTATCAAGAATCAATCGGTCGTCTCCCGCCCGGTGTGCGCGCTCATGATCTCAACGAGCCGCGACGCCGCGATCCGCATCAACGGTCCGCGGCGCCGGGCTCTGAAAATAAGACGCGCGGCGGCGAACAAACCTCCCCTGGTCAGGCTATCGAGGCGCAGTTCAGGTTGCAGATATTCGAGGCGCGCTCAGCCAGCGCCGCCCACCGTGAGCCCGGTCATATACACTGTCGGTTGACCCAAGCCCGCTGGCACGTTTTGGCCATTCTTCCCGCAGCTGCCGATGCCCGGATCGAGCGCCATGTCGTTGCCCAGCATGCGGATGCCCAGCATGGCTTTAGGGCCGTCGCCGATCAGCGTTGCGCCCTTGATCGGCGCTTTGATGCGTCCATCTTCGACCAAATACGCTTCCGTGCACTGAAACACGAACTTGCCGTTGGTGATGTCCACCTGGCCGCCGCCGAAATTTGCCGCATAGACGCCCCGCTTCAGACTGGCGATGATTTCTTGTGGGTCGTGACTGCCATTTTCCATGAATGTGTTGGTCATGCGCGGCATGGGCGTGTGCGCGTAGGATTGGCGCCGGCCGTTGCCCGTCGCCGCCACACCCATCAGACGCGCATTCATGCGGTCCTGCATATAACCTTTGAGGATGCCGTCCTCGATCAACACGTTGCGTTGCGTCGGCGTGCCCTCATCATCGAGATTGAGCGAGCCGCGGCGGTTCTCGATTGAACCGTCATCGACAACGGTGACGCCAGGGGCGGCGACGCGCTCGCCGATGCGGCCAGAGAACACCGAGCTTCCCTTGCGATTGAAATCGCCTTCGAGGCCATGGCCCACGGCTTCGTGCAACATGACGCCAGGCCAGCCCGGCCCTAACACCACGTCCATTTCGCCCGAGGGCGCGGCGACTGCTTCCAGATTCACCAGCGCAACGCGCAGCGCCTCATCGGCCAGCGCCTGCCAGCGTTCCGCGGTGACGAATGCATCATAGGCTTCGCGCCCGCCCGCCCCGGCGAAGCCGGCCTCGCGTCGGCCTCCGCTTTCAACGGTCACGCTCACATTGAGACGCACCAGCGGGCGAACATCGCGAAAGCGCTCGCCGTCAGGCCGCATGATCGAGACGTCACGATGCTCGCCGGTGAGCGTTACCGACGCCTGCACAACGCGCGGATCTTTGGCGCGCAGATACGCATCGATCGTCGCCAAAAGGTCGGTCTTGGCCCCAAACGCTGGCGTCAGTGTGGGGTCGATGTCGGAATAGATAAGCCGATTGGCGCGCGGCGGGCTGACATCCAGCGTTCCGGCACGACCGTTTCGGGCCAAGGCCGCAGTCTGTGCGGCGCGCCCGACAGCGTCGAGGTCAAGATTGCCCGAATGTCCGTAACCGGCGGTCTCGCCGGACACGACGCGAAGCCCAAAGCCGCGGCGGGTATCGTAGCTCGCCTGCCGCAGGCGCCCATCGTCCCAGGTGTATGCCTCGCTGCGGCTCTCTTCCAAAAAGAGTTCGCCGTCTTCCGCGCCGTGCGCGGCGTCAGCAAGGATGCGCTCAGCGCCGGCCCAATCAAACTCGTGCTCGGTCGTCGCTGCGGTGGTCTTGGTTGTCATGTGTCGGGGGCCTCTTGCGATGACAACGAGCAAAAGGCCGCGAAGCCGCATCCGGAGTGCGGTGCGGCCGACCCTCACTCGTTGTGGCTACATGAACACCAAGCTGATGACCGACATCACCGACGAGAACCTCGCGGCCGACATCCTCGCGCGCACACTAAAGGCCGGCGCCACCGACGCCGAAGTGCATGCAAGCGACCATCGCGCCTTGAAGATCGACGTCCGCAACGGCGCGATGCAAGGCGCGCGGAACACCGAGGCCGTCAATCTGATGCTCACGGCTTACGTTGGAAAACGCAAAGCCACGCTCTCGACCAATCAGACCGACGCGGCATCCGTCGCCGGCCTGATCGATCGGGTCATGAGCATGGCGCGGATTGCCCCCGAAGATGCCTGGTGCGGGCTTGCTGCACCCGATCTGGTGCGCGTAGGCGACGACGCGGTTTTGAACCTCGCCGATCCCAATCAGCCGGCGCCGGATGATCTGCTGAATTCCGCCCAAGCGGTGGAAGCGGCCGCGCGCGCCGTCGCCGGCGTCACCCTCTCCGATGGCGCCGTGGCGCAATGGGGCATCGGCCGCGGTCGGCACGCAGCCTCCAACGGTCTGTCGCACCTTTCCGAAAGCAGTTGGTTTTCATTCGGCGCCGCCATGGTCGCTGGGAAAAGTGATCAGCGGGAAACCGGCGCATTCTACCGCACAACGCGGTGGCGCGCGGATATGCCCGCGCTCGAATCCATCGGCCGGGAGGCCGGCGAAACCGCGGCCAAAATGCTGGGCGCGCAGAAAATTGACAGCATGCACGCGCCCGTCATTTTCGATCGGCGCGTGTCGATGCAATTGATCTCGCCGCTGCTGCAAGCGATCAGCGGTCATGCGATCGCGCGCGGCACGTCGTTTGTCAAAGACCGTCTCGGCAAACAGGTTCTCGCCTCGACAATCGATATTGTTGAAGACCCCTTCAAGCTTCGCGGCCTCGGCTCGCGTCTCGTCGATGACGACGGCGTCGCCACGCGCGCGTGCAAACTCATCGATCGTGGGACCTTGACCACATGGCTGCTCGATTGCTCGTCTGCGCGGCAGCTCAAGTCTAAGACCACGGGCCACGCCGGCGGCCTCTCCAATCTCGCCGTCTCGCCCGGCGTCCTCGATCAAGCAGCGCTCATGCGCGACGCCGGCGCCGGATTGCTTGTCACTCACCTGTTTGGTCCCTCGCTCAATCCCAATAGCGGCGACTGGTCCGTCGGCGTTGCCGGCTATTGGTTCGAGAACGGCGACATTGTGCACCCGGTTTCGGAGGTCACTGTCGCGGCCAATTTGCGCGATATCTATCCCGAGCTCGTCGCCGGCAGCGATCTGAAGGATCACGACAAGGCCAACGCGCCGTCGCTGCTGGTCCCGAAAATGTCGATTGGCGGCCGCTGACAGGACCGCCGTCCGCTCAGTTGCGTTTCACGTCAGTCGGATCAGCCGAAGAACCCGCGTTGGATATGCAGCTGGCCCGCCCGCTGCGCCAAGAACGACCAGTTTTCATCGCGCCAATCGTCGCCGGCGCCAATGTGGGCCAATGCGCGCGGCTGCGCCCGGCTTGGGCGCAGCGCTTCGCCAGCGAGCATCCAGATCTGCATCGCTTGCGCGCCCGCCGCGTCATGCGCCGGGCTGATGGCGCGCCACGCAGCAAACCCGTGGCGATCGTCGCGGGTCGCTACACCCGACATGAGGCGCGCGATCCAATCGGCCGCTTCGCTCAAGAGACGGTTGCTTGACATGACGATGCTCCAGCTTCTGCCCGCTCAACGAGCCAGCCGATCCAAACCCTCATCCGCAGCGAAATCCCCGCGGCTCCCTTCAGGGTTTCCGGCCCCGGCGCGTCTTACTCAAATGACCTCGGCGCGCATGCCGCCTTGAGGTCCCCTACGGGATTTTGAGGTGGCGCGAGTGGATACGGCCGATATTGCGGACACGCGGCGCGAGATCGAGATGCTCTTTCTGCAAATCCAACCGGAGCTGCAGCGTCACGTGCGGCGCATTGTGCGGTGCGCGGCAACCGCCGAGGACCTCACCCAGGACTTGTTCATGCGCCTGGATCGCGTGCCGAACACGCTTTCCAGCACCAATGACCGCCGCCGCTATCTTTTCCGCATGGCATCGAATCTAGCGCTCGACCACCAACGCGTACGCGCCAATCGCGCCCGCTTATTGGATGAAATGGGACCGTTCCTGATCGAGGAAGCAGATGCCAATGCCGACACCGGCACGCGCGAACAGCTGGAGCTGCTGCAGGACATTCTTGCAGGCCTCCCCTCCAGGCGGCGTACCATTTTCGAGAAGTCACGCCTGCTCGGCATGACATATTCGGAGATCGCGCGTGAACTCGGCGTCTCTGTGAGCCTGGTCGAAAAAGAAGTCGCAGCGGCGATGAAGGCGCTGCTGCTGGCCGCAGCCGCCGCATCGCTCGGCGTCGCCGCCACGGCCCACGAGGCGGCTGCTTCAGCGCCGATGCACTGAACTCCAGACGACGCGAGAGAGGCGGAGCGCCACCAACCCGCCTGCTCCCGGCGGCAGCGCGGCGCCCAACAACCGCGCCCGCTGGCGCGATGGGACCGTACGCCAGAGACCAGCGTCGCCGCCCTGGCGCGATGCTCACGCGACGATGACGCTCACTGAGACGCCGTCGTCATCGGCACTATTGCTGAGCCGCCCATGCGCCGTCGCGCGCAAGAACGCAGCTTCGCCGAGCGTGCTAACGGCGCGCGCCGGCCGCGTCGGCTTCGTTTGCTGCATGACTTCAGGCCATGCCCACGCGCAAGGATGGGGGTGAGCCGGGGTTCAACCTGCCCACCCCCGGCCCCCCGGCCGTTTCTGTGCTCAGAAGTGTTCGCGCAGAGTCAGCGTGAACCGGCGCAAGCGCGGATCGCCAGTCGCGGTGTAGTTGACATTGGGAATGCCATAGACCGGCGGTTCTTCATTGAAGACGTTTTGGATGCCGAGATTGATCTCGGCGCCGTCCAGCATGCGGCCCCAGGCGTGATCGGACTGCGCGAAGACGTAGCGCACGTTGACGTCGTTATAGAGCTGCGCACTCAGGTGATTACGGCCTTGGTAGCCCGTCAACACCGCGCACTGCGGCGTGCCGATGAAGTAGCTGCCGCATGGGCTGAACGCGTCCGTGTATTGGGCGTCCCAGGCCAGCGTCCACGGCCCTTGCGTCCAATCCATTCCGAAGGACCCCTGCCATTTGCGCGGCCCGTCTTGAAGACCGATATAGTTCTGGGACGTCGCGCCCGGGAAAAGCGTTCTCTGCAGCCGCGTTTGTTCTGAACCGAGAACGTAGAAATGCCAGTCGCCGAAGCGTTCGGTGTGATGGCTGTAGTCGATCTGAAAATCGATCGATCGAATATCACTCTTCGCAGCGTTGATCGCGCCGCTGTCAATGCCGATGATCGGCCCCGCCCAGCCGGTGGGGTCAGTGGACAAATTCGGTCCGCGGACGATGCGATCCGGAAAGTTTGCCTCCAGGTCGACGAGTGTTTGAGGCGAGATGTATCCCACGATCTCGTTGGTCTTATGTGTCTCAACAAAGTCCACCGAAATCCGCAAGCCACTGAGAAAACCCGGCGTGAAGATGAGGCCGTAGGAGAACGAGCGCGAATCCTCCGGCTGCACGCCCCTCGATGCATAAGTGCCGAATGAAATGTTGCCGGAGCTATCGCCCGTCACCAGTGAGCCGCCACGACGAGGATCGGTCAGATTATAGTAATAAGCCGGATACGGCCTCGGCGTATTGACCGCGAATTGCACCATGGCGGGCGGCAGAAAGCCGGTGCCATAGCTGGCGCGAAAGGTGACATCGCGGACCGGCGCATAGCGCAGACCGAATGTATAGTCGGTCGAACTCAAACTCGACGTGGCGTTCGTCGTTGGCGGAAACGGACCGTCCGGACCCGGCACGAGGATCTGAAATCCCGGATAGTCAAAATCATAGGCGTCGTGTCGCGCAGCCAGCGTCAAGTCGAGCGCCTGAACAAATGGAAGCGCATTCGCGTTCGACACCACCGGCACGCGAACTTCAGCATACTCCGACATGACCTGCTCGGTCGCCGCAGGCACCCACTCGTAGGTAGGACCGAAGAGATTCTCCCCAAAAACCGCGCCATCGGTACGTTGATCACGATGTTCGAGAAGCGCCGTCATCGTCACGTCGCCACCCGGCGCGCTGAACAGCGGGCCGCTGAACCGGGCCGAATAAGTTGCGAGCCGATTGCCCGAGGGCTGCGATCCTTGAAGTAAATCGAAGACAGACGCGTCGGTGATAGACAAGCTGCGCGTGTCGCTCAGCGCCACGGGAGACAAGGTCGACAAGGCTGTCGCACTCATTTCGAAGGGCTGGACGAAATAATTATTGCTGACCGTTTTCGTCCATTGATATTCGAGCGCCGCGCTCCACTCATGCGGCAGGCGAATGATCGCCCCGCCGAGCGCGCTCCATGTGGTGACGCCAAAACTGTTGATCAGATCTACGCCCGGCAGCGGCACGTTCACCAGCACATTTTGCTGAAACGGATTGTCTGGAGACGCCGCCGGCAAGATTATTTGTGCAAGTTGGGCCTGCTCCCACGAGGATTTTGTGGCGTCACGCGAAATATTGAAATAGCCCTCGAGCCAAGAGGTAAAGGTGTGACGCACATTGAGTGACAACGCGTCGGTGGTTGATCCCGTATAGAGCGGGATAGGATCGTAGCTAGTGTCAACGAGACCAGCATTGGCGAGAAACGCCGCCCCGCCGTCACCGGTCGCCAGCGCCCCCGCATAGCCGCGCGGCACAAAAGTGCGGTTGGAGTTCAACGGCGTTCCATTGTCCAGAACCAGCGGACCGCCATCGCAGGAATTCGAGCCGACATACGAGTCCACGGTGCTGCAAACGCTGCTGCCATAGGGAAAGTACGAGGTCGGGCTGGTGCGCAGGAGAATGTCGGCGCGCCGCTTATCGAAGTCCCGGTCCGAAGCCAGAAGTTGACTGCCGGAGGAGTGAGAGACGCTGAACGTGACGTGAGTCTGGCCGTTGTTGAACGAGTGACCGCCCGACAAGGTTATGTTCGAATTGCTCGCGTCGGTGTCAAACGTGTTGCCGTAGCTGGCGGTCAGATCGAGGCCTGAATAGTCGCGCTTCAAAACGATGTTGATGACGCCGCCAGTGGCGCCGCCGCCATAGATGCCGCTCGCGGTGGCAGGAAGAATTTCGATCCGCTCAATCGAAGCCGGCGGAATGGCGTTGATGTCGGGCTGTTTGAATGCGCCCGCCGCCCAGACGTCTGGAAGACGGCGGCCGTCCACAAGGACCAGCGTTTGATTGGCGCCCAAGCCGCGGAGATTGATGCTGCCGACGATTAGGTTGGGTCCGGTCCCTGTGCCCGCGAGCTGGGCCGCAGTGTTGTTCTGCGCATTCTGCGGCAGGTGTCTGGCCAGAAACTCCTCGAGGTTCACCGCCCCGCTATTGGCGATCTGCTGAGCATCGAAAACCACATACGGCTGGATGTCGTCGCGGGTGCGGCGAATGTCGGCGTTCTGAGTCTGATGTCCCTGAACGAGAATCTCTGAGGTTGCGCCTGAATTTTCCGTCGAAGGCGCCTGCGCCTCCGCGTGCTGAGTGCTGCTCGCGCCCTCATCGATGCTGCCGCTTTGCTGCGCGCGCGGATCGTTTTCCGCGAGAATCATAATCGCGCCGCGCGCCGTGCGCCGCGCCACCAGTCCGCTGCCGTGCAGCAATTGGCCAAGCGCCGCGTCGGATGTGTAAGCCCCGCTCAGCGCAGGCGCCTGTTTGCCGTCGACCAGCTCCTCACTGAAAACGATCTGCTCGCCTGAGCTGCGCGCGAACGCGCGGAGCGCCTCGGAGAGCGGTTGCGCCGGCATATTCAGTTGAATGGAACGGCCCGCTTCTTGGGCGATTGCGGCGCCGCTCAGGCCGGACGCCAGCAGCACGCCAGCCAGCGCCGAATGCGCAATCCACTTCAGCTTCTTTGAATTTGCCACCGTTTCCCCCATTCCCGTTCGCCCCGCTTTTTGGGCGGTCGTTAAGGAATGACGCGGCACGGTCACGAATCCTCCATACGTCGCCGTGACGTCAGGTGCAGATAATTATGGCGCGCGACTTAAGACAACATCGCCGTCAGCGCGCGTCTCAGCACGCACCGGAAGATAGTGGCTCACCAAATCGGCGAAATCGTCAACGTCGCCGGTGTCCACCACACCGCTCAATTGCATAGACGCAACCGCGGGGTCAGTAATGACGATCTGGCGCGTCGAATAGAAATTGACGCGGCGTGCAACCTCACCGAGCGGCTCGTCGACGAAGTCGATTTGACCTCGCTCCCACGCCACCGCGCGCGCTGTCTCGACACTGCGAACGACCGGCGGTTGCAGGTGCGGCACGTCAAGCTGCTGACCCGCGGTCATGGAGATTTCTCGCACGCGGCGTGAATCCTGATCGGCGCGCGGTTGCGGTACGATGCGGAGCCGCCCTTCAATCAGAGTCACCAGCAGATCGGGGCCCGAGACGTCAACATTGAACGAGGTGCCGACCGCAACGATAGCTTGGCCGCCGGCGCGCACCGAGAACGGCCGCGCGACATCATGGGTGACGTCGAAACGCGCCTGGCCGCGACGCAGCTCCAACAGGCGCGCGTCGTCAGTATAGCGCACCGCCACCTCGCTGGAGGAATCCAGGCTGATGCGCGAACCATCCGCCAGCTCGATCGAGCGCCGTTCGCCCATTTGCGTGGCATAGACGGCGGGCATGGTTTGCGACCAGAAGAACGCCGCCATCGCGCCCGCGCCGATCACCAGCACCAGCGCTGCGGCCGCGGCCATGCGCCGCCAAAACGGCGGCGATACACGCCCTCGGCTGGCCCGATGCGCACGCGCAAGCGCGCCACGGCGCAGCGCCACCAGCTCTGTGTTGCTCGCATGCTCGCCCAGCAATTCCCAGGGCGCCTGCACGGCTTCCCACGCGTCGCGATGCGCGGGGCTTTCACTCAGCCACGCTTCGAACGCGAGCGAGCTCTCGCTATTGCTTTCATTCAGCCGCACGCGCCATGCGCTAGCGTCCTGCAGCGCGCGCGCCCGATCCGGCTCTGAGTTGTGCTTACTCACTTTCGCCGAACCTTTTCGCCAAATGTTGCGTCGCGCGGATGAGGTGCTTCTCCACGGTGGAGACCGACAACCCGAAAAGCGCTGCGATTTCTTTTTGTTTCATATTCTCAAGGCGCGCGAGGATGAAAATATCGCGCGTCCGTTCTCCTAATTCGTTAAGCGCGCGCAACGCCAACGCGAGTTCTTCTCTCCCGAGTAAGACGCGCTCGGGAGCGCGATCCTCCACCAGGCCCTCGCTTGTTTCTTCAGGGTTGCCCTCCTCCGGAACGGGAACCTGCCAACCGCGCACCGACTGGCGCCGCGCGCGATCGCGCAGCAGGTTCGTTGCTACCTTGAACACAAACGCTTCCGCACTGTTCAGATCGGCAGCTTGCGGCGAGGCCAAGAGACGCGCGAAGGTTTCTTGGGTTAGGTCCTCTGCATCTTCGCGGTGACGAACCTTGCGCAGGAAAAAAGCCATGAGCGGTCCGCGAAAGCGGGCGTTTAAGGCCGCGCTCAGGGTTTCCAGTGAGGGTTTGGGCTCAGCACTCATGGCTTCGCGGGCCAGGATACACCGGCGCCGCCCAACCTGAAACGAAGCTTTTTTTCGCCAGGCCTGGAGGATTTGCCGCCGTGGTGCGTCTTAACCCCACTGGGCCGCGCGCAACGCGCCTTGAGCCGCCACAGCTGAACGCACCGGCGCGAGGCGCATTCTGTACAAACTAGCCATGCGCAGGCTTTGAGGCTCCGACCACTCCCGTTCGTTTAACCAGAGTGTGATTGCCGGCCTCGTCGGCGTCCCGACATTTCGCCCGCAACACCAGGATGCACCGATGCCGCAAACTTCCGCCGCCAAAGCACCGGCGCTCGCTTCGAACGCAAAGCACGACGTCAATCTTGCACCCGCGCAGCAGGCCGCACTTGCGAGCCTAAAAGAAGCAGTGCGCACCGCGCCCTTCGTGATGATGGAAGGCGCCCCGGGCGCCGGCAAAACGCTGCTTCTGCAACGCCTGATCGCCGAAGAGGGCGGGCACTATATTTCTGGGCGTGACATTACCCTTGCGACCACCCACTCCGCCAACACTTGCACCGACGAGCAGCTTCACACGCTGATCGAAGAAGCGCTGAGTAAGCATGACCTTGTCGTCATCGACGACTTCGACGCCGTCACCGCATTGGGATTTCGGTCCGCGGGCAATCGGCGCCCGAAATACCTAGGCGTCGTCATGCGCACGCTGATCGATCGGGCGCGCGCTTTGGGCAAACGGCTGGTGATCGCCGGCGAAAGCTTCTGGGTCTCGCCGGAATACCATCTGGTTCCCGATTGGCAGGCGCGCGCTTGCAATCTCGAAATGCCGCCCATGCAGGCTCGGGACTTTGCCTTCTTCTTCAGCTTGGTTCTGGGCGAGAGCAGCGCCATCGATGCAGATCGCATCTATCAGTACGCACCGAGCCTCAACGCCTACCACCTCATGCAGATCGCCCGTCTCGCTCAAGAAAACGGCGACGTCTCGGAAGCGGCGCTGCGCGAACTCATCGATACCCGCATCTTGCGTTCAAATCTGCGCGGCGAAGAGATCGCCAGCATCACCTTCGACGACCTGAAGGGTTTCGAAGGCATCATCGACAAGCTGACGACGTATCTAATCAACCCGCTGCAGCAGGACGCGCGCTTCGACGCGCTGCAGCTGAAGCCCAAGCGCGGCGTGCTGCTTTACGGCCCTCCCGGTACTGGCAAGACCAGCATTGGCCGCGCCTTGGCGCGGCAGATGCGCGGCAAATTCTTCATGATCGACGGCACCATTCCGCCCGAACCTGCGGCGGAATTCTTCCGGCGCATCAAGCAAGTGTTCGAAGCTGCAAAGAGTGCGACACCTTCGGTCATCTTCATCGACGACGCGGACGTGCTCTTTCAAAGTGATCGATCGACCAGTCTCAGCCGTTACCTGCTGACGATGTTGGACGGTCTTGAATCGGCGACCGCTGGCAAAGTGGCGGTGATCATGACGGCGATGGATCCCAATCACATGCCGGCCGCCCTCCTGCGCTCGGGCCGGGTCGAGTTGTGGCTCGAAACCAAGCCGCCTGCGGCGGCCACCCGCGCGGAAATGGTTGCAGCGCATGTCACGGGCCTGCCCGGCGCGTTCCGCAACTACGACGCCAAGCGGCTGACCGAGCTCACCGAAGGCTTCAACGCCGCCGACATGCGCCGGATCGTCGCCGACGTGAAGGCGCTCTACGCAGCCGACGTCATCGAGCGGCGCGAACCGCAAAATGCTGACACCTATTTCGAGATCGCCACGCGCAACGTGAGGCGCAACAAGGATCTCCTGTCATTGGCTGAAGTCGGCGCCTTCAGCTTTGGCGCCGCGGAAGCGAGCAACGGCCGAAGCGAAGCCGAAAAGAAGAAGAGTCGGCTTCGCGACGAATCCAACCAATGCGCCGGCGAATAGCGTGCGCCCGAATCAAAGCTTCACCCGGAAGGATGCCGAAATGCTAACCGTCACCGACACGGCGCGCGTGTCGACTAACACGCCCGCACTGCCCCCGCTCTCGCCCGCGCAAGCCGAAACCTACGAGCGGCTGGAAGAAGCCATCGCCAGTAGCCCTGTCGTCGTCTTGGAATCCAGCGTCGGCTTCGGCAAGTCGTTCCTCGTGCAGCGCCTGATGCGCCAACACAAAGCCGCGGCAGTAACCCTCGTCGACCTTCTGCATTCCACCGCAAATACCGGCCACGCAGGTATGGAGGCGCCTTTCATGGCGCTGGTTGAAACTGCGTTCGAGGGCGCCGATCTGGTCATTCTTGACGACTTCGACCTGGTGGGTGCGGTTTTTTCGCACCCCTTTTACGCGCGCACGAAGATGGTCGAAGCCACGCTGCACGCTTTGATGCAGCGCGCGCGCAGCCAAAACAAATGCCTCCTGTTCCTTGGTTCGGATTTCCGTAGTCCATATGAGCCGGAAAAAATGGACTTCAGCTTCTTCGACGGACGTATGCTCGACCTTGAAGCGGAACATTTCACTGAAGCAGATTACCGCTTTTTCCTTGGCCTCGCCTTGGGCGAAGCGGCGGGGCAGTCGCTGCCAACCAAACGCATCTTTGACTACTCACCTGGGCTCAACGGCCATCAGCTGCGCCAACTCGGCGCGCTGATGAAGGAGCATGGCCGCAGCGACGAGGCGTTCGTACGCGAGATGATCGACACGCGTCTGCTGATCACCAACGCCAATGTCGGCGAGATCGCCGACGTCAAGTTCAGCGACCTCAAGGGCTTTGAGCAGATCATCGCCGACCTCACCACCTACGTGCTCAATCCGCTCAAAGGTGATCCGCGTTTCGATGACATCGGTCTTGCGCCCAAACGCGGCGTGCTCCTCTTCGGTCCCCCGGGGACGGGCAAGACCAGCATCGGCCGCGCGCTCGCGCATCAGATGCAGGGCAAGTTCTTCATGATCGACGGCACCATTCCGACCGAACCTGCGAAGGATTTCTATCCGAAGGTGCAGTCGGTGTTTCATGCCGCGAAGAAGGCCGCGCCATGCGTGCTCTTCATCGACGACGCGGACGTGCTCTTTCAATCCGATCGCTCGACGGGTCTCAGCCGCTATTTGCTGACGATGCTCGACGGGCTCGAATCTGAAACCTCCGGCAAAGTCGCCGTGATCATGACGGCGATGGATCCCAACCACATGCCGCCCGCCCTTCTGCGTTCAGGCCGCGTCGAACTCTGGATTGAGACCAAGCCGCCGTCGGAAAGCGTGCGCAACGAGATGATCGCCGCCGACGTCGCGCGTTTGCCGGAAGCGTTTCGCAGTTACGATTTCAACAAGATTGCCAACCTGACGGCGGGCTTCAACGCCGCGGATATGCGCCGCATCGTCTCTGACGTGAAAGCGCTCTACGCGCGCGATGTCGTTGAAGGCCGCAAGATCAAGGCTGTGGACGACTACTTCGCCGTCGCCGCCGGCGAAGTCCGCCAGAACAAAGTTCTGCTTGGCTTGGCCGAAGCCGGCGCATTGAAATTGGGTCAGCAACCAGAAGCGGCCAATCCGCCGGGCGCCGGAGCGGGCCGAACGGAGAAGCAAAAGAAGGCCAGCCGCCTGCGCGACGAATCCAATCAGTGCGGAGGCGAGTGAGGCATGTCTGCTCGCAACGCCGTGGCGCGTCTGCCTTTGCCGCAGCTTTCGCCGGTTCAATCGCAGGCCTATGCGCTTCTCCGCGACGCCGTGGACGCCTCCACGTGCACGCAGATCGAGTCAGCACCAGGTCAAGGCAAGACCACACTGCTGCGCCAGCTCGTGCGCGAACTCGGCGGCGCGCTGATTGAAGCGCGTCAGTTCTTCAACCCAATCACACCGGGGACGCACGTCGGCGTCGAAACAACGGTCCTGTGTCACGTCGAGAAGGCGTTTGCAACGCACGACCTGGTGGCGATCGACGACATCAACACGATTGCGGAGGCGACTGACGGCGGCTCCCGTGGCTATTCCAGGTACGGCAGCTACAAAGCGCTGGCGCAAATGCTGAGCGACCTGGCCTTAGCGCAGGGCAAACGCCTAGTCGTGGCCGGCACACCCGTTCGCGACGACATCGTCCATTGGGAATTCGACAATGCCCTGACGATCCGCATCGGCCAAATGGGCGTCGAGGACTACGAGGCGCTGTTGACGCACGAGCTCGGCGCGAAAGCCGTCATCGGCATTGATGTCGGCGACATCTTCGAGCACGCGCCGGCGCTCAGCGTTTATCAGCTGCTGCAACTGGCGCGTCTGGCTCGCGCCAACGATGCGAAAACGTCCGCGGCTGTGCGGACCATCCTCGACACGCGCATATTGCGCGCCAACACGCGGACCGAGGAAGTGGAAGACCTCTCCTTTAGCGACCTCAAGGGTTTCGAGCATATTGCCGAGGCGTTGACCACGCACGTCCTAAATCCATTGCGCAGTTACGAAAAGTTGCGCGGGCTGGGCCTGCGGCCCAAACGCGGCGTCCTGCTGTTTGGCCCGCCGGGCACCGGCAAGACCAGCATCGGCCGCGCGCTTGCACGGCAGATGCAAGGAAAATTCTTCCTGATCGACGGCGCCTTCAGCCCCGAGCCGGCCAGCACATTTTATCGACGCGTGCAGAAGGTCATCAACGACGCCAAGCGCGCTGCGCCGAGCGTGCTATTCATCGATGACGCCGATGTATTGCTGCAATCGGGTTATGCGCCGGGCTATGGGCGCATGCTGCTCTCGATGCTCGACGGCTTGGAGTCAGCGACGTCAGGCAAGATCGCCGTCATTCTGACGGCGATGAATCCGAGTCACCTGCCGCCGGCGCTGCTGCGCTCAGGCCGCGTGGAGTTGTGGCTTGAGACCAAGGCGCCGGCCGACAACGCGCGTTCCGAAATTGTCGCCGCGCATGTCGCCAACTTGCCCAAGCTGTTTCAGAGCTACGATCCTATCCACCTCAACAGCCTAACTGAGGGTTTCAACGCGGCGGACATGCGCCGGCTCGTTGCCGACGTCAAAGCGCTCTACGCGATCGATGCGATCGCCGGCGCATCGGCCGACAATGCCGATGTCTATTTTGCCAAAGCCGCGGCAAACGTGCGTCGCAACAAGGAGCTTTTGGCGCTTGCCGAGACAGGCCGGTTCAAATTCGGCGCGGTCGAAGCCGCGTCCCCCGCCCAATCCTGAATACGCGGATCAAACATGTCGTCTTTAATGAAACTATCTCCGGGCCAAGCGACTGCCTACACAGCGCTCGAGTCGGCGTGCGACGCTTCACACTTGGTGTTGCTTAGAGGCGACCCAGGCTGCGGCAGGACAACGCTTGCCGAAGCGCTCAGCACAGCACGCGGAGGCGTAATCCTCAAAGTACGCGATCTCTATGTTCGCGTAGAAAGCAACGCCGACGCGCTGCTGGACGAACAGGCGCTGACAATGCTGGACACAGCCATCAGCCAACACGACCTGGTCATTTTCGACGATTTCGATGACATCGTGCGCACGCTGCACACGCCCTATGGAAATGAACGCGCATTTGCGTGGGCGTCCGGCATGAAGACGCTGCTTGATCGCGCCAAAGCCCGCGGCAAGACCTTCGTCCTCACCGGCTCAGGCTTTCACTATGAGCATAACCGCGACATCGACATCGTCGGCTTTCTCAAGACGTCCGGCGCCAATGTCACCATCCCGGCGCTCAGCCCTGACGATTATCGCTTCTTTATCAAAACTTGGGTCGCGCCCGATTTGGCTGAACAGGTTGATGTCGGGCGCCTGCTCGACCACGCATCGAAGCTTGGCCTCTTGCAGCTGAAAGCGCTGGCTGCCTTCGTCAACAAGCACAGGCGCGCCGACGAAGCTTTCGTTCGCGACATGGTCGACCAGCGCCTGATGAAAACCAACACCAACACCGGCGAAGTCGAAAATCTGAGCTTCGCCGACCTCAAGGGCTTCGAGCACATCGCCGAGCAGCTGAAGACCTATGTGATCAATCCGCTCGCCGACGACGCCCGGTTCTCAAAGCTTGGCTTACACCCAAAGCGCGGCGTGCTGCTGTACGGCCCTCCCGGCACCGGCAAGACCAGCGTCGGCCGCGCCCTCGCACGACAAATGCAAGGAAAGTTCTTCCTCGTCGACGGCGCCGTCGTCACCGATCCATCGCAGAGCTTTTACTGGACCATCAAGTGGATTTTTGAGAGCGCCAAACGCGCCGCGCCGTCAGTCGTGTTCATCGATGACGCCGACGTGCTCTTTCAATCCGATCGCGGCACCGGCCTTGGACGCTATTTGCTGACAATGCTGGACGGCCTCGAATCTGAAACCGCCGGCAAGGTCGCGGTGATTCTGACGGCGATGAACCCGAACCACCTGCCGCCTGCGCTGCTGCGTTCAGGGCGCGTCGAACTGTGGCTCGAAACCAAGGCGCCCGCACAGGGTCCACGCGCGGAGATGCTGGCAAAGTATCTCGGCGATCGTCACGGGACGTTTGCGGACTACGATCCGCAACACGGCGCGCGTCTGAGTGAAGGTTTTACCGCCGCCGACATGCGCCGGCTGGCGATGGACGTAAAGGCATTCTACGCACGCGACATCCTTGCCGACAAAAAACCTGCAGCGACCGAGACCTACATCGAGCAAGCGGTCGCGGACATCCACCATGCACGCGCATTGCTTGCGCGCGCGAACGCCATCGAAAAATTGGCGATCTGAATTACTGGCGACAGCGAAGACGAACAAGTCGCCTGCTTTGTCGACGCGCGCCAAACCAGAGGAAAGAACATGGCAATTCGAGACATTCAAAGCGCCGACTTCGACGCCGTGGTCGCGGGATCTCCCTGGGCGATCGTCTGCTTCACGCGTCCCAAGTGTCCCTGGTGCGCACGCGTCGCCGAGCCGCTGGCGGAGCTGGCGGCGACGGTCAGCGACAATGTTGCGGTGGTAAAAATTGATCGCGAGGCCTCACCCGAACTTGCGCAGCGTTTCTCTGTGAGGTCGTTTCCTGTCCTTATTCTCTTCAAGAACGGCAGCATCCGCGAAGCATCCGCTGGCGGCGGCGACAATACGCTCGAATGGATCGAGAGCTTGAAGGAACTGGCCGAGGCCTAAATGTTCGGGCGGACGTCCCGCTTTGCCAATCACTGCGCATCCACGCGCGCCACACTTTCGACGTAGCACGAGACCCGCCGGCCCGTCGCCAAGTCTCGAAAGGCGATGTTGCCTTGCCCGGCTTGGTGACCAGCGCAGATCCATGATGATGACATCGATTCAAGCGCCAGAAGCTGCCCCGAGTCCATTCGGTCGCACTGGGGCCCGGCGACAGTGAGATCATAACTAGCCGAAGGCTCGACATTGAGGCGGACGGTATTGGGTCCGACCACGTCGTAGTTGGTCGCGAAGCTCACGTTGAAGCAATCTTGCTGCGCGCCGAAGGCCCTCGCGCCTGAAGGGTTCAAAGATGGCTGCGTTGTCGATGCAACGCAGGCTCCAAACGACAACGTCGCGGCTAAAAGCACAAGCGCCCGCATCGGCTCTCCCCGAGCAACGGCCTCTTGCCGCTGTCAGGTAAGACGCACGACTGACGAATATCCTTAGCAGTCGCTGCGGCGTCACTTGCGGCGCTCCAAAGAAATCCGCCGTCGGCCGCCAACGCCGCGGATGACCTCGATTTCCGATGGCAGTCTCGCCCGTGACCGCCGGCGTCTTGCCCATGGAAGAATGCGCGAACTGGCCGCGCGGAAAATTTCCGATCCAGCGACCGACCATCGAGTAGCCTGGGAATTCGCTCAGACTCGTATCGATTTCCTATGTCGTGGCGCTCCATCTTGGCATCGTTCGAAAACGGCCATCGGTGCTTTCTTGAGTGACGTACTCTACTTGGCGATTGGACTGGGCGCATTCGCCCTGCTTGCGCTGTACGCAATCGGCTGCGGGAGGGCGTGATGGCGTTTGACTATGCCTTCGGCGCCGCCGGGGCCGTGCTTGTGCTCATTTATTTGGTGATCGCGCTGCTGCGTCCGGAGAAATTCTGATGACGCTGCTTGGCTGGCTGCAAATTGCACTGTTCGTGGTCGTTGTCCTGGCGCTCACCCGCCCGCTCGGCGGATACATGACGCGCGTGTTCGCTGGTGAGCCAACCTTGCTTTCTCCAATTCTGCGGCCCGTCGAGTCAGCCTTCTACGCGCTCGCCGGCGTACAGGCCGATAAGGAACAGGATTGGAAAGGCTACGCCTTGGCCATGCTCGCCTTCCATGCCGCGGGATTCTTGTTGCTGTATGCGATCCTGCGGCTACAGCAATTCTTGCCGCTCAATCCGCAGCATTTCGGCCCGCTGTCGGATCACCTGGCCTTCAACACATCCGTCTCCTTCCTGACCAACACGAATTGGCAGTCTTATGGTGGCGAAACCACCATGAGCCATTTTTCGCAAATGGCCGGACTTACGGTGCAAAACTTCCTTTCTGCTGCGGCGGGGATCGTGCTGGCGGTGGCCTTCATACGCGCGTTTGCGCGTTCGCGGGCGGACGCCATCGGCAATTTCTGGGTCGATCTCACACGCGCCAATCTCTACGTGCTCTTGCCTGTCTGTATTCCATTCGCGCTTTTCTTGGTCTGGCAAGGGATGCCGCAGACGCTCGCAGCGTCGATCACGGCGCACACCGTCGAAGGCGCGGAGCAGCATATCGCGCTCGGGCCAGTTGCGAGCCAGGTCGCCATCAAGATGCTCGGGACGAACGGCGGTGGCTTCTTCAACGCCAACGCGTCTCACCCGTTCGAGAACCCCACAGCGCTCTCGAACTTCGTCCAGATGGTTTCGATTTTCGCCATCGGCGCGGCGCTCACCAATGTGCTCGGCCGCATGGTCGGCGACGAACGCCAAGGCTGGGCCATTCTCGCCGCAATGGGCGTCCTCTTCCTCGCTGGCGTTGGCGTCACCTACTGGGCCGAAACCCAAGCCAATCCCGCCCTCGTCGCCGCGGGGCTCGATCCAAGCGGCGGCAACATGGAGGGCAAGGAGGTTCGTTTCGGCATCGCCAATTCCGCGTTGTTTGCGGTGATCACGACCGCGGCCTCCTGCGGCGCGGTGAACGCCATGCATTCGAGCTTCATGCCCTTGGGCGGCATGATCCCGATGTTCAACATCCAGCTCGGCGAGGTCATCATTGGCGGCGTCGGCTCGGGTCTCTACGGCATGCTGCTCTATGTGATCCTCGCCATCTTCATCGCCGGCCTCATGGTCGGGCGTACGCCTGAGTACCTCGGCAAGAAGATCGACGGCCGCGACATGAAGCTGACCATGCTCGGGCTCTTATGCGTGCCTTTCGCTATCCTTGCCTTCTCGGCGCTTGCGAGCGCGATGCCTGAGTGGCGCACGGCGATGCAAGGCGGAACGGCCGGCCCGCTCAACGCTGGCCCGCACGGGTTCAGCGAGATCCTCTACGCCTATTCGTCAGCTGGCGGAAACAACGGTTCGGCCTTCGCCGGCCTCACGGCAAACACGCCGTTCTGGAATCTGACGCTCGGCCTCACCATGCTTATCGGCCGCTTTGCGATGATCGTGCCGATGCTGGCAGTCGCAGGGTCGCTTGCGGCGAAGCCGAAGATTCCGCCGTCAGCCGGCACGTTCCCAACGCACGGGCCGCTTTTCGTCGGGTTGCTGGTCGGCGTCGTGCTGATCATGGGTGGTCTCACGTTTTTCCCCGCGCTCACGTTGGGTCCCATCGCGGAACACTTCGCGATGGTGAACGGGCGCCTGTTCTAAGGGCTCATGATGGCGCGCAAACCTATCCCCTCCGTCTTTGCCGCAGAAATCGTCATGCCGGCTATTGGCGACGCCCTGAGGAAACTCGATCCGCGTTGGCTTGTCCGAAATCCGGTAATCTTCGTGACCGCGATGGCCGCGCTCATGGCGACGACCTTCTTCGTGCGCGATCTCACGGACGCCGGCAACGCGCTATTCTCAGGTCAGATTGCGCTCTGGCTTTGGCTGACGGTCCTGTTCGCCAATTTCGCGGAGGCGGTGGCCGAGGGCCGCGGCAAGGCGCAAGCAGCGAGCCTGCGTAAGATGCGGACGGAAACCATCGCGAAGCGCGTTCCGAACGTCGACTCAACCACGTTTGTGGAGGTGGCGGCGCCGGATCTCAAAATCGGCGATCTAGTCGTCTGCGAAGCAGGCGATGTAATTCCAGGCGACGGTGAAGTGGCGCAAGGCGTGGCGACCGTGGACGAAAGCGCCATCACCGGCGAAAGCGCCCCCGTCATTCGCGAGTCCGGAGGCGATCGCTCGGCCGTCACCGGCGGCACACGCGTTCTTTCCGATCGGATCGTCATCCGCATCACGGCGGAACGCGGCTCATCCTTCCTTGATCGCATGATCGCGCTTGTTGAAGGCGCCGATCGACGCAAAACGCCGAACGAGATCGCCCTGGCGATCCTTCTCGCTGCGCTCTCCATCATTTTCCTGATTGCGGTCGCGGCTATTCCGCCGTTTGCCGCCTACGCCAACGGCGCCATCACCGGCATTGCCCTCGTAGCATTATTGATCGCGCTCATTCCGACGACAATCGCGGGGCTTATTTCGGCGATTGGCGTCGCCGGCATGAACCGCCTGGTGCGGTTCAACGTGCTGGCGATGTCGGGACGCGCGGTTGAAGCCGCCGGCGACGTGGATGTGTTGCTGCTCGACAAGACCGGCACCATCACCCTCGGCAATCGGCAAGCGACCGAATTTCATCCCCTCGCTGGAGTTGCCGAACAAGAACTCGCGGAAGCCGCGCAACTCGCCAGCCTCGCCGATGAAACGCCGGAAGGCCGCTCCATCGTCGTCCTTGCGAAGGAGCGCCACGGGCTGCGGCCGCGCGACCCCGCCGAGCACAAGGCGCACTTTATTCCTTTCTCCGCGCAAACACGCATGAGCGGCGCAGATTGGGGCGGGTCCAAACTTCGCAAGGGCGCCGTCGACGCGATCGTCGATTACCTGAAGGACGCCAACGGGCCGGACTGGGCGCCGCCGCCGCTCCTGCAACAGATCACGGAGCGTATCGCGAAGGCTGGCGGCACCCCAATCGCGGTGGCGCAAGATGGACGCCCTCTCGGCGTTGTCTACCTGAAGGACATCGTCAAAGGCGGCGTCAAAGAACGCTTCGCCGAATTGCGCTCGATGGGCATCCGCACCGTGATGATCACGGGCGACAACCCGCTCACGGCCGCAGCCATCGCCGCCGAAGCAGGCGTCGACGATTTCTTGGCCCAGGCGACGCCCGAAAAGAAACTCGAATTGATCCGCGCTGAACAAGCCAAGGGCCGTCTGATCGCGATGTGCGGCGACGGCACCAACGATGCGCCAGCGCTGGCGCAGGCAGATGTCGGTGTGGCCATGCAAACCGGCACGGTCGCCGCGCGTGAAGCCGGCAACATGGTCGACCTCGACAGCGACCCAACCAAACTCATCGAAATCGTCGGCATCGGCAAACAACTGCTGATGACCCGCGGTGCACTGACGACGTTCTCTGTGTTGAACGACATCGCCAAGTATTTCGCCATCGTCCCGGTGATGTTTGCGTCACTCTATCCGCAACTCGCGGTGCTCAACGTCATGGGCCTCAATCCGCACACCGCGATCCTCTCTGCCATCATCTTCAACGCTCTCGTCATCGTTGGGCTTATTCCGCTAGCCCTGCGCGGGGTGCCTTATCGCCCGGCGCCGGCGGGCCAACTCCTGGCGCGCAATCTCGCCATCTATGGGCTCGGTGGGATCATCGCGCCGTTCGTCGGGATCAAGGTCATCGATCTCTTGGTTTCGGCAGTTCATCTGGTGTGACATGTCCTACCTCCGACCCGCCCTCGTTTTGCTCGCGATCTTCACCCTGCTCTTCGGCGTCGCCTATCCGCTCACGATCACCGGGATCGCACAGGCCATTTTTCCCGCGCAGGCAAATGGGAGTCTTATCGCGCGCAATGGCCAGGTTGTTGGGTCATCGCTCATCGGGCAGAAATTCAGACGCCCGGAATATTTCTGGCCGCGGCCTTCCGCAGCAGGCCAAGGCTACGACGCGAGCGCATCCTCGGGCTCGAACTACGGCGCAACGTCCAAAGCGCTCGTTGATCGCGTCACGCAAGATGTCGCGCGGCTTCGCGCAGGCGGCGTGCACGGCCCGGTTCCGGCCGATCTCGCAACGGCGTCTGGCTCCGGTCTCGATCCGCACATCTCCCCCGCCGCAGCTCAAGCGCAGATCGCACGCGTTGCCGTGGCGCGCGGCATGCCAGAAAATCAAGTGCGCGCGCTCGTGGCGCAGCACGTTGAACCGCCCTTCCTTGGCTTCCTCGGCGAACCCACCGTGAATGTCCTGCAACTCAATCTTGCACTCGATGAGCTAGAATTAGCGAGGCGCTAAAAATGCCGAACGCTGAAAAGGCCCGCCCCTCGCCTGATGCTCTATTGAAGCTCGCGGAGAAGCAGCAGCGCGGCCGGCTCAAACTCTTTCTGGGCGCCGCGCCGGGCGTAGGCAAAACGTACGAAATGCTGCTTGAGGCGCACGCACGGAAACGTGAGCATGTGGACGTCGTCATCGGCGTTGTTGAGCACCACGGCCGTTCAGAGACGCAAAACCTGATCGGCGGCTTGGAAATCATCCCGCGCCGGCAGATCAGCTATCGAGGTCAGACTCTGAAGGAAATGGATCTCGATGCGATCCTGAAGCGTAAGCCGAAACTGGTGCTGGTTGATGAAATGGCGCACACCAACGTCGATGGATCGCGCCATCCCAAGCGCTGGATGGATGTCCACGAACTTCTGGGCGCGGGGATCGACGTCTTTTCGACGATGAATGTCCAGCACCTCGAGAGCGCCAACGACATTGTCGCCAAGATCACGCGCGTGCAGGTGCAGGAAACCGTGCCCGACAGCGTCCTTAGCCTCGCCGACGAAATCGAAGTGGTCGACATCACGGCAGAAGAGCTGCAGCAACGCCTGCGCGAAGGCAAAGTCTATCCCCAAGAGGTCGCTCAGCGGGCGCTCGCCAACTTCTTCAGCGAAGGCAATCTGACGGCGCTTCGCGAACTGGCGCTGCGCCGGGCAGCCGAGCGCGTCGACGAGGCCATGCGCGCGCATATGGCGGCTCAGGGCATAGAAGGTCCGTGGGAAGCAAGCGACCGTGTGCTCGCCTGCATCGACGCGACACCCGCAGCACAGGTGGTCGTACGCCGCGCCAAACGTCTTGCGGACCGGCTCCGCGCGCCCTGGGAAGCCGTCCACGTCGAAACACCGGACTCAGTTCGCACGCCGCAGCGCGATCAGAGCGCGCTTCTCGAAACCTTCCGCCTCGCGGAGGAATTGGGCGCCAAGACCCGATCGCTGAACGGCGGCGAGCCGATCGACGAGATATTGTCGTACGCACGCGACCAGAACATCACTCATATTGTCGTGGGCGCGGCTGCGCGGCCGCTCTGGATCGAGCTCTTCCGCGGCTCGATGATTCGCCGTCTGGTGCGCGGCGCGGGCGATATCGCCATTGAGATCGCACCCCGCGAAGAGAGAAAGGCCTCGGCTGTCGTTGCCGAGGCGCTGCGCGTGCCGCCGCTCGGGGAGCCCGGCGCCTACGTCGCCGCAACGATGCTTGTCGCGCTCGCCACGGCGTTTGCCGTGCTTATCGATCAAGCCATAAGGCTGCCCAACATCTCGCTCGTGTTTGTGCTCGCGGTCATTGCTGCGGCCATCCGCTATGGCGTGGCGGTATCGGTCTTTACAGCGGCCATCGCTTCGCTTGCCTACAACTTCTTTCTCACACAACCCTATTATACGTTCCAGATCGCCGAGCCCGCCAACGTTTGGGCCGTCATCTTTTTTCTGGCAGTGGGCCTTGCGGTGAGCGGCCTGGCCGCGCGCACACGCGCCCAAGCCATCATCGCGCGCAAGCAAGCCCGCCAGTCCGGCGATCTTGAGGCTTTCGCTCGGGGCCTTGTTGGGTTGGAGCAAGAAAATGAAATTGCGCAAAGCACGGCGGAAACCGCCGCCAAGCTTCTTTTCGCGCGCGTGGTGGTGCTCTCGCATCGGCAAGGCGAACTCCAGCCAATCGCTGAAGCGCCCGGCGCCGAGCTGTTGCTCGACGACGATATGGCGGCCGCGCAATGGGCGTTCGCGCATCGGCGCGAGGCCGGAAGAGGTTCAGACACGCTGCACGGCGCCCGTTGGCTTTTTCTACCGGTGCCGGGGGAGCGCGGTTTTGTCGGCGTCATTGGCGTTCATCCTCAAGACGATGCGGCGCGACTCAGCCCAGAGCAACGCCGCATTCTCGATCTGATCGCAGTACAGGCAGGCGTCGCCCTCGACCGTTGCCGCTTCCAACGCGAAGCCGCCGACGCGCGCGTCGAAGCCGAGAGCGAACGCCTTAAGGGCACCCTGCTCTCATCGGTGTCGCACGACTTGCGCACCCCGCTCTCGACGATCCGCGGCGCGCTCGAAAGTCTGCAAAAATTCGGCGACCGCCACGATCCAGCCACGCGCACGCAATTGCTAGACACCGCCGTCACCGAAGCCAGAAAGCTTTCGCGCTTCATCGAGAACCTGCTCGACATGACCAGGATCGACGCGGGCGTCGTGCGCATGCGCAAGGACCCGTTGGAGGTGGCGACCTTGGTCGAGAACGCCCTCGACCGCGCGCAGGCGACACTCAAGACCAAGACGATATCGCGCGATGTCTCGACCGGGCTGCCCCGCATCGTCGTTGACCCGGCGCTCGCCGAAACGGCGCTTGCAAATGTCCTTGAGAACGCCGGCAAATATGCGCCTGACGGATCTACCGTGCTGGTTCGCGCCTATCGGAAGGATCAGGCCGTAGAGATCGAGGTTCTGGACGAAGGTCCGGGATTCGACGCGGAGTCGGCGCCGCATCTGTTTGAGAAATTCGCCCGAGGCGTCGAAGGCGACGGCCGGCCCCCCGGGACCGGCCTGGGGCTCGCCATCGCCAAGGGCTTTGTTGAGGCGCAAGGCGGCGCCATCGAAGCGCGAAACCGTTCCGACAAGCCCGGCGCCGTGGTAAGCTTGCGCTTTCCAACCGAAGTCGCGTGACCGTTGACGAGCCAGCTTCAGCGCATATTGGTCGTCGAGGATGACAAAGGTCTCCGTCTCACCTTGACGGCGACGCTGCGGGCCGAGGGTTACTTCGCCGATGAGGCAGGCAGCGTGATGACCGGTCGCGAACGTTTTGCGGCGGCAAAACCTGATCTCGTCATTCTTGATCTCGGTTTGCCGGACGCCGACGGCCTGGACCTGCTTGCTGAGCTGAGACGCGCGGGCGATTTTACACCGATCATCGTGCTCACCGCCCGCGGCGATGAGACCTCCAAAGTGAAGGCGCTCGATCTTGGCGCTGACGACTACATCACCAAGCCCTTCGGCGTGCCGGAACTCCTGGCGCGCGTGCGTTCAGCTCTGCGCCACGGCGTGCAAGTTCGCGGCGCGCCCCCGATTGTCAAAACCAACGGATTGGAAATCGACCTTGCGCGTCGCGCCGTCCGCAAGGACGGACGAGACGTGAAGCTCTCCCGAAAGGAATTTGATCTGCTCGCGGAGCTCGCGGTTCACATCGGTGATCCAGTTACGCACGAGGATCTGCTCACAGCTGTATGGGGCTCTGCCGACGCCGACATCCGATACTTGCGTGTTTATGTTGGGCAAGTGCGCGACAAGATCGAAGACGACCCCCAGCATCCCATCCTACTGGTGGCCGAGCCCGGGTTCGGCTATCGCCTCCGCGCCCGCTAGCAGCAGCAGTCTGTACAACCTCCGCATTTCTCGAAATCCGCCGGCTTGGTTAGCTCTCTTCGTGCCCCGACCCGGACGTCGGCGCGCGAGATGATCCCGCTGTCCGCTTGTGACAAAGATCACTTGGTACAACATCGCCTTTCACGACGAAGCAGCGCCCGCTCAACGCTCGTTTGATCTAACGTTTCAAACGCACGCCAACACCGCCGCTTGAATCGGCATCAATGAAAGCGACGCCCTCGCGTTGCAGAACGCGCTGAATCTTGTCGGGTGTGCGCGACTGCATGCAGCCCTTCCCGGATTCAAAACGAGTAATGGTTGACGGCGCAATCTCAGCCGCTTCTGCTGTGTGCGCAATATTGCACGCTCAGTACATAAAAGTCGCTCACCGGCCCGCAATTGGCCGTTGCGCCACAAGCTGGTCGCCGGCATGAGCGCAGCGCCGTGGCTCCCCGATGCGAAACTTGCGCGCGCAGCCGACGGTGTAGGACCCAATCCAGAAAGCGAGTGCCCGCGCCAAAACCTTATAGCTTACAGAGACATCTGCGCGTGGCGTGGGACGCAATAGACCAGCGGCGCAGCGTCCTGCATCGCCATCGGCTCAACTCATCGCGCGCTGCATACTGTCCGTGCACGACGCGTCGAAGGATTGCTTTACTGAAATACCAGAGCGCGCGCGACAAACCTTCCGCCGCTTCTTGCAGCCAAATCAGTGCGCCGAAGTTCGAACCAGGTACATCTGAAGCTCACCTTTCTTCAAAGTGTCGGGGATCGGCCTGAGCCAATAAGGCGCCCGGCCGGCTGCAAGCTCGGCTGCAAATCCGTGCGGCGCAAAGTGAATGTATGAGGCGCTGTCGGAAGCAGTTGGGCAGAACGCCACGTATTGCGCACCGTGCGCCATGATTTTTGTTCGAGCCGCTTGGGTCGACCCTGTGAACGCCGACAGCACGTCGTTCATGGCCGCATGATTGCGATGATGCGCGGTCGCAACCACTGAATGTCTCGTGCGTACGACGAGCTCGGGGCCAACATCGAGAGGCGCAAAGACTACGCCTGCTGGCAACCTGTCGATCGTGGCCAAGTTCAAGTCACACGGGCGCGCCTGTGCGTCGGCGCTTGATTGCTTATCAAGAAGCAACGCTGCGCCTGGCAGAATCAACATGCCAACGATGGCGGAAAACGCAGCGGCGCGAGCATAGACATCGCGCCCGTTCTCTGCTCGCGCCTTTAGCGCGCGCACCACATAGACTATTCCGGGAATAGCGTACGCGTGCGCCACCCCGCCCGCCCGTGTTAAAACCATCATGAGGGCGGTAGCGATCACACCCAGCACCAACACCGTGCACCAACGCAGCCGCGCTTGTCGGTCTCGCTCCGTGACGAACGCCCAAGCGGCGCCGACGCAACCGACCACGGCGAAAGAGCCATCAGCGAAGAACGGTCCCAAGCCGTGACGCCACAGCGGCAGCGACTCGGCGACGTTGTTCAGCCACAAAGTTCGCACCAGGGGCTCGAGCGCGGAAAACGGTCCGGCGAGGCAGGAGCGCCCCGCCCAAACAAAAGCCGAGCCAGACACCAAGCCAATCAGCAGTCCGGCGCCGGCGCGCATACGCCAGTCCGTGCGCATCATGCTCAATCCGAAGAGCGATACACCGACGCTTGCGAACAGAAAGACCAGGACATACGGCCGGGATAGCTCATCGCATTCGGTGTGCGTCCAGGCCAATCCACTGGTTGCGACTTCAAATACAATCGAAGCGATGGTCAGCGCCCACACATATGCTTGCAAGCGCGGCGCAGCAGTCGGGTCCAAAAGCCAGCGTCCGGCGAGAACTAATCCCGCAGCGGCGACAACCGGCAGCCCCTCAACCGATATCGTCAGCCAAAGCGCGCCTGCGACGCCCGCAATAACGCCAGATCGCCATTGCCTCGCCTCATCGCTCAGCGCCCACAACAGCACAAGTGCAGCAACGATCTGCCAACCGTGATGATCAATGCGCAGCGGCTGAACCTGTAAATATATTGCCGCGGACAATGTCACGATGCCGGCGGCCGCCACAGCCCACGTGCGCGCAACCACGCGCGCCGTCGTGGCGGCGGCGAGCACCATGATGAGCGCCAGCGTCGCCATCGGTATGAGAACGCCCGCAGCAATTTCCGCGTTCGCCTGACCGACAACGGGGCGAAGAGCAATGATGACAAGCGCTATCGGCAAATCGACCAGGCGCGACCAGTGCATAGCCACACCTTGCGGCGGGTTCACGCGATGCTGCGAGACGTCGAACCATCCTTGCCCCGCCAGCCAGTCACGCACCTGCTGCAGGCGCAGATAGTCATCGCCGTCGGGCATGCGCAGATGAACGATCGCGTCGTAGCGCACAACAACGTAGCCGAGCGCTATCACCGCCCACAGAACGGCAATCGCTGCGAAATCACGACGCTCCAGCGCGCCTTGACGATCACGGATCACCCGCGCACCGGAAACACAATATGGCGCCGCAAGGCATAGACGGTGACAAAGCTAACGACGATCGAAGCCGACTTGGCGAATGCAGGATGGAGGTGTTCTGCGGTGAGCGCCGCATAAATCGCAACCGTCACGCCAAGCCCCACGCCGCCCGAGAGTGCAAAGAGCAGCGCCTGACGGCGGCGTCCGGGCCTCGTGCGCGCCAGCTCACGCGCGAAGACAAAGCGGCACGACAGCACCCAATGTATCCATAATCCAAGCAGATAGCCCGCAGAAGCGGCGAGCCATGCTGGCTCTCCAGATCTAGTCAAATCGAGAGTGATGTAGAAATCGACGACGCACGCTACGGCGCTGACGGCGACATAAGTCGTCGATGTTCCAAGCGGCCCCGTGGATGCGGCTGCCGAAAGCCGCGTTTCGAGGTTTGCGACAATGCCGCTTAGCCGCGTCACGCGACGCGCCGTGGGACGAGCCGCTCTGATTTGAGCGCCTCTAGTGCGCCATCACTGCCTGCCTCGTGGTACTCGGCATCTTCATTGACGCCCCAGACATCGTACCGTCGCTCGCCGGCCATGATGTTTCGCGCCGTGAGCATTGCAGTCATCATCGCGTGGTCTTGATTGTTATACTTATGCATGCCGTTGCGGCCCACGAGGTGCAGCGTCGGATATGCGCGCTCAAGTTCGGTGCGGATCGCTTCCACGTTTTCCTGGTAGCGCTCATCGTAAACCGGATACGCCTTCTCCTGACGCACCACGCGACCGCCGACCACTTCGGTCGGATCGAGCAGTCCCAGCCGCGCCATCTCCCGGATGGCGAGTGCGATCAGATCCTCCTCCGAGGAATCCCAAACGCTGTCGCCTTCGAAGCAGAAATATTCCAGGCCGACGCAGGCCATCTCCTGGTTCGGCACCATCTCCGGCGACCATGAGCGGAAATTCTGGATTCTGCCGACTTTGACGCGTGGGTCGTGGATATAGATCCAATTGTCCGGAAACGCGTCGCACCCCCTGATCATGAGCGCGACGGTCAGGAAGTCGCGATAGCGCAAATCCAGCGCGCTGCCAAAACAGGCGGGAAGCGGATGAATCTGAGCGACAAGTTCGCGCATCGGTGCTGAGGAAATCACGTGTCGTGCGGAGACAATTTCTGTCTCGCCGACCGCTGTTTTCATGGCCACGCGCCAGCGCTGCGTCGCCGCACTATAAGAAATCTGGCTTACCTCTGCGCCCAATTGCACGCGCCCGCCCATCATCTCGATTTTGTCGCGTGCGGCCTCCCACAGCATGCCCGGGCCCTTGCGTGGATATCTGAAGCTCTCCAGCAGCGTCTTAACCGCCATGCCGTCATTCTTCTTCGCGCGTAGAAACGGTAGTGATCGCTTCAGCGCGTCCAGTACGGCCGTACCAAGACTGAGCCCCTTGATCCGTTGCGCGGCCCAGTCGGCCGAGATTTCGTTGCACTTCATGCCCCACACTTTCTCGGTGTAGGTCTTGAAGAAAATCTCGAATAACTGCCTGCCGAATTGGTTCGTCACCCATTGTTCGAAGGTGCGCACGTCGCGCTCCGGCAAAAGCCGCGCGCGCGCGTAAGACAACATACAGGAGGCGCTACGCCAGAGGCCCAAATTGAACAGGGCCTCGAATGCCTTCAGTGGGTAGGAATAAAATTTTCCATCGTAGAAAATGCGGGACTGCCGCGGCCGCTCGATAAAATCATCCGGCAACAACTCATCCCAAAGCGCCACAACCTCGCGCGACTTCGAAAAGAAGCGATGCCCGCCGATGTCGAAGCGATACCCATCGCATTCAACGGTGCGGCTAATGCCACCAACGTAGGTGCGATCTTTCTCGGCGACAAAGACGTTAAGGCCTTCTTTCGCCAAGAGGTAAGCGGCCGTGAGCCCCGCAGGCCCAGCGCCAATAATCGCAACATCAATCGGTGGCTTGGATGGGTCTGCAGTCAATGAAACACCAATTGAATTGCACTCTATGGTCGCACCTCTCAACGCGCGGTAAAACTGCCGCTACATTTCCCCGAAATTTGGAAGGGACCGGCCGCGCACCCAGTTCAGGTAGGGTGAGACGCATGGTCGATCGTGAATATATCGCGAACGCGGCTTAGTGGCGTTGCGATTTCGAAACAAAGATTGGCCGGCGCGTCCGAATTGGCGCCGACTTTTCGCGACCTCTGTGCACCGTCGAGTGCGCGCCTCTGCTGTGCGGGCGCCGGCGTCGGCCTGCACGGTTTGGCTCACTCAACTTCACCTGCCGGGGCCCAGTCCGCCGCCGGCGCGCGCCCGAGTTTGACGTCGGTCGCAGCGCGCCGCACCTCTTGTACCTGTACAAGTTCCCTTCGCGTTCAGCGCGGCGACCTCGCTTCGCTGGTTTGACGTCGCCGCGAAAGCACGCACGCCACTCGAAGGAGCGAAGCGCTCCGCGGCGCGTAAGTGGTTGAAGGGATTGGTGGTGGCGGGTGGACTTGAACCACCTACCTTGGGGTTATGAATCCCACGCTCTAACCAGATGAGCTACGCCACCGAAGGGGCGGACACATACGCGGCGGCGGGCGAGCCCGCAAGCGCCGCGCAGTCCAGCCCGCTCATCGCCGCACTTTTCCGATAGGATTTTGCCCCAAGAGGCGCACTTTTGCTTGCATTCACCCTCTCAAGGGTGAAACGTGCAATAAACATCCAGACTATAGCCAAGAGAGGGTACGTTTTGTCCGAACAGCTCGACGCGGTCGACGCCCGCATCCTGGAACTGCTGCAGGCCGACGCGAGCCTCTCCATCGCTGAGGTGGCCGAACGCGTCGGCCTCTCCTCCTCGCCAGCCTGGCGGCGCATCGAGCGGCTGAAGAAAGCCGAGATCATCAAAGGCCAAGTCACGCTGCTTGACTACGAAAAACTTGGCCTGCGCTTCGAGGTGTACGCGTCCGTGAAGCTGCAATTGCCGTCGCGCGAAAATCTCGAGCGCTTCGAAACCGCCGTCGCGCAGTGGCCGGAGGTGGTGGAATGCGCCACCGTGACCGGCGCCGCCGACTACATGCTGCGCGTCATCACCCGCGATATCCACGCTTACGACGATTTTCTGCGCGACAAGATGCTGGCGCTCGGCGTCGTTTCCGACGTGCAATCGCACATCGTCATGCGCGTGCCCAAGCGCACCACCGCCGCTCCGCTCGAACTGGTTTCAAAACACCTGAGCTAGCGCGCGTTCTGCTCGGCCTGGCGCAGCAATTGCGCCGCGTGCCCGCCGACGTAACGCTGCGGGTTCGATGGCGGCGTGAGATTTTGCTCGTGCTCCCATTGCTCGACGAGATGCTTGGCCTGGTCAAAAGCGTCGATCATGTTGGCGCCGCCGCCGAGTGCATGATTGAAATAGGCGTCGCCAAAAAACGTCCACTCGCGTTCCGGCTGGCACCCAAACGACGATCGATCAGCCGCCGCGGCGGTGATGACGATGGTGTTGTCGTCCATCAACGGAGCAATGAACGCGCCGGAAAAGCACGCGGAAATAATGACAATGCGGTTGTAGATGCCGGCGTTGTTGAGCATGTCGCGCAAATTGGCCGGCCGCAGCGCGCCGCCGAGGCGATTGTTCTCGCGCATGACGGCCGCGCCGTCATGCGAACCGTGCGTGGTGATAAAAATAACCACCAAGTCTTCGGCCGGATTGATGATGCTGCCCACTTGTCCGATAGCGGCGGCAAGATTGTCGGGATTGGCGTCGGGATATTGGCGATTGCCGCCGCCGTCGCCCGCGGAGAGAAGAATAGACCGGCCTTGCGCGCCAAGATGCTGACTGAGAATGCGCTCCGCCTGCATCGCCTCGTTCTGAAACACCGGTTCGTCCCACAAAGATGCGGTGATCAGATACACATCCTCGTGGCCAGGCCGCTGCGGCTGCAAAGTGCTGAGCGCTGTGCCCATCATCTGCGCCAATTGCGCGGCTTGCTGTGGTTGTTGCGCGACCTGCCACGAGCCGAAGCGGCCGTTGAATGGATCTTGTTGCGCCGGCGCTGCGCCATTCTGCTGCTGCGCGGACGCGGCCGGCGCTAACGCCAATGCCGGCGCCAACACAAGCCACGCCCACAGATTGCGAAATCCCCACCAGCCCATCGATGGTCCCCCGTCGAGCGTCGGGAGCATCCCCTTTCGCCGGTTCCACCGCAAGGTGGCGCCGCATGGCCTGTCGCCGCAGCCTAGGCTAGCACTAAGGCATGAGCGACGGCGCGACGGGAACACCACAGACAGACGCAAAGCCGGACGGCTATATTCCCGTCCGCAAAGCCGAGCTTGCGGCGGCGATGGCCGAGGCCAATGCGCTGGCGCCGCAAGACGCGGAGGTTTTCCCCAGCGTCCTGAAACTGCTTGGGGCGCTGCTTCACCACGAGGCGCACGAGCGGCTTGAGGCGTTGAAGGCGCTCTACGATCCGCTCGATCCCGAAGCGCCGGCGCCGCGCTGCGACGAAGGCCAGCCTGCGTTCGATGCCTTCGAGAGCGCGATGATCGATGCGCTCACCCGCGCCAATTTCATCGAAATCGATCACGATACGGTGCAGACGCGCGAAGCGACCAAACTGCTCACCGGCCTCAGCATCAAGCCCTCGCGCGCCGCCATCCGCCGCATTCGCTTCTTCGCACGCGGCGCCCGGCCGCAGAAACTTTCGGTGCGCACGGTCATGGGCTTGCGCCAAAGCGCCATTGACGCCGAAATCATGAGCGACGTCGTCGTATTGGTCGGATTCAAAGCGCGCGATGAAATGGCGAAAGACGACGTGCGCGCATTCGCGAAGATGCGGCGCGGCGTGCGCTCGGGCGCCTCGCTGGTGAAGCATTTCCGCAATGTCGCCACCGCCGAACTGGTGACGCTGCATCCCGGCGCTCGCCCCAACATGCGCGGGCGCGACCAGGTGTTTCTCGCAGCCCCGGCAATCATCGCCGGCACGCCAATTCTGCTGAATATCGTGCCGGCCATGAGCGTGCTGTTTGCGGTCTTGTCCGCCTATTTCGGCGCGCATGGCGTGATCGAGCAGGACAAACTGAAAAGCGCGCTGGCGGCCATGTCGGGTCTCGCGGCAGTGGGCGCGTTCGTGATGCGCCAACGGCTCAAATACGAAACACAAACGCTGCGCTACCAGAAGCGCCTCGCCGACACAGTGTACTTCCGCAACATCGCCAACAATACCGGCGTCATCGATCTCGTGGTTGGCGCCGGTGAAGAGCAGGACGTGAAGGAGGCGTTCCTCGCCTATTGGATCTTGCGCTGCGCGCAGCAGGCGCTGGAAAAAGCCGAAATCGATCGCCGCGCGGAAGCGTTCTTGCGCGATGCCTTCGGCCTCGATCTCGACTTCGAGGTGCAAGACGCGCTCGATAAACTTGAGCGGCTCGATCTGGTGCAGCGTGACGGCGACATTTACGCCGCGCGCCCCGCACCCGAAGCGCTCAGCACACTCGATGCAAAATGGGACGGCGTTTTCAACTTTGTCAGCACGCCCGCCGCTCAGGCGACGTAAACACCGCGCACGTGGCCATCGGTGTAGCCGAGCACGCGCCGCGTCCCGCCCGGCCACGTCACCAGATCAATGACCATGCGCGGGCTGTCGCGCGGCCCGTCGAACAATCCCTCCGGCTCCAGCCGCACCCACGCGAGCGGCGCAGCCTTAGTGGCGCTCGCGCCTGCGTGTTCGATGGCGGCCACGATCGCTTTGCGGGTTTCCGGCGGCGGATACTGCAGAAACACCGAGTGATAAACCACGGTCGCTGCATCGTTGGCGCGCCCGGCGAGTTTGCGCGCCAGCCAAGCATCGGCGCTCTCACGCTCGACGCGCGTGTCGTTCATCAGCGCAAGCGCCACCGCGCCGTCAAAGCGCGCCAACCGATCCGGCTGATCTGCCCACACATAAGACTTAAGCCGCAGCAGCGCCGCCGGATCGCGGATATCGAGCGGATTCAGATCGCATCCCGCCTTCCCGCGCACATTCAGCTTCGCTTCTACTGGCGGCGGCGGGCCGTTCCAGTCGGTGTCGATCACCACCGGACTGTTGTCGCCCCACGACCACGTCGCCGGCCGATAGGCGAAGCGATCCCAATTCAGATTGAGGCCGGCGCTGGCGCCGATTTCCAGAAAATCGATCGGCCCATCCCACGTTTGCGCAAAGGTCAGGAACGCCGCCAACAGAGCAATCGAACGCCGCGTCTCGTTGGTTTGCGGCGCCGAGCGGACGAACTCTCGCACCCATGCTTGCTCGCGCTGCAGAAAAGCCAGCGCCGCCGGCCACACCTCTTCCATCTTCCAATCCGGATTTTCCGCCGGATAGAGCGCCGCCAGTTTCGGATCGTGCCCCGATAACGCGGCTTCGTGCAGGACGCCCGTGAACCTCAACGCTAGCGCATCCGCGCGCGGCGAGGTCGGCCACTCGCCGGCGAGCGCCGCCATCGGCCCGCCAGCTTCCAGGTCGTCGGCCATGTGCTTCATCAACGCGCCGGTGAAGCGCGAGCCGTACATGTCGCAGAACATCGCTTGTTCGCGGAAATGCGCAGCGATGGTCTCGACGCTCACCGCCGCACCCTCACGCACGCTCGACGCAGAGGGCGATGCCCTCGCCGCCGCCGATACACAACGAAGCCACGCCACGTTTGGCGTCGCGCGCTTCCATGGCCGCGATCAGCGTCACCAGCACGCGCGCGCCGGATGCGCCGATCGGGTGCCCTAGCGCGCACGCGCCGCCGTTCACGTTGAGCTGGTCAAGCGCAATACCCAATTCCTTCATAGCGATCAGCGGCACCACCGCGAACGCTTCGTTGATCTCCCACAGGTCGACATCGGAAACCTTCCAGCCGGCGCGATCGAGCGCCTTCTTGATCGCCGGCACCGGCGCCGAGGTGAATTTCGACGGTTCTTGCGCATGGCTCGCTTGCGCGACGATCCGCGCCAAAGGTTTCTTGCCCTTGTTCTTGGCGTCGCTCGCGCGCATCAGCACGACCGCCGCCGCGCCATCGGAAATCGCCGAAGCATTCGCCGCGGTCACCGTGCCGTCTTGCGTGAACGCGGGCTTGAGCGATGGAATCTTTTCCGGCTTGGCTTTGCGCGGCAGTTCGTCGGTATCGATCGCGCCCAATTTGCTTTCGATAGCGACGGTCTCGCGCTTGAAACGGCCTTCCTTGGCCGCGCTTTGCGCGCGCGTCAGCGTTTCCAGCGCGTACGCATCCTGCATCTGCCGCGTGAATTGATAGTCCTTGGCCGCTTGATCGGCGTACACGCCCATGGCGAGGCCTTCATACGCATCCTCAAGCCCATCAAGCGCCATGTGATCGAACATCTTGTCGTGGCCGAACTTGCGGCCCGCACGATGGCTCGGCATCAAAAACGGCGCGCGCGACATGCTTTCCATGCCGCCCGCGACGATGACGTTGGCCTCATTGGTCAGAAGCGTCTGCCGTGCGCTGGCGATCGCCTGCAGTCCCGATCCGCACATCTTGTTGAGCGTGATCGCTTCCGTCGATTTCGGCAGCCCCGCGCCAAGTGCGGCTTGCCGCGCCGGCGCCTGACCCTGGCCAGCCGAGAGCACGTTGCCCATGATGATCTGGTCGGCCTCGCGAACGCCAGCTTCCTGGATCGCCGCTTTCACGGCCGCCGCGCCAAGCTCAGGCGCGGAAAAGCCGGAAAGCTCGCCCAGCAAACCGCCCATCGGCGTACGGGCCATGCCGACGATGACAACGTCTTCGCTCATAGTGACTTCCCTTCAGATTTCCCGCCGCGTCGTAGCACCGACGCACCCGGCGTTCCATCCAAGGTAAGCGCATAGCCGCGCGCGACAATGCCGGCGGGGATCAAATTTGGCTTTGCGACAAGCTGCGCGGCGGCGGCGCCGTTGTGCCGCTTGAGGCAGCGACGGCGCTCAATCTTTCGGCAGTTCAGGCGACGAAGGTCACAATGCGCTGAATGACGCTCGCGTCCTGCGCGATCAAGCGGTGACCCAAGCCGTCGCACAGCACGAACTCCGCGCCTGGCCAAGCATCGGCCACGGCGCGGCCTTGCGCCCACTCCACCTGTTCATCGTCGGCGGAGTGCAGAAACAACGCCTCCGGTTTCAGCGACGCCGCCACGTCGACGAAATCGAACGGCCCGTTTTCCTCCGCGTAAATCTCGCGCGCACGACGCACCACTTCTTTGGAGATGCCGCGCTCCTCAGCCACTTTGAACCAACGGCGATTGCGCCCACGCGGCGGCGCGATCAGCGCCACACGCCGCACATCCAGCCCGCGCATCAGCGCTATGCCTGTCGCGGGCCCGCCGAACGAATGCGTAACCACTGCATCGATAGGTCCAGCCTGCGCTGCCACCGCTTTGATCACGTCAGCGGCGGCGAAGGGGCTGCACGTCTCGCCCTCCGAGAAGCCGTGCCCCGGCAGATCGAACGCCACTACAGCAATACCCAGCTCCGTCAGCGCCGCCGCCAGCGGACCCCAGAGCGCGTTGTCATCCTCCCAGCCATGCACGCACAGCACAGCCGGCCCGGCGCCCAGACGCCACGTTGCAATCTTCCCGCTCGGTGTTTCGACCTGGATATCTTCCGCGTCACGAAACGGCTCAGCGATGCGCGGCCGCGCGCGCCGGCGCGGGACCATCACTTGCGCCAACAACTGCCGGGCTTCGTCGTCGAGGCTCACGCGGTCTCCGTCGCGCTGATCCAGCCGCCGCCAAGAACGCGGCTCGAATCGGGATCATAGAACACCGCCGCTTGCCCCGGCGCCACACCTTCTTCCGGCGTCTCCAGTGCGACAAACCAACCCGCGCCGATCGATAGCTTCGCCGGCACGGGGGGTCGCGTCGAACGCACGCGCACCAGCACGGCGCGTCCGTCGAGCGCTTCTTCACTCGCGACCTGTTCGCCGATCCAGTTCACATCCTTCAGCGCAATCCGCGACACGCCCAGCGCTTCACGCGGCCCGACGATGACACGCTTTCCAGCCGCATCCAGCTTCACCACAAATAGCGGCTCCCCCGTCGCCACGCCGATGCCGCGGCGTTGGCCGACCGTGAAATTGATCACGCCATCGTGGCGGCCCAACACGCGCCCAT
>DASZWS010000041.1:0-4644 GCA_035546515.1 Vitreimonas sp. | reverse complement strand
AGGAACGCCAAGCTTACGACGGGAAAGCGCCTTGGAAGCCAAAGGCGGCTCATGTAAGCAGGCCCCGCAAATCGGATGAGATGACAAAAAATCCAGGCGCGGTCTTGTGCCGCGCCCGGCGAGTATAGGCGCAGCGTGCGGCCCGCGCCATACCGCTGCTGAATCTTAAGGAGGCGAGAGCGTGAAGCGAGGGGGAATATTCGCTGGCGTGCTAGCTGCGGCGTCGACGTTCGCAGGCGCAGCGTTCGCGGCGGAAAACGAGACGCTCGGTCAGCCGACGCCACGCGCGATTGACCTGCAGCCGGCGGCGACCGGCGTGATGCAGGACATCCATGATTTTCATGCGTTCATTCTGCCGATCGTCGTCGCGATTTCGGTGTTTGTTCTGGCGCTCTTGTTGTGGGTGATGGTCCGCTACAATCGCCGCGCCAACCCGACGCCGCGCAAGTTCACGCACAACATGCTGGTCGAAGTGATTTGGACCATCGTGCCGGTGCTGATCCTCGTCGTCATCGCCTGGAAATCCTTCCCGCTGATTTTCAAGGAAGAACAAATTCCGCCGAATGCCGAACTCACTTTGAAGGTGACCGGCAATTCCTGGTTCTGGAACTACGAGTATCCGGACCTGCACGTGACGCTGACGCAAAACCCGCTCACTGAGGACGAGGTCAATCAGTGGAACGCGGCGCACCCGAATGAGCAGCCGAAGGTGTATCTGCTCGCGACCAACAACGTGCTCTACGTTCCGTCGGACACGACGGTGCGCGTGCTGATCACCTCCAACGATGTGATCCACTCGTTCGCGGTGCCGGCGTTCGGCATCAAGGAAGACGCCATCCAAGGCCGCGTCAACGATACCTGGTTCAGAGTCGACTCACATCTGACGGGGCCGGGCTCGCACACATATTACGGCGAGTGCTCGGAGCTGTGCGGCGTTAACCACTCGTTCATGCCGATCGAGGTTCGCTCGGTGCCGCGCGCCGAGTTCTACCAATGGGTCGTGGCCCAGGGCGGCACGATCCCCGGACAACAACCTGCCGCGCCAGCGGCGCCGGGCGCGGCCGCGCCTGCAGCCGCCACAACGCCGACGCGCTGAGAGGACTGAAAGACCATGACGCATCACGACGTCGCTCACGCTGACCATGATCACGCCGATCATCGCCCGAGCATTTGGGATCCGCGCCGCTGGTTGTTCTCAACCAACCACAAAGACATCGGCACGATGTACCTGATCTTCGCGATCATCGCCGGTTTGATCGGCGGCGCGCTTTCGGGCCTCATCCGTTGGGAATTGGCTGAGCCGGGCATTCAGGTGTTCACGCCGACGTCGTGGATCGGCCACTACCTGAACATGGGCTCGAACCACTCCTACAACGTGGTCGTCACCATGCACGGCCTGATCATGATCTTCTTCATGGTCATGCCGGCGATGATCGGCGGCTTCGGCAATTGGTTCGTGCCGCTGATGATCGGCGCGCCGGACATGGCCTTCCCGCGCATGAACAACATTTCCTTCTGGCTGCTGCCGGTGTCGTTCACGCTGGCGATCATCTCAATGTGCGTGCCCGGCAATCCGCCGTACAACGGCTTCGGCGGCGGCTGGACGCTTTATCCGCCGCTCTCAACGTCGATGACGCACCATGGCGGGCCATCGATGGATCTGCTGATCCTGTCGCTGCACATCGCCGGCGCCAGCTCAATCCTCGGCGCCATCAACTTCATCACCACCATCTTCAACATGCGCGCGCCTGGCATGACGCTGCACCGCATGCCGCTGTTCGTGTGGTCGGTGCTGGTGACGGCATGGCTCCTGGTGCTTTCGCTGCCGGTTCTCGCCGGCGCGCTCACCATGCTGCTGACCGACCGCAATTTCGGCACGCAATTCTTCGAGCCAGGCGGCGGCGGCGATCCGGTGATGTACCAGCACTTGTTCTGGTTCTTCGGTCACCCGGAAGTTTACATTCTCATTCTGCCGGGCTTCGGCATGATCTCGCAGATCGTGTCGACGTTCTCGCGCAAGCCGATCTTCGGCTATCTCGGCATGGCTTACGCCATGGTGGCGATCGGCTTCATAGGCTTCCTGGTGTGGGCGCACCACATGTACACGGTCGGCATGGGCCTCGATCTCGAGGCCTACTTCATCGCCGCGACCATGGTCATCGCGGTGCCGACGGGCATCAAGATATTCTCTTGGATCGCCACCATGTGGGGCGGCTCGATCGACTTCAAAGTGCCTATGCTTTGGGCGATCGGCTTCATCTTCCTGTTCACCGTGGGCGGCGTTACCGGCGTCGTGCTGGCCAACTCCGGCATCGATACCGTCTATCACGACACCTACTACGTTGTGGCGCACTTCCACTACGTGCTGTCGCTCGGCGCCGTGTTCGCGATTTTTGCGGGCTTCTACTACTGGATCCCGAAGATGAGCGGCTATCGCTACAACGGCTTCCTGGCCGGGCTGCACTTCTGGATCATGTTCATCGGCGTGAACATTATCTTCTTCCCGCAGCACTTCTTAGGCGAGCAGGGGATGCCGCGGCGCTACGTCGACTATCCCGCGCCCTTCGCCTTCTGGAACCACATCTCATCCATCGGCTACGCGATCACCGCCGTGGGCGTGCTGTTCTTCCTGATCACGCTGGTGGAAATGTTCGTGGTGAAGCGCAAGGCCGGCGCCAATCCGTGGGGCGAGGGCGCGACGACGCTGGAGTGGACGTTGTCCTCGCCGCCGCCGTTCCACCAATTCAACGAGCTGCCGGTGATCAAGCCGGAAGCGCACCACTAAAGGCGAACAGTGGTCGACGTTAGCGCCAGTCAAACGCGTTCCGCTTCAGCAGCCGATTACATCGCGCTGTTGAAGCCGCGTGTGATGTCGCTTGTCGTGTTCACGGCGCTGGTTGGTTATGTTTGTGCGCCCGGTCACAACGACCCGGTGCTGGGCTTTGCTGCGATCTTGGCGATCGCCGTCGGCGCAGGCGCCTCCGGTGCGCTCAACATGTGGTTCGACGCCGACATCGACGCAGTGATGACGCGCACGCGCGTGCGGCCGATCCCGGCCGGCCGCATCGCGCGCGAAGAAGCACTGATGCTGGGGCTCATTCTCTCCGGGCTCTCGGTGCTGACGATGCAACTGGCGGCGGGCGCATTTGCGGCGCTGTTGCTGGCGTTCACGATCTTCTTCTACGCCGTCGTCTACACGATGTGGCTGAAGCGCGCGACGCCGCAGAACATTGTCATCGGCGGCTTGGCCGGGGCGCTGCCGCCAGCGATTGCCTGGGCGGCGAAAACCGGTTCGCTCTCGCTCGATCCGTTGCTGCTGGTGGCGATCATCTTCATGTGGACGCCGCCGCACTTCTGGGCGCTCTCGCTCTTGCAGAAGAACGACTATGCCGCCGCCAAGGTGCCGATGCTGCCGGTGACGGCGGGCGCCAAAACGACGCGCGCGCATATCTTCGCCTATTCGCTGTTGCTGACGCCGCTGGGGCTGGCGCCGCTCGTCACTGGCCTAGGGCACTGGATCTACGGCGCGGTCGCTGTCGTTGGTGGTGTGTTCTTCAATCTGCTCGCGTGGCGCGTGCTGCGTTCGCAAGCGGGCGAGGGCGTGAAGGGCGGCGACAAGCCGGCGCAACAGCTCTTCGCATTTTCGATTGCTTATCTCTTCCTGCTCTTTGCAGCACTTCTGGTCGAACACGGGTTCGCAGCATGAGCGAACCTCAAGCCATGCCACGCCCGAAGGGGCCACGCTCGTTGTGGGACAAGATATCGGTCGCTGCAGCTACCGCGCCGACAGAGTTTGTTGAGCTCACCGCGGAGCAAGCGAAAGCGCGCAAGCGCCGCAATCTGATCATCGCCTGGTCGATCATCGCCTTCGTGGTACTGGTGTTCGCCATCACGCTGGCGCAGATGGCGGCGCATTCCGGCGGGCGCGCGTCATGAGCGCGCCTGACAAGAAGCGCATGCGCCTCACGGTGCTGGTCGTGGTCGGCGCGTTGCTCGGCATGACCGGGCTGGCAGCCGCTGCAGTACCGCTCTATCGCGCCTTTTGTCAGGCCACCGGCTATGGCGGCACGACGCAACGCGCGAACGCGGCGGCGCAACAGATTCTCGCGCAACAAGTGGCGGTCCGGTTTGACACCAACGTCGCGCCGGACATGCCCATTACGTTCACGGCAAGGCAGGCCTCGGAGACTTTGCACATCGGCCAGTCCGGCGTGGCGATCTTCCACGTGCGTAATAACTCCGATGCGCCTGTCACCGCGCATGCGAACTTCAACGTTACACCCGCGGCCGCTGGCAAATACTTCCGCAAGATACAGTGCTTCTGCTTCCAGGATCGCGTGTTCGCGCCGGGGCAGGAAGCGGATTTGCCTGTGATCTATTTCGTCGACCCGGAATTCGCAGACGATCCCGAGACCAAAGGGCTCGATACGATAACGCTTTCGTACATTTACCTCCGCGCAGCGCCGGGAAGCGTGCCCGCGGGTTGAGAATTGGCTTTTCGCCGGCGCTTTTGCTAAGCGGCGGCGTTCGAGGGGAAGAGGGCAGAGATGTCTCACGGCGACGTCAAACACGACTACCACTTGGTGAACCCAAGCCCGTGGCCGCTGACAGGCTCAATCGGCGCCTTGTTCCTGGCGATCGGGG
>DASZWS010000040.1:0-1648 GCA_035546515.1 Vitreimonas sp. | reverse complement strand
GTCGTCTCCGTCGTCCTGTTGCTGAAGCCTGACGCGCATCAAACCATCACCGCGGGTCAGATGGGCCGTCCGGCGCCTGCCTATTCATTAGTCCGGCTGGGCGGCGGCGAACCGGTGGCGAACGCCACAACCAATGGCAAGCCGCACCTGATCAACGTATTCGCCTCGTGGTGCGGGCCGTGCATTGCCGAGAATGCGCAGCTGATGGCGCTCCAGGCGGGCGGTGTCGACATTGTTGGGATTGCCTACAAAGACAATCCCAACGACACCCAGCTCTTCCTCGACGATCACGGCAACCCCTACAGCGCCGTAGGCATCGATCGGGATGGCCAGTTTGCACTACAGTTAGGTATTGCTGGCGTGCCTGAGACCTTTGTCGTCAGCGCCGAAGGCAAAATCGTCGCCGTGCATCGGGGGCCGTTGACGCCTGCCGATCTTGAGCGCGAAATCTATCCGGCCTTGCGTCGTTAGCTTTTGTCGCGCGCGCGCCCGCGCTTCTTGTGCTTTTGCTTGCCGCGCGCAGCACGCTTGGCGTCGCGCTTCAGGTCGCGCTCAAGCTTCGCGGTCGCTTCTTCGCTGGCCTTGGCGAGCTTGCCCAGCATGTTAAGGAACGAGCGCCGTTTCGTGCGCGGCAGCGAATCCACAATCGCGGCGTCGGCGGCGTGCGCATAGGGTGTCACCGCGGCCAGGATCGTCGAACCGGATGCAGCCAGCCGCACGGACAGCGCGCGCGCATCTAGCACCGATGCGGTGCGCACCACCCAGCCGCGCTTTTCCATGCGGTTCATCATGTCGGCGAGCGTCGAGCGGTCAATGCCGGTGGCGCGCACCAGATCGCTTTGGCTGAGTCCGGGGTTCTCTGCGATCGCGGCGAGCACCGCAAACTGGCGGAGCGTGACGCCGTCGCTACCGACAAGTTGGGCGAAGCGATCCGCCGCGAGTTGCTCGGCGCGATGCAGCAAATGGCTGGGCGACTGCGCGAGCCTGAACGGCTCGGCCTCGGATCCGTCCGACATCGCTCGAGCCATAGAGCCCGCCCCTAAACCGCGGCGAACCTTAGCGCTCGAACCAGCGCGATCAATCATTTGGCCGAGGATGCTACCCCAGCGAGGCGAAAAATCGTCCGAATGCGGCGCAATTAGGCGCCGGGCGCGGTGTCTGTCGCCGAACTGTCATCGTCAGGCATGTGCTTGAGGATGAGCGGCATGTTCAGCGCCCCGAATGCGAACGTCAGCACGAAGAAGGCGATCGTGTGCAGATTCACCCACGTCTCCGTTGTCTGCGTGTTGCGGATGAACTCGTTCAACCCCGCCATGAATAAGAAGAAGACGCCCCAGCGCAAGGCAAGCGTATTCCAAGCGTGATCGGGAAGCGTCAGCGCATGGCCGAGCAGCAGCTTCCAAATGTTCTGCTTGACGGCGAGCGATCCGAGGATGGCGACGCCATAGAAACCGTAGAGCACGGTGGGCTTCAGCTTGATGAAGGTCTCGTTGTGCAGCGCGATGGTGAGGCCGCCAAACGCCAGCACGATGACGGCGGTGACGATCAGCACCGGCGGAATTTTGCCGCGCACGAACTGGCAGTAAGCAACCGCCGCCAGAGTTGCGGCGATGAAAACGCCGGTGGCGATGTACACCGCGTTTTCCTT
>DASZWS010000039.1:0-2089 GCA_035546515.1 Vitreimonas sp. | reverse complement strand
TGATAAATCGGCGCGAAGGTGAAGCGCGAGGCGGCGAACCAGGACTCGGTGCCGTTTGCGGCGGAGTCCGAGGTGCTGGCCGAGTCGTTGGACTGGAGCGAGGCGCCCCACGACCAGTTGCCGCCATTGGTGATGAAGGCGACGCCCGGACGCTTGCCGACGCCGGCGGCGCTGATCAGGAATGAGCGCTCATTGAACGGGATGTTCAGCGAGCTGTCGCGGTCTTCCATCGGAGACACGGCGTTGTTGTTGCCGATGATCCAGGAATAGCTGTCGCCAGCGTATTCAAGATAGAAATCGTCGACGTTCACCGAGCCGCCGATCGAAAAGTCGAATTTGGCGTTGTAACGCCAATGATCGGAGAAACGGCCATCAACGCCGAGGAACGCCCGGCGCATATAGGAGCGCACGCCAGACTCACAGGCGGCGGTGCCCGCTGCGTTGCAGAAATCGGCGTCGGTGTCGGCGACGTCATATTGGACGCGACCGCTGACGTGGAAACGCTTGTCACCGTCCGTCCATTGTTGCGCGTTTGCGACGCCGGCGCCGGCGGTCAGACCGACCGCGGTCGTCAGCGCGGCCAGCGCCGCAGTGGCTAATGTCTGCTTCTTCATCGAAGAACCCCCTCTGAATTCCTTGCCGGCCGTTAGCGGTTCCGGCGCGAGGCGGGGGTTAGGCGTCGCCGATGAAGCCTGCGCGACTGATCGGCGAAGGCTCGACGACAATTCGGCTTCAGATTTGTGACGAGGCGAGTCTGCAACAGGCGCTGCGGTCTTTGGTTTCGAAGGGGAAATTAACCATCAATGGCTCTTTACATTGGGGAACGATCACCATATTTCGCGATGTTACCGGCGGACCTGGAAACAGCGTCCACTAACGCCCCCTCGGCCCAGGCCACCTGGGGGATCGCATGCAACGGGAAGCAGGAAGCTTCTTGGCGATCCTCCGGCGCAAGCTCCCAAGGGCGGACCTGACATTTAGCATGTCCGACTAACGCCGGCCTGGGATTGGAACTGCAGCCACCGATGGTGGTTGCGAGTTTTGAAGGAGCAGCCGGATGGACTCTGTCCTCTCGCCTCTTGATCTTGCAGCGCGTGGCGCCCCCGAAGGGCCCGTGGCGATCGCGCGTCCGCATCGCGTCGGCGCGGCAGCGCTTTGGTTCAAGCAGCACTTCCCTGGTGAAGTGTTTTACGCGGTGAAGGCGAACCCCTCGCCGTGGGTGCTCGACGCTTTGGTCGCCAATGGCGTGACCAATTTCGACGTCGCCTCGGAAACCGAGACGCAGCTAATCGCCTCGCGCTACCCGCAGGCGCGTATCGCCTTCATGCACCCGGTGAAGAGCCGCCGAGCCATCGGCCGCGCCTTCTACGAGTTCGGCGTGAAGACCTTCGCGCTCGACAGCGAAGACGAGCTGGAAAAGATTCTGCAGGAAACCAACCGCGCCAAGGACCTGACGCTGGTGGTACGCTTCGCTGTTTCCGGCGACGGCGCGGCCTACCCGCTCGCGCGCAAGTTCGGCACGACGCCGGAGGATGCGCCGGCGTTGCTGCGCCGCGCGCGCGGCGCCAGCGAAGAGATGCTGGGCGTTTCCTTCCACGTTGGCAGCCAATGCATGCGCCCGGACTCGTTCCGCGCGGCGATGGACATGGTCAACCGCGCCATCGTTAACGCGGGCGTGTTGGTTGACGTCGTCGATATCGGCGGCGGCTTTCCGGCGATCTATCCAGGCATGAACCCGCCGCCGATGATCGACTACGTGAAGGCGATTAAGGCCGGCTTCGAAGAGATGTTCGTTGCGCAGAACGCCACGCTTTGGGCGGAGCCTGGCCGCGCGCTGGTCGCAGAAGCTGGCTCCACCGTCGCGCGCGTTGAACTGCGCAAGGGCGACGCGCTCTACCTGAACGATGGCGCCTTCGGCACGCTGTTCGACGCCACGCACCTGAACTGGTCGTTCCCGGCCAAGCTGCTGCGCGATGAGCCGAGCCGCGCCAAAGACGCGCCGTTCCGGCTCTATGGCCCGACCTGCGATTCGATGGATGCGGCCGCCGGCCCGTTCATGCTGCCCGCCGACATCCGCGAAGGCGACCTG
>DASZWS010000038.1:0-18772 GCA_035546515.1 Vitreimonas sp. | reverse complement strand
ATCGAGGGCGACGGCGATGCCTTGAGCGCAGCGCCCGCCCCGCAATCGCCGCGCGCGCCGGCGATCAGCATCCATGTGAGCTGGGAGCGCGATGGTGCTCAAGCGCTGCTGACCGCCTTCGCCAGTGACGCCCGCTTGGCGCGCACGGAAATCACCGCCGCGCGCGGCGGCATTGAAGCGGCTTATGCGCGCTTCGGCAAAATGCCGTCGCCGGATTTGCTGGTGCTGGATACCGCGCTTGGTCCCAAGGCGCTGCTGGCAGATCTTGATCCTTTGCTGATGCGGCTCGATGCACGCACTAAGATCATCGTTGTCGGCGAAGCCAATGACGTTGGCTTGGTGCGCGATCTGGCGCGCCGCGGCGTCGCCTATTATTTGCTGTCGCCGCAACCCGACGAGGTGATCAGCCGGATCTGCGATCTCTATGCCGCGTATGATAACGCACGGGTGATCGCCGTGGTGGGCGCGCGCGGCGGCGTGGGCGCTTCGACCGTGGCGCAGAATGTCGCCTGGTCGATCGCCGAGCGGCAGCATGCGAGCACTGCGCTCGTCGATCTTGAGCTTTCCTTCGGCGTGGCGGGTTTTGACTTCGAGGAGCGCGGCGCGCAATCGATGGGCGTCGGCTTCCTCGCGCCGGACATTGTCGATGATGCGTTTCTCGATCGCGCCGCCGTCAAGCAAGGCGAAAAACTGAGCGTGTACGCTGCGCCGCCAAGTGTGGCCCAACCGTTCGACCTTGAGGCGGATGCCGTGAAACGCGTGATCGCGCGTGTGCGCCGGACGGCGCAATTCGTGGTGCTCGACGTGCCGCATCAATGGGCCGCGTGGGTGAAAGAGGTGCTGATCGGCGCCGACGAGGTGGTGATCGTCGCCACGCCCGATCTCGCCAGCCTGCGCAACGCTAAGAGCATCATGGAGGTGCTGAAGGAGGGCCGCAAGAACCGCAGCGAGCCGCTCTATGTGTTGTCGATGGTGGGTGCGGCGAAAGGGCCGGAGATTTCGAGCCGAGATTACACCGAGGCGATGGACGCAAAGCCGGTCGATCAACTGGAGTTTGATCCAGCGCTGTTCGGCATGTGCGCGCTCAAGAACAAGGCCATCGGCGCCGCCGCGCCGCGCTCGAAAGCGGCGGCGACGATCGACGGTTTGGCGTGGGTGCTGACAGGGCGCGAGCCAGGCGTGCGTCCGAATGCTAAGGACGTGCTCGCGCGGGTCGCGCCGCCGGCCGCCACTTGCAAACCCGCTGAAGACGCGCCAGCGCCTTCACCCGCGGCAGTGGAGTCCGTGGCGAAGCCGGCGCCTCTTGCGCCGGACGGGACGCCGCAAGTGGTTGCACGTGAGCCGACGCGCCGGCGCGCTTCGCAAGCGCATCAGCGCACGTACGCATCCGCTTCTTCAAATACGGCGCACAAGCGCGGCGCCGTGCGCGCGGCGCTTACCGTCGCCGCGGTGGTGCTGGCGTGCGCGTTCTCGATGCAGAGCCGCGATCTGGTGCATGTGCTTGGCGCAGCATCGGGCGTGCTGCATTGACGCAGATATAAGAGGGAACCCGGAACCGTCGCACCGCAGCGTTGTTTGCCTCCCATCGAGGAGGACAGATTATGGCTGACAATGAAAGCGGCGGCGGTGGTTCGGGTTGGCTCGGCTTCTTGGCAGGCATTATCGTCGTGGCGCTGATTGGCTTCGCCATCTACGCGTACACCGGCAACCAGCAGCCGCAACGCACCGCGCAGGTCGACCTCAACGTCCCCGACGTGAACATCAATCCGCCGGACGTGCACTTGCCGGCGCCGCCGCCTGCGCCGACCGTGCCGCCACAGGCACAACCGGCGCAGCCGACGTCAAACCCATAAGCGGCTAGCGCAGTTCGAACGTCACGTTGATGTTGGCGGTGGTGTCGACCTCGCCAACTTGGACAGGCGTTGCATCCTGCGCGGCGGCCATGCGCACCATCGGCATCGGCACGGGCGGTGAGTAGCTGCCGCCCTCGCTGACGGCGACGATGCGCACCACGCGCATGTTGAGCGCTGAGGCATAGAGTTCGGCGCGGTGGCGTGCGTTGGAAATGGCGTCGCGGCGCGCGGCGTCGGTTTGCGCATCCGGATTTTGATATGAGAAGAACACGCCGTTGATGGTGTTACCGCCGGCGGCCACGGCGGCATCGATGACGCCGCCGGTGTTGTCGACATTGCGAATCTTGGCGGTGACGGTGTTGTTGGCTTGGTAGCCGGTGATCACTGGCGGTTCGTTGTCGTGATATTGCTGCTGCGGATTGACGGAGATGTTCGCTGTCTGGATGTCGCGCTCGGCGACGCCAGCGCGGCGCAAGGCGGCGATCAATGCTGCAGCTTGGCGTGCGTTGGCGGCCATCGCCGCCTGCGCGGTTTGCGCTTCAGTGGTGACGCCAAGATTGATGGTGGCCATATCCGGCCGGCCGCTGACTTTGCCTTCAGCGCTGATGGTCAGCAGCGTGCCTTGAACGGCGCTCTCCGCTTGTGCGGGCTGCTGCGCCAGCGCGGCGTGGGGCGTTGCGAATGCGGCCATGAACGCAAACGCGGCGGCAAACTTAATCGATTTCATTCCTTGAACTCCCGGTTCCCCTCACTGCTGCAGGCACACGAGGGCGAGGGCCAAATTACGGCAGTGTCACGGTTTTTCGGGCCGCTGTCGAAAATGTGAGGCGCAACCGTTCCGCGTGTCGGGCGTTTGCTCTCGACAGGAGATCCCATGGAATCCCGCCCCGCCCCCGATAGCGGCAAGAATAAGCCGCACCCGCCGAAGCCACCGAAGAAAATCCGAGACGCCGGGCCGGACGCCATGGAAGACCCACCGGAGAAGTGGGACGACGTGGATCAGGCGTCAGATGAAAGTTTCCCGGCCAGCGACCCTCCGGCGAAATACTGATGCGTGTCGCGCTGATACCGCCACGCGCCGAATGTCAGGCGCTCTTGTTGCTGCTGCGACGTGGCGTGGTCGCGGCCCTGGCCGCGCCGCATCCGTTTGCGCCAACATCAGCGATGATGGCGCCGCGACATTGCGAGCCAGCAAGCTCCACGCCGCACTAATCCCACACTAGGGCGTCGTCAGCAGGTCTGAGCAGATGGCTTCCAGGCCGGCTTGGTCATCGGCGTCGAACGCGTTGAAGGCTGTTGAATCGACGTCGAGCACGCCAACCAGTGCGCCGGCTGCGTCAAACACAGGCGATACGATTTCCGAATTGGAGCGGCTGTCGCAGGCGATGTGACCCGGAAACGCGTGTACATCGGGAACGATGATCGTCTTTCGTTGCGCTGCGGAGACGCCGCAGACGCCCTTACCGATAGGAATGCGTAAGCAGCCCAGTGTGCCTTGGTACGGGCCGACGACGAGTTCAGACGGCTTGTCGGGATCGACGAGATAGAAGCCCGTCCAAAAGAAGCGATCTGGAAACGCTTCGGCCAGCATCGAGGCGGCGGTGGCGTAGCGCGCTGTGCGGTTCGGTTCGCCAGCGATGACGGCGCTGATCTCGGCCCGCAACGCCGCGTAGCGCGCGACCTTGCTTTCAGGAAGCGCAGCGCGCGCCTCTGCGCTCAATTCTGACCCTCTTTACGGATCGGGAAGGCGCCGGCCACGCTCGCGGCGCGGATTTTCTCTTGTTTGGTCATGGGACGGCGCGGGCCCTGGCCGGGCGCCGAGCGCTTGTTGATGAAACTCCCCGCCAACCAGGAGAAGCCGACGATCGCGGCCACGGCAATAACGATGAAAACCCAGAACATGCGGGCGCTCCAAAGCAGCTTACTCTCAAGATAGCGTTTCGGGGCGGCGAGGGAAGTGACGCGAGCGCACGGGGCTGATTTGCCCAAAGCGACGGCATGACGGCTTGCGAAAGCCGGCGGCGAAGCTATCCAGCCATCTGGATTCGCTGAAGGAAATGCCATGAAGCTGCAGTCGCGCGTCGCCATTGTTACCGGCGCTGGTGGGGGTCTTGGCCGGTCGCACGCACTCTATCTGGCGCGGCACGGCGCCAAGGTGCTGGTCAACGACCTCGATCAGGGCATGGCCGACAGGGTCGCCGCCGAGATCAAAAGCGCCGGCGGGGAGGCTTTGGGGTTTGGCGCGTCCGTCACCGACGAGGCGCGGGTGACGGCCATGGTGGAGAAGGTCATGGGCGCGTGGGGCCGCGTCGATATCCTCATCAACAATGCCGGCATCCTCCGCGACAAGTCGTTTGCGAAAATGAGCATGGATGATTTCCGCCTGGTGGTGGACGTGCACCTGATGGGTTCGGTGATCCCCACCAAGGCGGTTTGGGAGATCATGCGCACGCAAAATTACGGACGCGTGGTGATGACGACGTCATCGACCGGCCTGTTCGGCAATTTCGGACAAGCGAACTACGGCGCGGCGAAGATGGCGCTGGTGGGCCTCATGCAGACGCTGGCGATCGAGGGTCAGAAGAACAACATCAGCGTGAACTGTCTGGCGCCGACGGCGGCGACGCAGATGACGGAAAATCTGATGCCGCCGGAAATGCTGGCAAAGCTTGCGCCCGAACGCGTGAGCCCGGGGCTGCTGCTGCTTGTAGGCGAAGAGGCGCCGACGCGCGTCATCCTGAACGCGGGCGCGGGGCACTTTGCCCGCACCAACGTGACGCTGACGCGCGGCGTGCGCATTGGCGCCGGCGAGGACGCAGGCGAACAAGTGATCGCGCGCTGGCAAGAGATCAGCGACCACGCGGGCGAAACCGTTCCGGCGGGCGGCTTTGGGCAGACGCAGCAAGAACTGTCGGACGGCTAGCCGAGAGCGCAGCTGCCGAACGTTTCCAAAATACCCATGATCAGGAACGACCTTAGTCGGTCCGGTCCTTAAAGTTGCGGCAGGCTCCGCACGCTCAAGGCGTGGCCACATCAAGCGCCCAGAGGATACCGATGGCCGCGCCCTTGGCGCGCGGCAACAGCACGAGCGCGCTGATGAGTGCGCCGGCCATGAACGCATAAAGGATCCATTGGCTCTGCGGGTCGCGCAAAGCCATCACGACGATGAGCGGCGTAAAGATGAGTCCAATCGTAAATGTCACCAGATAGGGTGCGAAGTCGGCCGTTTGGTAGGGCGCCAAGTTTTCGCCGCAGACCAGACAGCGCGCCGCTGGCTTGATGTATCCCGTCAATACCGCGCCGCGCCCGCAGGCCGGGCAATGGCCGAGAAAGCCGCGTCCCACGGCCCGCAGTAGCAATCGATCTCCTGGCGCGGTCATCCGGCCACGCGCGTACTCAGGGTCAATGCGGACGTAAGCGGTGTGACCGCACGCAGCGACATCAGATAGGTAAGGACTTCACCAGGGCGTCCGTCGAGATCACGCATCACCAGCGTATCGGTCTTGCCGCGCGCACGCACATGCAGAACCTCGTTGCCTTCCCAGCCATCCTCGGCGCGAAACAGCGTCGCCGACAGACCGCGCTCCGCGAGGCGGCGCGCCAAAACCTCGCCGCGCGGCGGCGCATCATCCTCGTGAACGAGGTTGATCACCAGTGAGCCATTGGGACAGGCTTTGGCGAGAATGCATTCGAGCGTCGCGGCGTCAGCGAACGGGTCGATCAAGCCGTCCGCGTCGCAGGCGTCGATGACCACGCCATCGAAGGTCAGAGCGGTTCCGGCGATGAACCCCAGCGCGCCAGCGGTCACCCACTCCACGCGCTCGTCGAGATCGAAATAGGTCCGCGCCAATTCCTCAGCGGCGGGGTCGACATCCACAACGGTTACGCTCTTGCCGCGCCGCGCCAGCATGGTCGCGAGGCTTCCGCCGCCGCCGCCGATGATCAACACGCTTTGCGTTGGTTCAAGGAGTAGTTTGGCGGCGTGGATATAGCCGAACACGCTTACGCCATCGGGGCGGATCATGGTTTGCACACTGGCCTTGATGCAATAGAGGCGGGCGCGGTCGCTCTGCCGTTCCATCACACGGATCGGTCCGAAAAGCCCCTCGCGTTCAGCCAGAATGCGCATGGGAGCTTACATCGCTTCGACCGCGACCAAGGCGGCTGCCTCTTCGCGGGCCTCCGCGCGGATCGTGATCGATTTCGGAATGCAGAGACGCCAATCGATCTTCGGCTTCGGCGCCGTCTGTGTGACCTTTCGTGTCGATGCGTCGCCGTTCACGCAGGCAGTTCCACAGCTTTGCGCTTGCGCTGCGTTTGGCCCGTTCCCGCCTGGCTGCGCATCAAAAGTGTGGCGGGATCACGCAATCGAACGCCGCGTCCGCCGCCCGTGCTGATGGTATTTTCGCTGATGAGTTCGACGCCCGCGAGTTCAAGCGCGAAGACGACTTTTGTCAGCGTATCGATGACGCCGCGGACATAGCCGTCGCTAGCCTCCATGCGCTGGATCGTTGGCAAGGAGACCCCGGCCAGTTCGGCCAGCGTGCGCTGGTCGATGCCAAGGAGGGCGCGCGCCGCACGCAATTGGGCCGGAGTGAGCATAGGAATGATGTATGAGACATCATATGTGATGTCAAGACGCCTGATAAGGATGTTTGGAAGCAATCAAATAATGTTTTCTACTTGCCTGCCGGCGCGATGAGAAATCACCTCAGGCCTTCCTGTCGACGATGGCGCGATAAGGGCCGCCGCCCTCGCGTAAAGCAATTCGCCGCTTCATCTGACGCGATTGTCGATCGTTATTGCCGCCAGGCCGTGCATAACAAACAGAAAATCGGAAGCTCTATTGTCAAGCTGCACAACGCCTATTAAAGGCATTAGAAGTGATGCCTGAGACATGATTACTGCGGAACAGCTGCGGGCGGCGCGAGCCTTGGCTCAGCTTGATCAGCGCCAATTGGCGGAATTGGCTGAGCTTTCCGTGCCGACGATCCAGCGCATGGAGGCGAGCGACGGCGTTATTCGCGGCAACGTCGATTCGCTCACGAAACTGATCGCGGCGCTCGACAAAGCTGGCATCGAGTTGATCGCGGAGGGTGCGGCCAGCGTCGCCGGCGGACGAGGGGTGCGGCTAAAGAAGACAGCGCGCCGGAGATGAGAGAGCGCCGATGCCTAGCGCGATGATCGCCAGTGTCGCGCCTCTTGCGGCCGGCCTCATCGGCGTCGCCGCGCTGTTTGGTCTATGCATCGTCGCGTTGGTCACACTTCGGGTCCGAGCATTTGGCGCGCTGATCTATCTCGCAAGCGCCGCGGCCTGCACAACGCTGCTGGTTTCCGGCGCCACCCATCTCTTGCGCAGCGACGCGCCCGAAGCGCTGGTGCTTCCACTGGGCTTGCCCTGGCTAGGCGCCCATTTCCGGCTCGACGCGCTGAGCGCCGTATTCCTGATCATCGTCAATCTGGCGGCGGCGGCCACATGCGTGTTTGCGGTAGGGTATGGCCGACACGAAAGCGCACGAGGGCGGGTCTTGCCGTTCTTCCCGGTGTTTCTCGCCGCCATGAATCTGGTGGTGTTGGCCGCAGACGCCTTCAGTTTCCTGGTTTCCTGGGAATTCATGTCGCTCAGTTCGTGGGCGTTGGTGATGGCGCATCATCGCGAACCGGGAAATGCGCGCGCTGGCTACATCTACATCCTGATGGCAAGCGTCGGCACGATCGCGCTGCTCTTATGTTTTGGTCTGCTCGCGGGGCCGGCTGGCGCTTACAATTTCGACGCCATCCGCGCGGCGGCGCCAACGCCGCTGATCGGCGCCTTCGTGCTGGCGCTGGCCTTAGTCGGGGCGGGGTCGAAGGCAGGTCTTGCGCCCATGCACGTCTGGCTGCCCTTGGCGCATCCGGCCGCACCAAGTCACGTCTCGGCGTTGATGAGCGGGGTCATGACCAAAGTAGCTGTTTATGGCTTCATCCGCATCGTCTTCGATCTCATCGGCGCGCCACAATGGTGGCTGGGTCTGGTCGTTCTGCTCGCCGGTGGTTTGACCGCCGTGCTCGGCGTGCTGTTTGCGTTGATCGAAACCGATTTGAAGCGCGTGCTCGCCTACAGCACGATCGAGAACATCGGTTTCGTGTTCGTTGGCCTCGGCCTGGCTTTGGCGTTCGAGGCCAATCATCTTGAGGCCGCGGCAGCGCTCGCCTTCACCGCGGCGCTGTTTCACGCCTTCAATCATTCGTTGTTCAAGAGCCTGCTCTTTTTCGGCTCCGGCGCTGTTTTGAACGCCACCGGCGAGCGCGACATGGACAAGCTCGGTGGCCTGATCCGGGCGATGCCGATCACTGCGGTGGCGTTTCTTGCCGGCAGCGTCGCCATTTCCGCCCTGCCGCCGTTCAATGGCTTCGCTTCTGAATGGCTGACGCTTCAGGCCATTCTGGTCAGTCCGCAATTGACGCAATGGCCGCTGAAAATTCTTGTGCCCGGCGTCGGCGCCTTGTTGGCGCTTTCTGCGGCTTTGGCCGGCGCCTGTTTCGTGCGTGCGTTTGGAATCGTCTTCCTGGGCCGGCCGCGTTCGGCGCAAGCCGCCAATGCGCGCGAAACGGATTTCTGGTCCCGTACGGCGATGCTGGCGCTGGGCACGCTCTGTCTCGTCGTCGGCGTGCTGCCCGGATTTGTCATCGACGGCCTTGCCCCCGTCACGCAATTTGCTGTCGGCGCGCACATGCACGGGCAAGCCACGATACCTTGGCTCTCCATCGTTCCGATCGCGGAGAGCCGCTCGTCCTACAATGGGCTCCTGGTGTTCGGCTTCATCGTCAGTTCGATGCTGATCACGGTGATGGCCATTCACGCGTTGGCGTCGCGCGCGCTTCGCCGTACGCCGGCCTGGGATTGCGGCTTTCCTGATCCGAGCCCGGCAACGCAATACAGCGCTGGCAGTCTTGCCCAGCCGATCCGGCGCGTGTTCGACGGCTTCGTGTTCGGCGCGCGCGAAGAGGTGGACATGAGCCCGCCCGGCGCGGTGACGCCCGCGCGCTTTCGGCTCGCGCTCAGCGACCGTGTTTGGGACGGGGTGTTCGCGCCCATAGCGGGCGTGGTCAATTTCATCGCCGACAAGCTCAATTATCTGCAATTCCTGACCATCCGCCGCTATCTCAGCTTCGTCTTCGCTTCGCTGGTCATCCTACTCCTGGTGCTGGCGCTATGGCCGTGATGCTCCAAGCCCTTTTGGTGCAAGGCGCGCAGATGCTGCTGGTGCTCGCGGCAGCACCCTTGCTGACAGGCTTCGTTCGGGTGGTGAAGGCGCGCCTGTTGCGCCGGCGCGGCCCGCCGCTGCTTCAGGTTTATCGCGATCTCGCGCGGCTCATGCGCAAGGAGGCGACCTTAGCGCAGAATGCATCCTGGCTGTTTCGCGCCGCGCCATATTTGATCTTCTCGCTAACCTGGATCGCGGCGGCATTGGTGCCGACGTTCGCGTCGGGCCTCATGTTCAGCTGGTCGGCCGACTTCATCGCCATCGTGGCGCTTCTGGGCAGCGCGCGTTTCTTCTTGGCCCTCGCCGGCATGGATATCGGCACCAGCTTCGGCGGCATCGGCTCAAGCCGTGAAGTCATGATCGCCGCCTTGGCCGAGCCCGCTTTGATCATGATCGTCTTCACCGTGGCGCTGATCGCGGGCTCGACGCAGCTTTCCGTGATCGCCGAATACATGCTCTCGCCCGCTGTGGGGTTGCGTGTTTCTCTGGCCATGGCCCTGGTGGCGCTCATCATGGTGGCGCTCGCTGAGAATGCGCGCATGCCGATCGACAATCCCGCCACGCATCTGGAACTCACTATGGTGCACGAGGCGATGGTGCTCGAATATTCCGGCCGGCATCTGGCGCTCATCGAACTCGCCTCGTCGCTTAGGCTCGTGCTCTACCTCTCCTTGATCGCTTGTCTCTTTGCGCCGTGGGGCATCGCTCCCGCCGCAGGCGGGCGCGATGCGCTCTTGGCCGGCGCAGCGGCCTATATGGCCAAACTTCTGTTCGGTGGTTTAGCGCTCGCCGTGTTCGAGACCACGGTGGCGAAATTGCGGGTCTTCCGCGCACCGGACTTCATCGGCGCGGCTCTGATGCTCGGGTTCTTGGCCACGCTGCTGCGCTTTGTGTCGGCGGGCATGTGATGCACGGCTATTACTTCGACATCGCCCATCTGTTCGCCGGCGGCCTGGTGCTGGTGAGCTTCATGATGCTCTATCAGGACCGGCTCCACGCCGTCATCAACGTCTTCGCATTGCACGCGATCGTCTTGTCGCTGTCGGTGGCGTGGCAGGCCTATATCCAGGATGCGCCCCATCTCTACATCACGGCAATTATCGCGCTCGGCTTCAAGGCGGCGATCATTCCCTTGGCGCTGCACCAAATGATCCGGCGCCTCGGCATCCATCGCGAGATCGAGACCGTCGTCGGCATCGCGCCCACCATGCTCGCCGGCATGGGGTTGGTGGCGCTCTCGATGATGGTGATGCTGCGCGTGACCGCCGGCGCTGACCCGCTGGCGCGCGAGGACCTGGCTTTTGCCCTGGCGGTGGTTCTGCTGGGTCTCTTGATCATGGTCACGCGACGCAATGCGGTCAGCCAAGTGGTGGGCTTCATGTCGCTTGAGAATGGACTCATTCTCGCGGCGACCGGGGCCAAGGGCATGCCCCTGGTGGTCGAGATCAGCGTGGCGTTCTCGGTGCTGATCGCCTTCATTGTCATCGGCATCTTCCTCTTCCGCATCCGCGAACGCTTTGACACCGTCGATGTGCACGCGCTTGACCGTTTCCGTGGGGATCGTCTGTGAGCGCGCCGCCTTTCGATCCGCTGATCGCGGTCCTGGTGATCCCCGTCAGCTCTGCGTTGCTGCTGGCGCTCATTCCCAATTGCCGCATCTCCGCCTGGCTCAATGTTCTCGCCAGCCTCGGTACGCTGTTGGCGGCGCTCTCGCTCTTCGTCGTCGGCAAACGCGTGGGCGCCTATTTTCTGGTTGACGATCTCAACATCGTTTTCATCGCGCTCAACGCCTTCGTCGGCTTCACCACCAGCGTGTTCAGCGCCAGCTATATCGGCCACGAACTCGAGATCGGCCGCCTCTCGCCGGGCAATCTCAGATTCTACCACGCCATCTATCAGGTGATGATGTTTGGGATGAACCTCGCCCTCATCGCCAACAATATCGGCCTGATGTGGGTGGCAATCGAGTTGGCGACGCTGACGACGGTGGTGATGGTCGGCATCTATCGCACCCCCGAAGCGATCGAGGCGGCCTGGAAATACTTCATTCTGGGCAGTGTCGGCATCGCGCTGGCGCTGTTTGGCACCATTCTCGTCTACATGGCCGCGCGCCCGGTCGTGGGCGAGGGCCTCGACGGCATGGTGTGGACGGTGCTGATGACCCATGTGCACGCTTTCGATCCGGCCTTGCTCAATGTCGCGTTCGTGTTCTTGCTTCTGGGCTATGGCACCAAGGTTGGCCTGGCGCCGCTGCACGCCTGGTTGCCGGACGCGCATGCTGAAGGTCCGACGCCGATCTCCGCTGTGCTCTCGGGCCTTTTGCTGAATGTCGCGCTTTATGCGGTGCTACGTTTCAAATTGCTGATGGCCGCCAATACGCACGCCATCGCGCCGGGACCGCTCATGGTCATTCTGGGGCTCGTCTCGCTCGTCTTCGCCGCGTTCATGCTTTACCGCCGGCGCGACATCAAACGGCTGTTTGCCTATTCCTCGATCGAGCACATGGGCATCATCACCTTCGCTTTCGGCATGGGAGGCCCCTTGGCAAACTTCGCCGGGCTCTTGCACATGACCATGCACAGCCTCACCAAGTCGGCGATCTTCCATTCCGTCGGCCATATCGCGCAGGTGAAGGGTACGCAGAACATCGCCGATATTCGCGGTCTCACCGAAACCCATCCGGTGCTCGGCTGGACGCTGATCGCCGGCGTCATCGCCATCGTCGGAATGCCGCCATCCGGCATCTTCATGAGCGAGTTTCTCATTGTAAGCTCGACCTTCGCGCGCGCGCCGCTGTTGGCGATTCCGCTGACGCTTGGCCTTCTGATCGCGTTCGGCGCGCTCATGCTGCGCTTGCACGGCATTGCGTTTGGCGAACCGGTCGGCAGCCGTGCGCCGGTGAAGGCGTCCTATCTGCCGATGTTCGCTCATCTGGCCTTGGTGTTTGCCGCGGGCGTATTCCTGCCGGCCGTTGTGGTGGCGTGGTTTCAGAACGTCGCGGCCTTGTTGGGTTGACGAGCATGGCAACGCTCTCCGATTTGATCGCAGCTTCAACGCCGGTGAGTGGTCATCGGCCGTGGCCGCGCGTGACAGTCGATCAAGAAGTCTGGGGCAAAGCCAGCGCGGCGCTTGCGGCTGGCGATCTCACCTTGCTTGGTCTTTGGGGTGAACCAGATCGCGTGCATTTGGCGCTGCTCGACGAAGCTGCACGCGCCATTGCAATTCTCACGCTCGTCTGTCCGGACGCGCAATTTCCTTCCATCGGTGCATTGCATCCTCCCGCGATCAGGCTTGAACGCGCAATTCAGGACTTGTTTGGCCTTATAGCCACAGGCTTGCCCGACACGCGGCCATGGCTCGATCACGGACGTTGGGATGTGCGCGCGCCGTTGGGGCGCGCTTCTGCCACGGCGGAGGAGGCCGCGCCCCATTCGTTTCTGCCGGTCGAAGGGGAGAGCCTGCACCAGATTCCGGTCGGTCCGGTTCATGCAGGGATCATTGAACCAGGTCATTTCCGCTTCACCGCTAATGGCGAGACCATTGTGCGGCTCGAAGAGCGGCTGGGCTACACACACAAAGGCATTGAAAGCTTGATGCAAGGAGCCGATCTTGCCCGCGCCGCCAAGCTTGCGGGGCGCACGTCGGGCGACAGCACCGTGGCTTACGCGTTTGCCTTTGCGCGGGCAGCGGAAGCGGCCCTCGGCGTGGAGGCGCCGCCACGGGCGCATTATTTGCGCGGTTTGATGGCTGAACTTGAGCGGCTGGCCAATCATTTCGGCGACATCGGCGCTATCTGCAACGACGCTGCGTTCTCGCTTATGCATGCGCATTGCGCCGTGTTGCGCGAGCGCGTGCTTCGCGCGGTCGATTCCTGTTTTGGGCATCGGCTTATGCGCGACTGCATCGTTCCAGGCGGCGTCGCATGCGATTTGAGCGCGGCGAGCGCTGCACAAGTGCTGAAACAGGTGCGCGATTGGCGCAAGCGTTTCGCCACCCTCACAGAGCTTTACGACCAGACCACGTCATTGCAGGACCGCACGGTGGCGACGGGCGTCCTCAAGCCGGTTTTGGCAAAGCAATTCGGCGCCGGCGGCTTCGTTGGGCGCGCCTCCGGGCGCGCCTTCGACGCGCGCACTGCCTTTCCCTATCCGCCCTACGACGACGTGGCGCCGGAATCGACCACCTTGGAGCAAGGCGATGTCGATGCGCGGGTCTTGATACGTGTCCACGAGGCGGAAGCGAGCATGACGCTGATCGAGCGTTTGATCGCAACCTTGCCAACGGGCGCGATCACTATGCCGCTGCCATTGCGCGGAGGGGAGGGCATGGCTCTGGTCGAGGGATTTCGCGGCGACATTTTGATCTGGCTCAGGCTGGATGACGAAGGCCGCGTTGCGCGTTGCCATCTGCGCGACCCGTCCTGGTTTCAATGGCCGCTTCTGGAAGCAGCGATTGAAGGCAACATCGTCGGTGACTTTCCACTCTGCAACAAGTCCTTCAATTGCTCCTATTCGGGGCACGATCTCTGATGCTCAAACTGCTCTTGCCCTCCTTGTTCTTGCCGCCGCTGACCGAACGCAAGCCGGCGTTCGAAGATCGCGAATTGGCCGAATTGGCCAAACGCCTCGACAAGGCGGCGCGAAGAAAACTCGGGCGCTCGCTCTCCATTCGCCACGTGGATGCGGGATCTTGTAATGGCTGTGAATTGGAAATCCACGCGCTCTCCAACGCCTTCTATGATCTTGAACGCTTCGGCCTGCGCTTTGTCGCCTCGCCACGTCATGCGGACGTACTCACGGTAACGGGGCCCGTTACCAAGAACATGCGCGAGGCTCTGCAGCGGACCTACGATGTGATGCCCTCGCCCAAATGGGTGGTGGCGGTGGGCGATTGCGCTATCGTTGGCGGCTTGTTTGCGGAGAGCTACGCGGTGGTGGGCGCTGTCTCAAAAGTAGTGCCGGTCGATCTGCACATTCGCGGCTGCCCGCCAAGACCCGTCCAATTGCTGGAAGGATTGCTGCGGCTGCTTGAGCCCGATGCGAAAGTGCGGAGCAAATGATCCGGCCTCATCTGGCGGTTGGCGCGATGACGAGCAGCCAGCCCGATGACCCGGCCATTCCACCCCATCGCGCTCGTAGCCGTGTTCAGTGTTCTCGCTAGCGCCGGGTTCAATGGCGGATCGAGAACTCCCTTATATGCGTGGGGACATCGCGGCGCCCTGCAAGTGCACCCAGAAGGGTACGCGCGGAGACGCAAAGGGCGCTTGCGTAGGTCGGTCCGAATCCGAGCGCCGCGATGAGCGCCATTGCCAAATAGAATCTGCAATCTGGCAAGCGCGGTAACATCCATTGCTGGGACACCGGCCATCGCTGCCCAACGTGTCGCCGTCAGCCGCAATCGTGTTGGAGACCGCGCTTAAGATAAACCGTCCGGGTGCGTGGAGCTGGCTAGAGAGACTTCATACAGCGCCAGATTTTGGCCGGCGCTGGCCCGTTTCGGCAAACTCTATTCAGATCGGGTAGGGACCGGGTACAGCGCCAACTGCACATCGCCAATATCGTCCGACGGTTATTCGCCGAGGGTCACGAGCAGCTTCTGTAGCGGCTTTGAAATTCGTCGCAGCTCCTGGCGATGCGCCGCGGTGAGCCGGGCCAGGATGGCCTCGCCCCGTCGTGTCAATACAAGGCTGGCGCGTCGGCGGTCAGCCTCATCGGAACAGCGATCAACCAGTTTTGCCGCCACCAGGCGATTGACGAGGCCCACCGCGCTGTTGTGGCGCACAACAAGGCGCCGTGCGAGGTCGCCCACTGTAGGCGCGCCGGCGAAGCCTTTGATTGCCAGCAAAGCCTGATGCTGTTGCGGTGCAAGCCCCAGCGCCGCGGCCCGATTTTCGCTAAAGGCCAGAAACTGGCGCAGCACATATCGGAAGTCGGCCAATAGCGCGTAGTCGCTGGACTTCAACCTTGCCATTAAATCGATGCTCCGGCCCTTCGCGCCTGCCAATTGAAGTATGTCGTAATACGACATAAAGCGACGGCGCAGTTTGAGGAAGCGATTCTCATGGCCACAGACATGACCGACCTCGCACGCGACACGCGGAGCGATTTTACCACTGACCGCCGCACATTGATGCTCTCGGGAATGGCGTTGGTGGTCGGCGGCTTTGGCGCGGGAGCGGCTTGGCTGCTGCTCAGGCTCATCGCACTGGCGACCAATCTTGCGTATTTTCAGCGTATCTCAACCGAAACCGTTTCGCTTGCGCATGCGCACTTGCCGGTCTGGGCGGTCTTGATACCGGTCGTTGGCGGCCTAATCGTTGGCTTGATGGCGCGCTTTGGGTCGGAGAAGATTCGCGGCCATGGCATTCCAGAAGCGATTGAAGCAATTCTGATCGGACAAAGTCGAATTGACCCGAAAGTCGCGGCGCTAAAGCCGTTGTCGTCAGCAATCGCCATTGGCACTGGCGGTCCGTTTGGCGCGGAAGGCCCGATCATCATGACCGGCGGCGCCTTGGGCTCGCTTTTTGCCCAATTCTTTCATCTGAGTTCGGCCGAGCGCAAAACCATGTTGGTGGCCGGCGCCGCGGCGGGGATGACCGGCGTGTTCGGCACACCGATCGCGGCGGTGTTGTTGGCGGTGGAATTGTTGCTGTTCGAATGGAAGCCGCGCAGCTTTGTGCCGGTGGCGGTCGCTGCTGTGGTGGCGGCGGCGCTGCGGCCGTGCCTGCTTGGTGCGGGACCGCTGTTCGCCTATGCGGTTACGCCCAGCATTCCGGCGTGGGGGCTTGCGCTCTGTGCGTTGGCTGGCGTCGTCGCTGGTTTGCAATCGGGATTGATGACCATCGCCCTCTATGGGGTTGAAGATTTGTTTCGGAAACTGCCGATTCATTGGATGTGGTGGCCCGCGCTGGGCGGCTTGGCCGTGGGCGTCGGCGGCGCCATCAATCCCGCGGTGCTCGGCGTGGGCTACGACAACATCACCAGCCTCCTTGGAGCGCAGCTGTCGGCACCCGCGGCTTTCTCACTTCTGTTCGACAAGGCCGCAGTGTGGATCGTGGCGCTGTCGTCAGGAACGTCAGGCGGCGTGCTGGCGCCATTGCTAATCATGGGCGGTGCGCTGGGCGCGGTCGAAGCGCATTTGATGCCGTTTGGCGACCCAGGGTTTTGGGCATTGTTGGGTATGACCGCAATTCTCGGCGGGACCATGCGCGCGCCGCTGACGAGCACCGCGTTTGCCGTTGAGCTCACCGGCAACACCCATGTTTTGCTGCCGTTATTCGTCGCATCGGTGGCGGCGTTCTCTGTCACTGTCTTAGTGATGCGCCGGTCGATCCTCACAGAGCGGATCGCCAGACGCGGCCACCACGTAACGCGCGAATATAGCATCGACCCGTTCATGCAACGGCGCGTGGAGACCATTATGACACGGCCGGTCCACACGCTGGCGGCATCGATGCCCGTTCATCAGGCCATCGAATTTTTCGCAAACGTCGAAGGCGAACATCGCCATAAGAGTTACCCTGTCGTCGCCGAACACGGCAAGTTGGCCGGAATGGTTTCACGCGCCGACATTCTTCGCTGGATGCGTGGCGCGCCGCCGACCGACGCCACGCTCGCGGAGATGGTCGATGTTGACTCCGCGGTGGTGGGCTTTAGCGACGAGCTTGTGGGAGAGTTGGCCGATCGCATGGCGGCGGGGGACATCGGACGTGTTCCAATTGTCGACCGCGCTAGAGGCGATGTCGTAGGCTTGGTGGCGCGTCGCGATCTGCTGCGCGTGCGCGCGCACGTGTTACATGAAGAACGCGAACGGCGTCGCTTGCTGCGGATCACCGCTCCCACCAAATAGAAGCGGCCAATCTAAGAGACTGAGGGAACTCTGGGCTGGCTGAGCAGAGGTCGTCCCGATGTCACGCAGCCGCGCGCCGCGAACGCGCCAGAAGCGGCGCATAGGCGATGACAAACAGCGCAAACGCAGCGCTCCATGCGAAGGCGGCAATGGTGAGCACAGGATTGTACGCATCCAAGAAGAATGGCGCGATCACGCGCGCGAGAGCGCCAAGATTGACCAGGAGATAAATCACCTGTGTCGAGCGGTTCGCGGTGAGCGATTGGCCGGTGTGGCCGAGAGTGGCGCGCGTCATCACGGCGAGGGTCATGACCCCAAAAGCGCCAGCGGTAAGCGCATGAATACCGGCGGCGGTCGGAACCTGACCGGGAGCGAGAACGGCCAGCCCCAGCAGCGTGAAAGCCGCTGCGAGCCACCCATAGCCTGCGTGAAGGATGAGAACGAGCGCTTCCGATGATGTCTTCCAGCCGCGCCAACGCAACAGTCTGACGAAATTAATGACACCGGCGCCCACGAGCAGAATGCCCGCGCCGGGCCAGAAGGGCGCCGCGATCCAGGTGAACAGCGCGCCCCCAGTTACGCCCAAGGCGATCGCGTCAAAGCGGCTTGCTTGCGCCGGTTCCGGGCTCAATTTGCGCTTTGCCATCCAGTTGCGCGTGAAGCTTGGCACAATGCGGCCGCCAATGAGCGCGATCAGCATCGCGACAACCGCAATGCCAAACCGTTCGCCGAGCAAGCTCAGATGCAGATTGGCCAAGTGCGTGTGTGACAGGACATTGGCTACGCCCAGCGCGGAGACCAGCAGGCAGACCGGCAAATTGCGACTATTGCGGCTGGCCAAAATTTCGCGGGCAATTACCGCCGCGAGTGCAAACAGGAAAAGTGAGTCAATCACTGCTGCGGCGGCGCCGAGCACAGTTGGCATCAGCATCGCAATGCGGCCCGCCGCCCATAGGCTGAACAACCCGATCAGCGGGGCGCCGGTGACGGGCAGACGGCCTGTCCAATTGGGAACGGCGGTCAATAAGAAGCCGGCGATGACGCCGCTCAGATAGCCAAAGAGCATCTCATGGACGTGCCAATCGCGCGTAATCTGGTCGGCGGGCAGGATGCCAAAATACGAGGCGAGCCAGAACGGAACGGCGAGCGCCGCCCAGGCCGCAGAGAAAAGAAAAAACGGGCGAAAGCCCATGCTGAAGAGGGCGGCGCCGCGATAGGCGCGATAGCGCTCTGCCGTTGTCATACCCGCGGTGGCTTTCAAATCGCCCTCGAGTGTCTTGCCGCGTCGTCACCGCCATAGACGTCGAAAGCTTGCGCCACCAGCCGGCAGAACGGTCGCATGGGCTCAGGCAAGAAGAGACGATCTCCCGCTACGACCACCACGCCCGCAGAAACGAGGGGTGCGAGAGCGTGCAGTTCACTTGCGAATGCAGCGCGCCCGCCAAAAGCGGAAAGGTCCGCCTCGAAGGTGCACATGATCGCCTCGATCAAGGCCGCGCGGTGACGATCGTCCTTGGATTGGGCGTGGCCCCGAGCGACCGGGTGATTTTCCGCCTCAACCGCGCGCGCCCATGCGCTGACCCCGTTCACGTTTTGCGCGAAACCTTGGGGGAGCGTTGAAATCGCCGATGGGCCGAATCCCAAAATCGCGTCCGGAATCTTGGCGACATAACCCTGGAAATTGCGCCGCAAGGCGTTGTTGCGCGCAGCGATCGCCAACGCGTCCCATGGCTTCGCAAAATGATCGAGCCCGACAGCGACGTAGCCCAAACCCGTGAGCGCTTCGCGCGCAGCCTCGGCTTGGTCAAATCGCGCTTGAGCGTC
>DASZWS010000037.1:0-22703 GCA_035546515.1 Vitreimonas sp. | reverse complement strand
CGGGCGCACCCTAGCTGTGGGCGCCTTTCCGTCAATGGAAGTCGGCGACGCGGCCCGCTAAAGCTGTTGCGTGGCCGATTCCTCTTCCAGCCCGCCCCCGCGCGCGACGCCGTTCATGGCGCAGTATCTCGCGGCGAAGGCTGACCATCCGGACTCCATCCTGTTTTTCCGGATGGGCGATTTCTACGAAATGTTCTTCGAGGATGCGCAGCGCGCCGCGCCCGTCATCGGCATCGCGCTGACGCAGCGTGGACAGCATGGCGGTGCGCCAATTCCGATGGCGGGTGTGCCATGGCATCAGGCGGAGGCATACCTCGCAAAACTCATACGTGCCGGATTTAAAGTCGCGGTCTGCGAGCAGCTGGAGGATCCTGCCGAAGCCAAGAAGCGCGGCTCGAAGTCGATCGTCGCGCGCGGCGTCGTGCGGGTGGTCACGCCCGGCACCCTAACAGAAGAGGGGCTCTTGGACGCGCGCGCCGCCAATCGGCTTGCGGCGTGCGTCGTCTCGAACGAGGGCGCAGCGCTTGCCTGGGCGGATGTGTCCACCGGCGCTTTCGAGGTGCGCTTGGCGGCGGCGAACGAACTTGAGGACGCCGTCGTTGCGCTGGCGCCGGCTGAGCTGCTCGCCGTTGAGAGCGATAGTGCACGGCTGACGTCCGCAGCGGCGTATGCAGGCGCGGCGCTGACCTTGCGCCCAGCGGTGAAGGCCGATGCGAAGACTGCGGCGCGGCGGATCAAGTCGGCCTTCGACGTTAGCGTGCTCGATGGTTTCGGAGACTTCACCGAAACCGAGCTGTCAGCCATGGGCTTGCTGCTCGACTACATCGAGCTGACGCAGGCGGGATCGGCGCCGAAGCTGGCGCCGCCGCGGCGATCGACGACGAGCGCCTTTATGGCCATCGACGCAGCTACGCGCGGCGCGCTGGAGATAGAGCGTGGCACACGCAGCGGCGCACGCGAAGGCTCGCTGCTTGCATGCGTCGACCGCACGGTAACGGCGGCAGGGGGCAGGTTGCTGGCCGAACGTTTGGCGCAGCCTTTGACTGATGTCGCCGCCATCAACGCACGCCTCGACGCTGTGGCTTTCTTCGTCGAAGAACGGGAGCGGCGTCGCAGCGTGCGCGAACAATTGAAAGCCGCGGGTGATTTGGCGCGCGCACTCACGCGGCTGAGTTTGGGGCGCGGCGGGCCGCGCGATCTGGCGCAATTGCGCGACGGTTTGGCGGCTGGCGAGCGCGCATCGGCGTTGTGTTTGGGGGTTGGCGGCGGCGTGCCGCAGGAATTGGCGCAGGCCGGAGAAGCATTGAGCCTGCTTTCTGATCCGGCCTGCGCGACGTTAGTGCAGAGCCTCGATCGCGCGCTTGCTTCAGAATTGCCGCTGCTGACACGCGATGGCGGCTTTATCGCCGCCGGCTTCGATGCGGTGCTCGATGATACGCGCACATTGCGGGACGACAGCCGCAAGGTGATCGCGGCGTTGCAAACCAAGTACGCGGAAGAGACCGGCATTGCCGGTTTGAAGCTGAAGCACAACAACGTGCTTGGTTATCACATCGATTGCACCACCAAGCAGGCAGAGGCGCTGCTGCGTCCGCCGCTGAACGGCGCCTACATCCACCGCCAGACCAATGCGGGTTCGGTGCGCTTCACAACCAACGAGCTGGTTGAGCTGGATGCGAAGATTGCCCGCGCCGGCCAATCGGCATTGGCGCGCGAGTTGGAACTGTTCAAGGTTTTCGCGGCGCAAGCGACGGCATGCGAGCGCAAAATCCGCGCCGCGGCGGACGCGCTGGCTGCGCTCGATGTGGCGGCGGCAGCGGCGGAGTGGGCTGAAGAAGCCAACGCGGTGCGTCCGGAGGTGGATCAGAGTTTCGCTCTGTTGGCGGACGGCGCGCGACATCCCGTCGTTGAGGCAGGCGTTCGCCGCGAGGGACTGGGTTTCACGCCCAACGATGCGCGCCTTGACGCGGAGGGCAAATCCGGACCGCGCCTGCTGGTGGTCACCGGGCCGAACATGGCGGGCAAAAGCACGTATCTGCGCCAGATCGCGTTGCTCGCCGTGCTGGCGCAGGCGGGATATTTCGTACCGGCGCGTAAGCTACGCTTGGGTGTAGTCGATCGTGTGTTTGCCCGCGTCGGCGCTTCCGACGATCTCGCGCGCGGGCGCTCCACATTCATGACCGAGATGGTCGAGACGGCGGCCATCCTCAACCAGGCAGGGTCGCGCGCCCTGGTGGTGCTCGATGAGATCGGCCGGGGCACCGCCACCTTCGACGGTTTGGCGATTGCCTGGTCGGTCGCGGAGCATTTGCACGAGGCAAACAAGTGCCGCGCCGTCTTCGCCACCCACTATCACGAACTTACCCGGCTCGCGGAAAAGCTGGAAGCGGGCGCCAACGCGCATTTGCGGGCCAAGGAGTGGAAGGGCGATCTGGTCTTCCTGCACGAGGTGGCGCCCGGTGCAGCCGATCGCAGCTATGGCATTCAAGTCGCGAAACTTGCCGGCTTGCCGCGGTCGGCGATTGAGCGGGCGCGCGCCGTGCTTGCGCGGCTGGAGGCGAGCGGCGGGGGGGTGAAGGTCGAGATTGCCGACGAGTTGCCGCTGTTCGCGCAGGTTCACGCCGAAGCGCAGCCAAGCGAACTCGAGGCCAAGCTGGCCGCGATCAATCCGGACGGGCTATCGCCAAAAGAAGCCCTTGAGCTGCTCTATCAGCTCAAGGCTGTTGCTGGCTCGGCTGGTTCTGATTCTGATCGTTGAGCAAGGACGGGCGGTTGTTCACCGACTGCCGCGCTTGCTCGACCGCCATGCCGCGAGTGACGGCTTCGGAGGCCAGCGGCAACGAGGAATCCATCGCCACGTACATCATGTAGGCGCCAAGCAGGCCGCCCAGCACCAGGCCGGCGACACCCCAAAGCGAGGCGGCGAACCAGTAGGCCGAGGAGCGCTCGCTACGGATGCGCTGATGGAACAGCTTCTGGTCCATGATGGCTTCGAGGTTGGCGCGCGCCGGGTGGTCGGTCACAAGCCCGTCGTCGACCGGATTCAGTTTGATCGTACGGCCGCGATTGTTCGCCATCGAATAGCTCCCCGGGAGTGGCTCCCGAATACCTTTTGGCTGTGCCCGCAAATTGAGGCAAGTTTTCGATCTGCTTTTTACCAAGAAGTCATTTCAGGGTCGCCACTAGTCGTTTCCTGAAAAATCCCGAACTAAAGCGCATGGTTGCACGTCTCAAACCACTTTCAGCGGACCAGGTGGTCGATGGCGTCCAACTGCGTTCGGCGCTGAGCGCAGCCTTTGCCGACCAGGGCGAGGCCGCCCGTCCCATCGTTCTGGGTTTGCTGCGAGACGCTTTGTCCCGGGGCCGCGCCGTCGCCGAGAGCCGCCTGAACGAGGGCGAGAACGGTTTGGCGGTGGCTCGACTCATTTGCGGTGTCACCGACGAGGTCGTTAGCGCGCTCTACGACTACACGACGGTGCATATGTTTCGGGCGCGCAATCCGACCGAGGGCGAGCGCTTCGCGCTGCTTGCTGTCGGCGGCTATGGCCGCGGTGAGTTGGCGCCGTACTCCGATTTGGATCTGCTCTTCCTGCGCGCCTACAAGCCGACGCCCTTTCTGGAGAGCGTCACCGAATACATGCTCTACATGCTTTGGGATTTGGGCCTGAAGGTCGGCCATGCGTCCCGCAGCATCGAAGAATCGCTGAAGCTCGCGCGCGGCGATCACACGATCCAAACCGCAATCCTTGACGCGCGCCTCATCGCCGGCGACGCCGACCTCGCGGCGAATTTTCAAACCCGATTTCGCAAAGAGGTCGCGCAGCGTGATCACACAGGGTTCATCGCCGCGAAACTGAAGGAGCGCGACGAACGTCACCTGCGCGCCGGCGCATCGCGTTACATGGTTGAACCCAACCTCAAGGAGGGGAAGGGCGGACTGCGTGACCTCCACACGCTCTATTGGATGGCGCGGCATCGCTACGGATTTACACGAACCAAGCAGTATCTCGCCGCCGGCGTGTTCAGTCCGGAGGAGGTCGCGACGTTTCGGCGTGCAACGGAATTCTTTTGGACCGTGCGCTGCCATTTGCACTTCATCGCCGAACGTGCGGAAGAGCGTCTGACTTTCGATCTGCAGCCGGAAATCGCCAAGCGCATGGGCTTTGGCGCGCGCGGCAATCACACCGCGGTCGAGCGGTTCATGAAGCGCTACTTCTTGTTTGCGCGTCAGGTGGGCATGCTCACGCGCGTGCTTTGTGCGCGGCTGGAGGCCGACCACGCCAAGCGCGCGCCGCTTGGCTTGCAGCGTCTGTTGCCGACGTTTCCTGTCCTGGGCAAATCGCTTGAACCGGGTTTCCGCATCGACGGCGGACGGCTGAACATTCAGTCGAAGACGACACTTAACCCTCCGCAAAACCTGATCCGCTTGTTCGAGATCGCCGAACGCAATGATCTCGATGTACATCCCGAGGCGTTGGACGAGGCGTCGCGCCGCGCGCGGCAGATGCCGCCGTTATGGCGCAAGGACGAAGCGTCGCGCAAAGCGTTCCTGAGCATCATGGCTTCGCCGCGCCGTCCCGGCGCCGCGCTGCGCCTGATGAACGAAGCCGGCGTGCTGGGGAAATTCGTGCCGGAGTTCGGGCGCATCGTCGCGCAGATGCAGTTCAATATGTATCATCACTACACAGTGGACGAGCACACGCTGCGGGCCGTCGATGCGATCTCCGATATCGAAAAGGGACGCTACAAGGGCGAGCATCCGCTCTCGACCGAGATTTTTCCGAAGATCATCAATCGCCGCGCCCTGTTTCTCGCCATGCTGCTGCACGACACGGGCAAGGGCGAGGGGGATCAGCAAATCGAGGGCGAAAAGGCCGCGCATGCCGCGTGCGAACGCCTGGGCTTGCCTGCGGATGAGGTCGAACTCGTCGGTTGGCTGGTGCGTCACCACCTGGTTATGAGCGACTACGCGCAAAAGCGCGACATTGGCGATCCGAGCACGGTGATGCAGTTCGCTGAAATTGTCGGTTCGGTGGAGCGCCTGCGCCTGCTGTTGGTGCTCACGGTGGCTGACATTCGCGCTGTGAGTTCGAACGTGTGGAACGATTGGAAGGGCCAGCTGCTGCGCGATCTCTATCGCTTGACCGAAGCGACGCTTCACGGCGGCCGGTCGGACGAAGAGAGCGTACGCGCGCATTTGGCTGAGATGGCGGGCGAAGCCAAGGAGAAGCTGCGCCAGTCGGAAAAGCCGGATCCCGAGCTTGATGATTGGCTCGCGTCGCTGGAGGACGCGTACTGGCTGAGCCACGACATGGACGCGCTGAGCTGGCATGCGCGGGAAGTGCTGCAAGCGTGCGAAGCGCGCGCGATTCCTCACGTCGCCGCGCGCGTCCGGCCAGAACGCGGCATCACTGAGGTCATTATTTATGCGGGTGACCGGCCAGGCTTGTTCGCCAGCTTATGCGCCGCAATCACCGCGAGCGGCGGCGACATCGCCAGTGCGCGCGCCTACACGACCCGCGACAAAGGCGCGTTTGACGTGTTCTTCGTGCAAACGCCGGATCGCCGCGCCTTCGGCGGCGGCAACCCGGGACTGATGGAGGCGATGACCTCGCGCCTCACGCGCGCTGCGCTTGAGGACATGCCGACGCCCGCGCCGCAGCCGATGTCGCGCCGCGCCCGCGCCTTTGCGATCGAGCCATGGGTTCGTCTCGATAACGACGTCACGCCTCTGGCGACCATCGTTGAAGCGTCCGGGCGTGACCGGCCTGGCCTGTTGGCGGAATTGGCAAAGGCGATCTCGACCGAGGGCCTGACCATTTCCAGCGCCCATATCGATACCTACGGTGAGCGCGCATCGGATGTCTTCTATGTGCAGGACGAAGAAGGCGCTCAGATCCTAGCTGAAGAGCGCGGCGCTGCACTCAAGGCGGCGCTTCAAAGTGTGCTGCGGGCAGTGGAAACCGCCGCGCCCGCCGATAGCGCCGACAGACCGCTGGCGGTCGCACAAGCGTCCACAGCACGATAGCCTGCCGAGGCAGCGGCTCGCCTTGATTATTAACGCAACGCAGCGCAGAAGCGCTGCCCGTGACAGGCCCATCATCGACCGCCGAATCGGCGCCCGCCAAAGACGAAGGCAAGAAGGGCGGGGGCCTGATCCGCTCATCCATGATCTATTCCGGGCTGACCTTGATCAGCCGCTTCATGGGCTTGGCGCGCGATCTTGTCATAACCTCGCGCTTCGGCGCCTCGCAGACGATTGAGGCCGACGCCTACAACACGGCGTTCTCGTTCCCGAATCTCTTTCGTCGCATCTTCGCTGAAGGCGCGTTCGCGTCAGCGTTCGTCCCGGCCTATTCGAAATCGCTGGAGCGCGACGGCGAGGAGGTCGCAGATATTCTCGCGGCCGACGCGATGGCGACATTGGCGGCGGCGACGCTCGTTCTCACCATCGTCGCGCAGCTGACGATGCCGTGGCTGATGTACATCATCAATCCGGGCTACGCGCACGATCCTGAAAAATTCAAGCTGGCCATCCTGCTGACGCAGATTTCCATGCCGTACTTGCCGTGCATGGCGATCGCGGCGCACCTGTCGGGCGTGCTGAACGCCCGCGGGCGGTTCATCGTCTCTGGCCTGCATCCGACGCTGCTGAACGGCGTCATGCTGCTCGCTGTCGTGCCGCAGCACGATCCGCATAGCGCGGCGTTGGCGGCGACATGGGCCATTCTGGTTGCGGGCGTGTGCCAGGCGGGGCTGCTGTGGTGGGGCGTCAACAAATCGGGCGCACGGGTCACGTGGCGCTGGCCGCGGCTCACGCCGGAGATCAAATCGCTGATTGCGCTCGCGGTGCCGGGCTCGATTTCAGCCAGCGCTACGCAGATCAATATTTTCATCTCCGGGATTCTCGCGAGCCAAATCCCCGGCGCGCGATCATGGCTGGCGACGGCCGACCGACTGTACCAACTGCCGCTGAGCTTGATCGGCGTCGCCGTCGGCGTCGCCTTGTTGCCGCGGCTGTCGCGAACCGTACACAGCGGCGATCACAAAGGCGCGCAAGACGCCATGGACGGCGCTTTGATCTTTTGCCTGGCGCTGACGCTGCCCGCGGCCGCAGCCCTGATGGCGATCCCGGAATACCTCATCGACGGCATTTGGCGCCGCGGTGAGTTCACGGCCTTTGACGCGCAGCAGACGGGACATGCGCTCTTCTTCTACGGCATCGGCGTGCCGGCGTTCGTGCTGAACCGCATTTTGCAAACCGCCTTCTTCGCGCGCCAGGATACGAAAACGCCGATGCGGTTCGCGCTGATTTCCGTGGCGCTGAACATCATCCTTGGCATCGCGCTCTTTAATACCGAGCTGAAGTTTGCCGGCATCGCCGCGGCGACCGCGATCGCGGCTTGGGTGAACGTGATTCAGATGCTGGTGACGCTGTCGAACCGGGAGCACTACGGGGTCACGCGAGAGACCTGGTTGAAAATCATACGCACTTTGTTGGCAAGCGCGTTGATGGGCGTGGCGCTGTACGTGGGCCAGCTCTTTCGGCCGCAGCTCGAGGCGCCGTTGGCGCATTTCCATTTCTTCGGTCTGGGGGCCAAGGAAATCGTGGTGCTCAGCCTCTGCCTGGTGGGCGCGGTGCTCTATCCGTTCGTGCTGTTCGCCTTTGGCGGGTTGTCGATGAGCGATCTTCGCGCGGCGCTACGCCGGACGCCACGAAAGAACGGGGATGAGCCGCCGCCTGACTTGCCGGTGGTCTAAGGCTCGGCTAAGTCCGCTTGCATGAACGTGAGGACGAACTCTTGGCGATGGCGGCGCTGACCTGACGCCTGTTCCGCGCGCGTCCGCGCGCCTGTTCGTCCTTCTGTTCCGGAGTTTCCCATGACCGACGCCCCGCAGCCCCAGTACAAGGGCCCGCAACGCGTGTTCTCAGGCATGCAGCCGACCAACGGTCTGCATCTCGGCAATTATCTCGGCGCACTGGTGAAGTTCGTGGCGCTGCAGGAGCGCTTTTCCTCGTGCTTGTACTGCGTCGTCGATCAGCACGCGATCACCGCCGATCACGACCCCAAACAGCTCGCCGCCAACTCGCGCGATGTTGCTGCCGCCTATCTGGCCGCCGGGGTCGACCCGAAGAAATCGATCATATTCGTGCAATCGGCGGTGCGCGAGCACACGGAGCTCGCCTGGGTATTCAATTGCGTGGCGCGCATGGGCTGGCTCGAACGCATGACCCAGTTCAAGGACAAAGCCGGTAAGCACGAGGAACGCGTGAGCGTCGGCTTGTTCGACTATCCGGTGCTCATGGCGGCGGACATTCTTCTCTATAAGGCCACGCACGTGCCCGTGGGCGAGGATCAGAAGCAGCACCTCGAACTTTCCCGCGACATTGCTCAGAAGTTCAACAATGACTTCGGCGCGCCCGATTTCTTCCCGTTGCCTGATCCACTGATTCAGGGGCCCGGCGCACGCATCATGAGTTTGCGCGATGGCACGAAGAAAATGTCCAAGTCGGATCCTTCGGACATGAGCCGCATCAACATGGTCGATGACGCCGATACAATTCTGCAGAAGATCAAGAAGGCCACCACTGATCCGAACCCGCTGCCGGAGAGCGCCGAAGGTCTGAAGGGGAGGGCCGAGGTGGAGAATTTGGTCGGGATTTACTCCGCCGCTTCGGGCCGCTCCGTGGACGATGTGCTGGCGGAGTTCGGCGGCAAAGGCTTTGGCGTGTTCAAGCCGGCGCTGGCGGACGTGCTGGCGGCGAAGCTCTCGCCGATCGCTGCAGAGATGCGCCGTTACAACGCCGATCCCGGTGCGCTTGATGCCATCCTGAAGGATGGCGCTGATCGCGCGCGCGCTATAGCCGCGCCGATCATGGGCGAGGTGCGCAACGTCGTCGGCTTCTGGCGCGCTTGAAGCCGAGCCCGCTTTGCGCGAACATATCCCCGAATGAGCGAAAGCCCCGCGTGCTTGGTCGTGGCCGACGAGAGCCCGGAGTTTCCGGCAGCTCTCACCTATGCCGCGCAACTTGCCAAGATCAGCGGCTGGCGCCTCGTCATGTTGCGTGTCGTGGAGAAAGCGGATCCCACGCCGTGGGCGTCGATCACCGACGAGATGCGGCGCCAAGCGCTCGACGCCGCGGAATCGCTCACCCAGCGTTTCGCCGCTGACGTCTGGGCCGCCTCTGGCATTACCGCGGAACGCGTGCTGCGCGAGGGCGACCTAAAGCCCGAGGTCCGCAAACTCGTCGACGAGGATAGCTCAATCAAGCTCGTGGTGCTCGCCTCGGCGAGCGGCGCGGGGGGGCCGGGGCCCCTGGTTTCATCGTTGGCGAAGGGCTCTGGGCTTGGGACGCGTGCAGTTCCGGTTTTGGTGGTGCCGGGCACGCTCAGCGCCGATGAGATTCGTGGCTTGGCGCTCTCCTTGGTCGCGAAGAGCGGCGAAGCGTCGGCTTGACCGCATCCACCCGAGGGCCCACCTCAACGTCATGTTCATTCAGACTGAATCGACGCCCAATCCGCGTACGCTGAAGTTCTTGCCGGGCCGCGACGTGCTGGGCGGCGGCAGCCGCGATTATGCCGACGCGGAGGCCGCTGCTGAGTCGCCATTGGCGCAGGCGGTGTTTGCCGTCGACGGCGTGGAGCGTGTTTACCTTGGCGGCGATTTCCTGACGGTGACCAAGGCCGAAGGTATCGAGTGGCCGCACCTGAAGCCGCACGTGCTGGCGGCGATCATGGATCACTTCACATCCGGTCGCGCCGCGCTCGCCGACTCGGCGACAGGCGAGAGCAATAGCGAAGAGGCGGACATCGCTTATGAAGGCGAAGCTGCGGACATCGTGAAGGAGATCAAAGAGATCATCGACGCCCGCGTCCGCCCCGCTGTCGCGCGCGACGGCGGTGACATCACGTTCCACTCCTGGGATCACGAACACGGCGTGGTGAAGCTGAACATGCGCGGCTCTTGCGCGGGCTGTCCGTCCTCGACGCTCACGTTGAAGCAGGGCATCGAAAACATGCTGCGCCACTATGTGCCCGAGGTGACGCGCGTGGAGCAGGTGATGTGAGCGCAGCCGGCGTTGTTTTCGCCTGCGACACTACCCTCGATGCTTGCTCGGTCGCGCTGCTGCGCGGCGATGAAGCCTGGGCGCTTTCCGAACCGATGCAGCGTGGCCAAGCAGAGCGCTTGGCGCCAATGGCCGCGGAGGTGTTGGCGCAAGCCAAGCTGAGTTGGGCTGATGTCCAACGCATCGTCGTAACAACCGGTCCTGGCTCATTTACAGGCGTTCGGGTTGGGCTCTCGTTTGCGCGCGCCCTTGCGCTGGCGCTCAACACGCCCTGCGTGGGCGTCTCAACGCTTGAGGCGCTGGCGCTGGAGCAGGGCGTCGAGGGCTTGCACGGCGCACTGATTGAAACGCCGGGCGCATCCTACCTCGCGCTCTACCGCCACGGGGCGCCGCTAATTCCACCATGTCCGATCGGACGCGGCGAACATCATGCGTTGATAAAATCTATGGTGGACGACGCTGCGGTGGTGTTGCGCGGCCCCGGCGAAGTTTGCGATCCGACCAAACTCGCCCGCTACGGCGGAACACTTGATCCCGCTCGCTACGCGCCGGACCCGCTTTATCTGCGTGCGCCGCATGTCACTTTGCCGGGTGCGCTATGATCGAAGCGGTCGGTTTGGAGGCGGCGGCGCTTATGGCGGCGCTGCACGCGCAAGCGTTTCCGCGGCCGTGGAGTGCGGAAGAAATCGCCAAGCTCTTGGCCAACCCCGCGGTGTTCGCGCTCGTCTCCGGCAAGACTCAAGCGCAAGGCTTCGCCATGGGTTGGACCGCGGCGGGAGACGCGGAGCTGCTGACCGTGGCGGTTGTTCCCGAAGCGCGCCGGCGCGGTTTGGGCGCGGCTCTGGTCACCGCGGCCGGTGTGGCTGCACTGGTGCGCGGCGCCGCCAGCATGCATCTCGAAGTCGCGGAAGATAACGAGGCCGCCCGCGCGCTTTACGCCAAGCTCGGCTATAAGGAGGCGGGCCGGCGTCACGCCTATTACGCCGGTGAACGCGGGCCGATTGACGCGATCGTCATGCGCCGCACGCTGCCGCGGCCGATTGTTTGAGGCTCTCGCTGGTGGACGCCCGCGCCGCCCAGGTTTATTGAACCCTCGCAACCGAGGACAGTATGGATCGGATCGAAAAGCTCTGCGTCGACAAAGGCATGCGCATGACCGAGCAGCGCCGCGTGATTGCGCGCGTGATCTCGACCAGCCACGACCATCCTGACGTCGAAGAGCTGCATCGCCGCGCCGCTGCGATTGACGCGGGCATTTCCATCGCCACCGTTTATCGCACCGTGCGCCTGTTCGAAGAGGCGGGCATCCTTGAGCGGCACGACTTCCGCGACGGCCGCTCACGTTATGAAGAGATGCCGGAGGCCCACCACGATCACCTGATCGATATGAAGACAGGGAAGGTGGTCGAGTTTGTCGATCCGGAGATTGAACGCCTGCAACACGAGATCGCCAAGCGCCTGGGCTACAAGCTCGTCGATCACCGCCTTGAGCTTTATGGCTTGCCGCTCGATGACAAATCAAAGGCAGGCAAGCGCTAGACATGGCTGACCAAAAGCCTGCGCCGAAGCGTCTCTTTATGGAGACGTACGGCTGCCAAATGAACGTGTACGATTCCGAACGCATGCGCGACGTGCTGGCGCCGTTCGGCTACGTCCAGACCGAGCGGCCCGACGACGCCGATCTGGTCATTCTCAACACTTGCCACATTCGCGAAAAGGCGAGTGAGAAGGTCTATTCCGAAATCGGGCGCTTGCGCGCGCACAAGCAACGGCGCGGGCGCGAAGGCAAATCGACCATGATCGCGATTGCCGGCTGTGTCGCGCAGGCCGAGGGCGAGGAAATTCGCCGCCGCGCGCCGGAGGTCGATCTGGTTGTGGGGCCGCAGGCCTATCACAAGCTGCCGGAGTTGATCGCGCGGGTTTCGCGGCAAAGCGGCGAGCGGCTGGCGGCCGATTTCACGCCACAGGAAAAGTTCGACGCGCTGCCGGCGCGGGCGCCCGACGGCGTCAGCGCCTTCCTGTCGGTGCAGGAGGGGTGCGATAAGTTCTGCACATTCTGCGTCGTGCCATATACGCGCGGCGCTGAATATTCGCGCCCGCTCGACGCGATTGTCGCCGAAGCGCGCGCGCTCGCGGCGCAGGGCGTACGCGAAATCACGCTGCTCGGGCAGAACGTCAACGCCTATCACGGCGAGGCTCCGCGCGGCGCCACCGCGTCGTTTGCCGATCTGCTGAGCGCACTGGCGCGCATCGAGGGTGTAGTGCGGTTGCGCTACACCACCTCGCATCCGATCGAGATGAGCGACGATCTCATCGCGCTGCACGGCGAAGAGCGGAAGCTGATGCCGTATCTGCATCTGCCGGTGCAGTCGGGCTCGGACCGCATTTTACGCGCGATGAACCGTAAGCACGACGTGGCGCGCTACCACGACATCGTCACACGCTTGCGCGCGATCCGCCCTGAGATGGCTTTGTCTTCCGATTTCATCGTCGGGTTTCCGGGCGAGCGCGACGCCGATTTCGACGCCACGATGGAGCTGGTGGAGACGATTGGTTTCGCGGCGGCTTACTCGTTCAAATATTCGCCGCGGCCAGGCACGCCGGCGGCGGTGATGGCAGGGCAGGTGGACGAGGCGGTGAAGTCTGAGCGGTTGCAGCGATTGCAGGCGCTGTTGTTTTCCCAACAGATGGCCTTCAATCAAAGCAAGATCGGCAGCGTTGTCCCCGTGCTCGTCACCGGCGCCGGGAGGCGCCCTGGTCAGATGTACGGCCGATCACCATATGCGCAGGCCGTGCATTTCCCCAGCGATTCGGCCCAACTTGGCGATGTTGTCGACGTGCGCATTGATGCGGCGTCGCAAAACTCAATTTCTGGGCAAATCGCCGCGATGGTGGACGCGTGAGCGAAAGCAAAGACTTCGAACGCACGATCAAACTCTCCGAACCGGGCGTGGCGCAGGCCGTGTTCGGGCCGCTGCACCGTCACGTCGCCCACATTCAAGAGGCGTTCCGCGATCCGAAAGCGCCGCGCGGCGCGCCGGCCTACAGCGTAACGCTTGATGCACAGGGTGATGAGCTGCGCGTGCGCGCGCGCAGCGCCGCGGATCTCGAGCGCGTGCAACGCATTGTCGACTCACTTGCGGAAATGGCGCGCCGCAAGGCCCGTGTGCGCGAAGGCGAGGTGCTCGCGGCGATCTCGCTCTCAGAAGGCGCCGACGGCGCACCGCCTGGGCCTATGACGTTGCCGCAAGTTGGCGGCCTGACGCTGCGTACGCCGCGGCAGGTTCACTATGTCGAGGCGCTGCGCGATGAAAACATCGACTTGATCTTCGGCGTCGGCCCGGCTGGTACCGGCAAGACCTTTCTCGCCGTGGCCGCCGCCGTCGAGGCCATGAAGCAGGAGCGTGTCGATCGAATCATCGTTACGCGGCCGGCGGTAGAGGCAGGCGAGAAGCTTGGCTATTTGCCCGGCGATCTCGCCGAGAAGGTTGATCCCTATTTGCAGCCGATCTGGGACGCCTTCCGTAGCCAGATGGGCGAAAACGATCTCAAGACGCGGCGCGAGCGCCGTCAGATCGAAGTCGCGCCGCTCGCGTTCATGCGGGGGCGGACGCTCTCGAATGCGTTTGTGATCGTCGATGAAGCGCAGAACTCCACGATCCTGCAGATGAAGATGGTGCTCACGCGCCTCGGCGAAGGCTCGCGCATGGTAGTAACCGGCGATCCGTCGCAGATCGATTTGGTGCGCCCCGATCAATCGGGGCTCGCGCACGCGATCGCCATTCTTGAGAATCTCGACGGCGTCGAGGTCATCCGTTTCGCCGCGCAGGATGTCGTACGTCACAGGCTCGTCGCACAGATCGTCGAAGCCTATCATCGTGACGAGGCGGCGCGTGGCTGACGAAGACAACGATTTAGAAGTGGACGTGTTGATCAAGTCTCCGCTGTGGGAGGGCAAGCAGGACGTCTTGGTCGATGCTTTGTCCGCCGCCGCGGCGGCCGAAGCCAAGCGCGGATCAGTGTCATTGTTGCTCGCCGACGACGCGACCATCGCCCGACTCAACAAGCAGTTCCGCGGCAAGGACGGCCCCACAAACGTGCTGTCGTTTCCGGCGCCGCAGGTTTCGCCGGAGTTTTTTGGCGACATCGCTCTGGCGGGCGAAACCATTGTCGAGGAAGCACAATTTCAAGGCAAACGGTTTGAGAACCATGCCGCGCACTTGGTCGTGCACGGCTTTTTGCACCTTTTGGGCTATGATCATGAGAAGGATGAGGACGCCGTGCGCATGGAAGCGCGCGAGCGTGCCATTCTGGCTTCGATCGGCATCGAAGACCCGTATGCGTGAAGCCTGAAGACGGAGCACGAAGCAACACTATGGTAGATGCGCCGGACACGGAGACTTCGCGCAAGCGCGCGGGTGTGTGGGCGCGCTTGCAGCGCATTATCACTGGCGAACGCCTAGGCTCGGCGGCGGCGGTCGAAGAAGCGCTGCGCGACAGCGCGCAGGGCGGCGCGCCGATTGAAGAAGCGCAGAAGGACATGATCTTGCGGGCGGCGCGCTTTGACCGTTTGAAGGTCGCTGACGTCATGCGCGCGCGTGCTGAAATCGTGGCGATCGAATCTTCAGCCACTCTTGGCGAGGCCGCGCGCGCCTTCTCGGAAAGCCAGCACTCGCGCCTGCCCATCTACGGCGAAACGCTCGACGACCCGCAGGGCTTTGTGCATGTGCGCGATGTGATGTCGCTGCTGGCGCCATCCGTCGACGGGGAAGCGCAAGCGAAGTTCTCAGATCGCCTGTTGTCGCGCATCAAGCGCGATATTCTGTTCGTGCCGCCATCGATGACGCTGTCGACGTTGTTTCTGCGCATGCAATCCAGCCGCATCCATTTGGCGTTGGTCGTTGACGAATACGGCGGCACCGATGGTCTCGTCTCTATGGAGGATCTGGTCGAGCAAATCGTTGGCGCCATCGACGACGAGCACGACGTGGACGCGCCCCTGGTGCAGGAGCGCCCCGGCGGCGTCTTCGACGCGGATGGGCGCGCACCCATCGATCAACTCGAGGCCAAGCTCGGCGCAAGTCTGGCCTTGCCTGATCACGAAGACGAATTTGACACCGCCGCCGGTTTGGCTGTCGCGCTTGCGGGGCGTTTGCCGCAGCGCGGCGAGGTTCTGCATCATCCTTCGGGCTTTGATGTCGAGATCCTTGACGCTGATCCGCGCCGCGTGAAGCGCTTGCGGTTCAAGGCCTCCGCCGGAGCGGCGCCCGCGAAGCCAATAAGCGCCGAGGCCCGGCCGCCTGACGAGGCGCGCGCGCAACGCCTGAAATAGTTGACGCGCCGAGCCCGGCGCGGTCCAACGCAGTCATGAGTACAGCCCAAAATGACGCCGCCGCATCGCGCATCGGGGGCTGGTTCGCACGGCGTACGCCGTGGCAACGTCGCGGCATCGCATTGGTCGCCGGCGCGATCGCAACGCTTGGGCACGCGCCTGTGCAAATCGCGCCATTCTATATCGCGGCAATCATCGTGCTGGTTTGGTTGCTTGATCGGTCCGCCGCGCAGCCGCGCAAATTCAAATCGGCATTCGCGATCGGCTGGTTTTTCGCACTCGGACATCTGACCACCGGACTCTATTGGATATCGTCTGCGTTCTTAGTCGACTTGCAGGAGTGGGGGCCGCTCTGGGGCATTCCTGCGACGCTGGCGCTCGCGGGCGGCCTCGCGCTGTTTTGGGGACTCGGCTGCGCGCTGGCGATGGCGTTGTGGACACGCGACGTGCGTCGCATCGCGGTGTTCGCGGCGTGCCTGTTCGTGACTGAATGGCTGCGTGGCAATATTTTGACTGGGCTGCCCTGGCTGCTCCCTGGATACATTTGGACGCCCGGCGAACCAATCTCGCAGCTCGCATCTGTGTTTGGAATCTATGGCCTGACGTTGGTGACATTGCTGGTTGCCGCGGCGCCAGCAGCGATGGCCGATAGCCGCGACGGCGGCGCGATGCGCTTTATGCCAACGATTGTTGCGGCGTTGGCGCTGGGTATGTCGTGGGGGTGGGGCGCCGAGCGCATCGCGCGCGCGCCGATTGGTCCGCCTGGCGCGTTGCCGGTTGTGCGCGTCGCCGATGCCGGTCTCAGTCAGCAGCAGAAGTGGTGCACCTACCCAACGATTGAAGAACGCATCGCCTGTGCGCCGCAGCAAGAGTGGCGCGTGATGCAGCGCTATCTGGCGGTGAGCGGCCCGGCTGAAGATTCGCGCACCGACATTCTCGTTTGGCCCGAGGGCGCGATCCCCACACTCAACTTTTTTGTACTCGACAATCAGGCGTTCTTGAACGCGCTTGGACGCGGTCTCGGCGATCGCGCTTTGGTGATGGGGATCACACGTTGCGCGCCGCGGCCTGCTTGCGACGCCTTCATGCAAGGCCGCGCCGACGTGGACTCGTTGCGGCTCTACAATTCAGCTGCGGTGATCGACGGTGTGAGCGGCGTCACACGTCTCGGCCAGATTTACGACAAGCATCATCTTGTACCATTTGGCGAATACATTCCGTTTTGGGGTCTGTTGCGCAACCTACACATCGCACCACTTCAACAGATTGGTGCGGGCTTCGTGCCGGGGCCGCCGCCAACCCGGCTCATCCTGCCGGGGGCGCCACCTGCAGTAGTGCTTATTTGCTATGAGTCGATCTTCCCAGGCATGTCGCCGCGCGGCGATGAACGACCGGGCTGGATGATAAACATCAGCAACGACGCCTGGTTTGGTGATCCAAGACTCTTTAGTGGACCCTGGCAGCACTTTGAAATCGCCCGCTACCGTACAATCGAGGAGGGCCTCCCCATGGCGCGGGCAGCGTCGGGCGGAATTTCGGGGATCGTCGATTCATTCGGACGCGTAGTTCGCTCAACTTCCAGGCGAGGCGGCTTCGCAGAAGCGCAACTTCCTCCCGCTCTGGTTGAAACTACTTTCGCTCGTTACGGAAATCTTTTGCTCATTTGCATGCTTTGCTTGACGTTGGCGGTCAGGTTTCTACCACCTTGGCGCGCAACCGGGGACCGCCAGCGATGAATGATGAGCGCGCAGCCAACGCCATCGATAGAAAATTGGGCCAGCGCGTACGATCTCGTCGGCTTGAAATCGGTATGAGCCAAGAAAGGCTCGCGGAAATACTTGGTGTAACCTTCCAGCAAGTCCAGAAATACGAAAAGGGCGTCAACCGCATCGCCGCCAGCCGCATGCTGGATATCTGCGGTGCGCTCGATGTCAGCATCAGCCGGCTCTATGAGGGGCTTCAGTCGATTCGGGCGCCAGGCGCCGCCGAGCCGCGCCAGGACTACGTCGAGGATGCGCTGTCGACGCCGGAAGGGGCGCAGCTGATGTCCTTGTTCGCCTCGATCGAAAGCGTGCGGGTGCGGCGGCGGGTCGTCGAACTCGTCAAGGTGCTGGCTGAGGAAGCGGCCGAGGCGGCCAAGCGCGGCTGAGGCGCGCGCAATTGCCTCTCGGAGGCCTTCTCAATAAGAGGGTCCGCTTGTTTCGGGGCGGTTTCGGAGAATCCGAGTGGATAGAAGTTCGTACGTCTTCACCAGCGAGAGCGTGTCCGAGGGCCACCCAGACAAAGTGGCGGACCGGATTTCCGATACCGTCGTCGACGCCTTCATCGAAAAAGATCCCGAAGCGCGGGTCGCTTGCGAAACATTGGTGACGACTAATCGCATCGTGTTGGCTGGCGAGGTGCGCGCCAGCAAGCCCGGCATGTCGAAGGCTGAGAGCAAGGCGTTCGCCAAAGAGATCATCGCCAGCTTGCAGCCAAAGGTGCGCGCGGCGGTGAAGGACATCGGTTATGCGCAGAAGGGCTTTCACTGGGAGAAGGCCAAGTACGCATGCTACCTGCACGGCCAGTCCGCGCACATCGCTCAGGGCGTAGACTCAAGCGCCAACAAGGACGAAGGGGCGGGCGACCAGGGCATCATGTTCGGCTACGCTTGCAGCGAAACGCCGGAGATGATGCCGGCGACGCTTCAATATTCGCACAACATCCTGAAGCGGCTCGCCGACGCCCGCCATTCCGGCGAACGCCCGGAGTTCGAACCGGACGCTAAGAGCCAAGTCACGCTGCGGTACGAAAACGGCAAGCCCGTGGAGGTCGAGCAGATCGTCGTTTCCCACCAGCACACCAGGCGCTTGGGCGGTGAGAGCTACACGTCCAAGCGCATGCGCGCGCTTGTCGAGCCTTATGTCCGCGAAGTGTTTCCAGATGGTCTCATCACCAAACGAACCAAGTGGCATGTGAACCCGACCGGAAAATTCGAGATCGGCGGACCCGATGGCGATACCGGCCTCACGGGCCGCAAAATCATCGTCGACACGTATGGCGGCGCGGCGCCGCATGGCGGCGGCGCGTTCTCGGGCAAGGATCCGACGAAGGTTGATCGTTCAGCGGCGTACGCGTGCCGCTATCTGGCCAAGAACGTGGTCGCCGCGGGCTTGGCGCAGCGCTGCACCATCCAGATCAGCTACGCCATCGGCGTGGCGCGCCCCACCAGTTTCTACGTGGATTTGCACGGCGCCGACACCGTCGATCCCGCCAAACTGGAAAAGCTGCTGCCCGAATTGATCGGCGGGGCGACGCCGCGCGCCATTCGCACGCACTTGAAGCTCAACCGTCCGATCTATGCGCGCACAGCCGCTTATGGCCACTTCGGTCGTCAGCCCGACAACGAAGGCGGCTTCTCGTGGGAGCGGCCGGATTTGGTCGAAGAGTTGCGCCGGGTTCAATAGGACGCGCGGCCGGGTTCAGCGTTTCGGCTTGAGTATCCTGCGCATATGCTCAGCGTCTTCGGACGTCGCAGGATTGTACACGATCATATTGAGATCCGGTCGGCCGTCGACGGCGAATGCCGAGAACTCCATGGCGATTTTGCCGAAGCGCGGATGATGCAAGTGTTTGAGGCCGCCGCCGTAGCGGCGCACGTCGTTGTCGGCCCACATCGCGGCGAACTCCGCGCTTTGTCGCGTGAGATCGTCAACGAGCGCTCTGATCGCCTCGGAATTGCCAGCGCGCGCGGCATCGGCGCGAAACACCGCGACGACGAAGCGCGCCACCGCTTGCCAATCTTCCTGCAGCGCCCGCACGTGACTGTCGGTGAACATGAGGCGCAGGATGTTGCGGTTCTTCGCCTCCAGCTTCGAATAGTCCGTCAGCAAGGTTGCGGCTGGGCGATTCCACGCCAACACGTCCCATGTCGTGTTCTTGATGAGAGCAGGGCTGAGCTCAAACGCATCGAGCACGCGCTGTAGGCGCGGCGAAACGTCGTCGCTCTCGGTGCGGAGTGGTTCTGGCGCATGCCCGAGCCCGAGGACGAATAGATGGTCGCGTTCTGCGTCGGTGAGCATCAGAGCGCGCGCAATGCGGTCGAGCACGTCCGCCGACGGCGCGCCGCCGCGTCCTTGCTCGAGCCACGTGTACCAGGTGGCGCTCACATGGGCGCGCTGCGCTACCTCTTCGCGGCGTAGGCCCGGCGTGCGGCGGCGCTTTAGCGGGAGTCCGAACGCCGTCGGATCAAGCTTGGCGCGGCGGTCGCGGAGATATTGACCGAGCGCGCTTTCTTTGTGCGTGGCGAGGCTCATCCTGTTACTCGTCATACCCGTATAAGATCACGACTTTACCCGCATAATTATAGCTCAATAGTCGTTTTCAGCTAGAACTACCGGAGTCCACCCCATGCGTGTTTTCGTTACCGGCGCGAGCGGTTTCATCGGCACGGCGGTCGTCAAAGACCTGATCGCCAACGGACATCACGTTGTCGGCCTCGCGCGATCCGATGCGTCAGCGGCGGCCGTGAAAGCGCTCGGCGCTGAAGTGCTGCGCGGTGATCTCGAAAGTCTCGACGTGCTGAAGCGTGGCGCCAAGGATGCAGACGGCGTGACCCATCTCGCCTTCATTCACGACTTCACCAAGTTCGCCGAGAACGGCCAGATCGATAAGCGTGCGATTGAAGCGATGGGTGAGGTGCTCGTCGGCACAAACAAGCCGTTCGTTGTCACCTCCGGCACGGGCCTGCTCGCACCCGGGCGGCTAGCGACCGAGGATGATGTCGCTCACAGCAATGGCGTTCCGCGCGTTTCCGAGGCGGCCGCGTTTGCCTTTGCGCCGCGCGGGGTGCGCGTCTCCGCCATTCGCTTGCCCCAGGTGCACGGCGGCGAGGGCAAAGCCGGCTTCATCGGCTACGCCTTCGAGATCGCGCGTCAGAAGGGCGTGTCGGCCTATGTCGGTGATGGCGCCAATCGGTGGCCGTCAGCGCATCGTGTTGATGTCGCTAAGCTCTATCGTCTTGCGCTGGAGAAGGGCAGAGCTGGCGCCGCCTATCACGCGGTCGCCGACGAAGGCATCCCGATGCGCGACATTGCCGACGTGCTGGCGCGCCAACTGAACGTGCGGAGCGGGTCGATCACACAAGACGCAGCGCCCGCCCATTTCGGCTTCCTGGCGATGTTCGCTGGGCTCGATATGCCCGCGTCCAGCGCCAAGACGCAGGCGGAACTCGGTTGGAGACCCACCGAAATTGGCTGTCTCGAGGACATCGGCCAGCCTGGCTATTTCAATACCTGATTGGCGGACGCTGAGGACATGGCCTAGGTTCAGCCCATGTCCTCATCTCTCGGTCTTACGCCTGAAGTCGTCGCCTATCTCGGCGAGGTCAATCCGCCCGAACATCCTGCGCTGACGCGCTGCCGCGAGGAAACCGCGAAGCTGCCGAATGCGATGATGCAGATTAGTCCGGAGCAGGGCGCGTTCATGCAGGTGATCGCGCGCATGACCAAGGCGCAGCGCGCCTTCGAGGTCGGCGTGTTCACCGGCTATTCCTCGCTCGCCACCATGCTCGCCATGCGCGACATGTACGGCGATCAGGCGCATCTGCTCGCCTGTGATGTTTCCGAGGAATACACATCGAAGGCGCGCCACTACTGGAAGGAAGCCGGCGTCGCGCACCTCATCGATCTGCAAATCCGCCCAGCCAATGAAACGCTGGATCAACGTTTGGCCGCTGGCGAGGAGGGCAAATACGACCTCGGGTTCATCGACGCCGATAAGACGTCATATGACGGCTATTACGAGCGCGGCCTGAGATTGCTGAAGCGCGGTGGCGTCATGCTGTTCGACAATGTGTTGTGGTCAGGCCGCGTTGCCCACCCAGAGAACATGACGCCGGACACCGCCGCTCTCCGCGAACTCGCGTTCAAGATCAAGAACGACCCGCGCGTGCATGCAGCCATGACCAGCATCGGAGATGGCGTTTTGATGTGCATAAAGAAATGATCGGCAAGCGTATTCTCGGCAGCCTGCTGATCCTCGGCGCGGTGGTCACAGCATTCTATTGGTGGAGCTATTTCACCGGCGGCGACGTGATGACGATGCACGAGCGCTGGTACACAGCTTTTGAATCGAGCTTTCCGGTCGCCGACGGCTGGATGGCGCTGTGCATGGCGGCCGCGGGTGCGGGCCTCATTGCCGGCAAGTCGTGGGCGTCGCCGCTCGGCCTCATGGCCAGTTCGGCGCTCATCTATCTCTCGGCGATGGACGTCACCTTCAATGTCGAGAACGGCATGTATGCGCTTGCGAGCGCCAACGACGCCATGAAATTCGAGATTTTCATCAATGTCTCGGGCGCCATCCTCGGCGTTTGGACGCTGCTCGCGAGCTGGCCGCGCCAGCGCATCTAAAGCGCGCGTGGCGCGCATCAGATAGGCGGGAGACGGATATGAACTTCAAAACGGCGCTCGCCGCCTTGCTTGCAATCAGTGCAACCGCCTGCGTTAGCGCACCCCCGGCGCCGCCGGCATCCGCGGAGGGTGTAGCGCCATCTGGTATGCCGACGACGCCGCAAGGATGGCGCACCGCAGCGCTTTCTGACCTCGACGCGCTGCGCACCGAGATCCACGACAACACGCCGATCGCGCTCGACACGGAGAATCTCGCCACGCTGCGTTGGTTCAATGAGGGCTACCGGGCGGCGCGCGAGCGCGCGGAGCATGCGCGAGATCAAGCCGGCTATTACCACGCGTTGCTGAGTTACACGGCCGGCTTTCGCGACCCTCATCTCGGCCTCAGCGCGAAGATGCATCTCGCGCCTGCACGTTGGCCGGGCTTTGTCACCACGGCGCATGGTGACGATGTCGTTGTCTTCTACCGCGATGACCACTACCCCAGCGCCCCACCGCTCGGTGCGCGCGTCATTTCCTGCGATGGCCGCACACTCGACGCTTATCGCGCGCGCTATATTTATCCGTTCACGTTGAATCCCGCTTTCGCCGACGATCGCCGCCGTTCCGCCGCGCGCATTTTTATGGACCGGCACAACCCGTTCGGTCCCGCGCCGCGCCGCTGCGTGTTCGAATCCAACGGGCGTCAAACCACGCTGACGCTTAACTGGCGCGCCTTGCCTGATGGCGACGCCGCCAATTTCTATTGGGACCAATACAACGCCGCGACGCTTGGCCCTGGCGCCTCGTTCGGCATCACCACGCCCGCGTCCGGGGTCACCTGGATCGGCGTGCCGACGTTCGCTAACGATGCAGGCGATCAGTTGCGCGCGCTTGTCGACCAAATCAAAGCGCAGGCGAGCGCGATGCGAGC